>JAHFVC010000037.1:16926-27025 GCA_023264765.1 Mycobacterium sp. | reverse complement strand
GCGCGCTTGGGCGTGGCGGGCACGCTCGGCGATCTGGCGGCGGACCCGCTCCCGGGCCTGGGCGAGTTCCTGCGCTTCGCGGGCTTCGTCGGCGGCGGCCGGGCGCTCCTCGAGATTCCCGTGCCAGGCCAGCACCGCGGCCAGCAGGCCGATCGGCTTGTGCGGCTCCTGCGGCAGCCAGTGCCCGGTCCCGATCCAGTCGGTGAGCATCTGGTTGATATCGCGCGGCGTCCAGCCGTGCGCGGCCGGTCCGCGCAGCACGGCTGCCCACGGCGTGCCGGTGCGGTACCTCCGGGCCCACGCCGGGGTTTGCTGATCGACCATCCACCGGTTTGCCAGGGTGAGTGCCGCGGTATCGCGGCATTCGCGGCGCCCAGCGCCGCGCCGACCGGCTGTTTTTTGCCGGTGGCTGGTAGTGAGTAGTTTCTTACTGGAGTTAACAGAAGTAGAGAAACACCCTCCGGGATGGGGTGACAGCATGGTGAATCGACTGTCGTGCAGAGCCCACACCGACGCCCAGCCGCGACCTTTATCCCCAGCGGCCCAGCTGGCATACCGCTCCGTGCGTGTGCGCTGCCGACCGCGCAGCACTTCGGTGGCCACTCCGAGCAATCTGAGTGCTGTGGAGGCCCGCTGCACCGTGCGTACCGACAGCCCGGTGAGTTCGGCCAGGCGGGCGTTAGTGGGCCGGCAATTGCGGCCGGTGCGGTGATCGGCGAACCCGGCACGAGCTTCAGCGACGACGACGAGCGTTTTAAGGCTGATCGGGTTGTTGGGCATGGCAGGGCGCACATGAGTGTCATAGCGCAGGCGATAGGCGGTGGGCACGGTGTGGCGGACCCACCGCTGGGCGCGGCCGGTCCAGCACGGTACTTTCGTCGCTGACTGCTCGAGATCGAGCACGATCGCCGGCACACGTGTGGTGACGTGATAGGCGGCGAGGGTGGCGCGGATCCAGGTGGGGGAGGTCCTGGCGGTGCCGCGCAGCGGTCGCTGTTTGGTGGAGCCACGGTACGGGCGCACGATCGCCGGATGGGGCGTAAGGACCGCTCCATCTAGACCCAGTGCAGGGCGTGCGCTACCGTGGAATGCGTCTTTCATGACGATTCCCTTCAGAGGGTGGATTGCGCGAAGACATCGGTGCAGTGCGAGTGCCAGCTCGAACTGCACAGCCCTCGGCCCCTCTGGGGGCCGGGGGTTTCGCCGTTTACCGGCGTGCGCGTATGTAGTTGTGGGGCAAGAGATGTCGCCGTCCTACTGCGGCGGGTGCTGCTCCTCTAGGTCTGACCGGCGGTCCACCGTCGGTAAAGGCCCGACGCGCGGTTAACCGCGTTTACTATTGGTGGCGGTTAACCGCCACCTGGGGATTGAGCATGCCCTACGCGCCGGGCATATCTGCCGTGACACGCCGCGCGGGCCTGAAATCAATGAGGCGCGTGGGACTGATGGGGTTCGGGGCACGGCGGGCCGGCCACGGTCCTGCACCCATCCCAAGTATCGCAGAATCCCTGGGCAATTCGGTTGTGTCCGATCATCTTTGACCGTCGGTCTGGACGGCGCTTGTCCCGCCTGGGCCGTATCTCGAGCCTAGGCCGGACGCGGGCGTGGTTCCTGCGCTATTTCATGGCGCTGCCGACCGGTGCGTTAACCGTCGGCCCGGATGCGCAAGCGTGCACGCCGGCATCCGTCACGCCTTCGGCCCGGCCGCCGGGGAACGAAAATTGTGCAGGGAGCAGACCTGCACCAGTCATAGGCTTGACGGACAGGGGAATACGGCCACGGTCGGCCCGCCCAACTCGGACGTTCTCGGCGGAAGGTCCAGCCCCACCCGAACTCCCACGCATGCCCCACCCGCGAACGGTCGGGGCGAAGGAGCGTACGCAGCATGACCACGAACCTCGATCAGGCACGTCGTGCCGCGCGCAGGTTCTTCTGGTGTTGGCTGGTACTGGCGAGCCTGTTCTCGATGGCTGCCAATGTCGCGCACGCCCTCCTGATGGCACCACATGACATGTCCTGGTGCGCTGCCGCGCTGGCGGTGGTGGCGCCGACGGTGCAAATCGCGGCCACCCACGCCATCAGTCATCTGGTCCGCACCCGGGCGAACGGCAGCGTCTACTGGTGTGCGTTCGCCGGCACGGTCGTCCTGGCGGTGTTCGCCTTCATGGTGTCCTTCGACGCGATCCGGACACTGGCGGTGAGATTGGGTTTCATCGCCGCCGTGGTGGGTGTCCCCGTGGCGTCGATTTTCCCGCTCGTGATCGATGTATCCATCGCCATCGCCACCCTATGTCTGCTGTCCCAAACCCCTTCCGCTGCAGCGGCTTCGGCACCGGTGCGGGGCGAGGCCCACGCACCGCCGGCGGCCGGCGCACCGGTCTCGGCACCACGTGTGGAGTCAGTGCCGTCGAGCGATGACGTCCCGGCTGGACATCACCCTGCCGTTCTCGAGGACGGGCAGCAGTCACCCGAACCGTCGGCGCTGCTACCTGCTGCGCCGTGCCGTGCGGGCACTGAGGAGGACACGGCGGAAGCCGACCTGCCGATCGAGGAGTACCTGGCGTTGGCCGAAATGCTGGTGCGCGACAAAGTTACTCAGAAGGATCCGCAGGTGGTCGCGGTGCTGCTCGCAGACGGGGCCGCGGGTATGCGTCCGACGACGATCGCCAGCAGGCGCAACGTGCACCACTCGGTGGTGCGCAAGGTGCTGCAGGCCGCCGAGGGCATGCCGGAGGGATCTCGCAGCGAAGTCGGATCACGGTGACCTGCGCGCCGGCGTCGTGGCGGAATGCGGTGGGCGGCAGTGGGCCGTGCCGGAATATCCACGTGTGCGGCCGGTCGCGGGACTGGTCAGTGTCGAGTCCCAGGGGAGCGGGGCCCATCTCCCGTCACGCCGGCCCGTGCGGCGCCGGGGTGGCCGCCCCAGGCGCCGGCGGCCCGCCGTCACCGTGCTCTGGCGTCTGATGTGACTGGGACAGAACCGATTTGGCCGCGCTGGCTCGGGCAGATCTGGTCGGCGGTACGGCCGATCGACGAACACGCCCGGCCGGCGGGGGCCGGATGAAGACCGGGCTATGGAACGTCGGGCTGATCGGCGAAGCCGGCGTAAGCGGCGAGCGATTGCAGCTGCCGCAGGGCGAACAGCCGTGCGCGGCCCTCCTTGGGGACGTAGACCGCGGCCACCATCCCTTCGATGCCGGGGGTGTCGAGGGCCTCGCGTGCACAGCGGAAGCGGCGCGGGCAGCCTCGGCACAGGGTCTTCAGTTCGGGGTCCTCGCCGCCGGAAGCCCACCGGTCCGGATCGGTGACGCAGGGCCCGAACATCCGGGTTGCTGGTAGATCCATCATCACGGTCACGGTCACTCCCCTCCTAGGTATCGCGCTTCGTTAGTCCAAACTTTAGCGCTTAAACTTAAGCAGTTCAAGTTTTGAAGTTAATCATGCGGCCTAGCCGCTTAGTTTCCGATCGGGGGTGGACGGGTGATCGGTGGTACCGTCGAGGCCCCGACTACCCGATACACTGACCCGATGGCCCATGATGCGGACGCAGTAGGCCGGGCCCGGGCCGGCGCGGCGTTCGCCGCTCGGCGTCAGGAATTGGGTATCAGTCAGCGGGAATTGGCGGCAGACAAGGTCATCTCGGCTCCGGCGTTGATCGACTTCGAGAAGGGCCGGGCATGGCCTCGCGACAAGACCCGGGCCAAGCTGGAACAGGTGGTCCAGTGGCCACCCGGCACTTTGGCGAAGTTAACCGGTGGGGCACCGACTCCACCACCGTCTGCTAAAGAAGCGGCACCCAGTGACTCCGCGAAACTTCTCACAGAAGCGGTGACGATGGCCGCCGGCCCGGTCTTGGCGGCCATCGCGACGCTGCCCGACGATGATGATCCAGCCTTCCCGCAGCAGGTCGCTACCGTGCTCGCTGATATCCGCCACCTGGAGGCTCTGACCGCACGTGCGGTGCGCAGCAGTCAAGGGTCGACGGAGGTGATTAAGCTGCTTCGCGAGATCCGGCGCCACTATGACGGGTTGATGGCACGCGCCGCTGGCGCGCCGGGCGCCACGTTGGGTCAACGGCTCTACGTGGCGCGCAATGCAGCGACCTTCAGCGTGGCTGAAGCCGCGGGCGCGGCCCAGGTGAGCCCTGATGCCGTCACCGCATTGGAGGCTGAGCAGGAGATCGGTGAGCACGACCGCCAGCGGATCGAGGCGTTGATCGCCGAGCTGACCCAGTAGCCCCCACCCCGCCGGGAGGAGGTGCGGCGCCGGCTGTCGCGCGCCGAGTGGCACGGTGTGCTCATGTGCTCATGTGCGCCTGCCGGCGACGACGCCGCGCAGATTCTCTGCAGGAACCAGTCGGCGTCACCACAGATACTGGAAGGGTGTCAGTCGATGCGCTGGTGGCCCGGGTGGGCGAGGTGCTCGAGCGCGGTCACGCGCTCTTCGGCCCCGCAACGCAACGCCCGACCGCGGCGGGTGCCTCACTGTCGACCGCTGCGGGGCTCGCGCGTGGCGGTCTGCGGCGCTTGACCGCGTCTACTGGGGCGCTGCCTGCCGCCTATCGCCGCTGGGCCAGCGACTCCGGTACCAGTCTGGATGAGGCCGCAGCTGCGGACCGGCGCCTGCGCTCCGCGGTGGGGGTGGCCGCCGCGTCCGACCGCGCCGGCCACAGCATCTCGGCCGCGGTGATCCGCAGTGCCGGTGCCGATATCGCGGCGCTGACGCCGGCGGCCGGGACACCGGCCGGGCAGCGGGCACTCATCCAGGCGCTTCGGATCCGCGTGGCCGAGCAGCAGGATGCCATCGCCGCGTATTCGTCACGTGACGCGCGACTGGCAGCGGCACTGCGGACGCTGGCCTATCAGCGGGGGAGCCCCGCCAGTCGGCCGATCGGGATGACCGACCTCTCGCCGTCCGCGATCGGCGGAGCTGGGCGGGCGACCCGAGCCAGCGGGCCAATGTCAGGGATCGCGGCAGGGGGTCGGCCGCTGACGGCATGGAGCGCACATGCGCCGGCGCCGATGACGCATCTGCCGGGCCGGGGGACCGACGGCCGGGTCGCCGGTACACCGCTGGGAGCGTTGACGCTGAATTCGACTCCCCGGCAGGTCGCGGCAGCCCTCATCCACGAAGCACGGCGGCGCGGGTACTCACCGGGTCAGACCACGGCGATCCTGGCCGACGCCCTGCAGGAAAGCCACCTCAGCCCGCGCGCGGTGAGTCCGAACGGACTGTGGGAAAGCATCTTTCAGCAGGACTCCTCCTACCCGGGCCGACGCAACCCGAACCTGGCGATCGCGGGCTTCCTCGACCGCCTGGACACACACGGCGGCCCGTCCTCACCCGACATCTGGAAGTCGATCTTCTGGCTTCAGCAGCGTCCCGGTGATCCCAGCGCCGAGATCGCCTACCAGCGGGGACGCCAAGGCTATCTCCTGGAGATCAAGTCCAAACATGCTGCGGCGCAAGCGCTGTACCGGGAGATCGCCGGATTGTAGCGACGGCCATCACCGGCCGGGGTCCGAACAGATCAGCTGGTCGACCGAGGCTGATCGGCCAAAATTTGTGTGAGAACGACACTGTGCGCCCCGCGATAATGGACAGATGTCGGTCGGAGCGCTGGTGACCCGAGTGGGCGAGGTACTCAGCCGCGGGCACGCGCTGTTCGGGGAATCGTCGGCATCGGCGCCGCCCGATCCCGGTCTCGCGACGGCCGCTGTCCTGGTCCGCGCGGGCCATCAGCGCATCAGCACGCTCTCCGGTGCCCTGCCGACCGGCTACACCACGTTCGCCGGTGGCGCTGGCCCGGCGCTCGACGCCGCAGCCGGGACCGACCAGGGCGTGATCGACGCTGCGGTTCGGGCCGCCAGAACTGACCGTGCCGGGCGCACCGCATCAGGGCGTGCCGTGGAAGGCGCGGCCACCGACACCGCGGCGCTGTCCCCCTCGACGGGCACCGCCGCCGGGCAGCGGGCGTTGATCGGCGCGTTGCGCGCGCGGGTGTCCGAGCAGCAGCGCGTCATCAGTGCTTACCGGGTGCGGGACGCCCGGTTGGCGATACTGCTGCGCTCATTGTCCTACCCGCGCAGCGGTATTGGTCCCAGCATGCCCGGCGGCCTACCAGGGGGCGGGCTGGGCGGTGGCGCCGGACCGTCGTTGTCGAGATTGCCCGGTCTGGCGGGGCTGAGTGGTCTCGGCGGGAGGCCGTCCAACCGCGGAACTGTACTGGCCTCCGGGGTTGACTGGCTGCGCCGCGGCGGACAGCCCCCGGCCGGGCCGGGCGAAGGTGCGGTGCAGGCGGCACTGAGCAAGCTGGGCCGCCCGTATGTGTGGGGAGCCAAAGGCCCTGGGGCGTTCGACTGTTCGGGGTTGACCCAGTGGGCGTGGAATCAGGCCGGGGTCAAGCTCGGTGGCGACACCTACACCCAAATCACGGACGGGGTCAGGGTTGCCGCCGGGCAGGTCCGGGCGGGGGATCTGATCTTTCCGCTCGACTCCTTCGGCGAGGGCGGCAGACCTGGGCCAGGCCATGTGCAACTGGCGATTTCTGCCGATGAGGTCGTGCACGCCCCCCACACCGGTGATGTCGTGCGGGTCGCGCCGATGCCCACCCGGTATGTGGCGGTGCGCCCCACGCGATCCGTGCAGGTGTAGCCCCGAAAAAACGTGCACAGAGCAGTCCTTGGCGGGGCTTAGGCTGAAATGACTTCCAGAAAGGACGATCTGGTGATTCTCACGGCAGGGATCGACAAGCAGACCGCGCAGGTGATGGGCGTGCTCTCCCGCGCGCTGACCGTGTTCGGCGCCGATAGCGACACCGTGGCGCCGCCACGGTTCGCCGCGGACCGTCGCCTCGAGGACGATCTCGGTCGCGGCCACTTCTGACTAGACAGGAAGGGGATCGGTCATGACGGCGGCCAAGCATTTCGGCGATGTGCACTGGGACAGCTACACCCCGCGCCCCGGTGCGGGGTGGCGGATGCCCAGCGATCCGGGCCGCTACATTTCTGCCGACGATCCCTACTGGGGTCGAATTCTCGACGGTGCCCGCGCGGCGTACGGGGATCCCCACATTCGTTTCGACACCGACCGGGTCGTCGACGCCGCCGGCCGCGCTCAGCCCCGCCAGCTGGTGTTCGGCGATGGCACCGCCCTGCCCGCCGACGGGACCGTGGTGTACCACGACGCCGTCGGTAAGCAGACCTGGGTACAAAACGATGACGGCACAGCATCTCTCGTTCAACTAGACGGCAGCCTGAGCCCACCGGCCTCACCGGTCGGCTACCGCAAGGTCGGTGACCGGTACGCGCCGCTCAACGCCGCAGGCCAGCAGATCGCACCGCAGCTCGGTGGGATCCCTGAGAGCACCCACGGCTTCTTCACCGACCCGAAAACCGGTGTGCTGACCCCAAAGAACGCCCGCGGCGACTACTACACGCTGGGTCCCGGCGGCACGAGAGTGTTCTTCGACCACCGTGGCGCCCCGATCACCGAGCAGCAATACGACAGCGCCACCGCGCCACCGCCTCCACCGGACGCGGCGCTGCCCACCACCGAACAACAGTCCGGCAAGGCCGCCGACGCGGTGCGCGCGTTGCAGGATGAGCTCAAACACCGGTTCAGCACCCTGAGCGAAGCCGAGGAGAGACTGTCAGAGGCCCTGCTGACCGCACACGCCACCTCCGTCGCAGGGCAACAGAAGCTCGACGCCATTCAGCAGAAAATCGTTGAGGCGGTGCAGAACCCGGCCATGAACACCGACACCGCGGCGGGCGAGAAGGCCTACCTGACGTTCCTGCGCAGCCAGGTGAGCACCATCCAGGAGCTGCTGACCTCCAGCAGCCTCACTGCCGAAGATCAAAGCAACACCGCGCAGGCCCTGGCCGCGCTGTATGCCGCCGATGACCACGGCGCCGCGGCGCCCCAGCACGCGTCGGGTACCGACGCCGCCCCGGCCCCTGCTCAACCTGCGGCCGCCGACCCCGGACCGCCGGCGGATGCCGCGGTGTCCGACCCCGGGCTGGGTCCGGCACCTGCGATGCCGGACCCCTCGCTGGCCGATCTGGCTAGCGCGCCGCTAAGCCCGCTGGGCGCCGATCCGATGTCCGCACTGGGGGCGATGCTGCCGGGTGCCTTGGGCAGCCTGGGGGGACTGGGTGGCAGCCCGCTGGATGCCCTGGGCGGCCTCACCGGCGGGGCAAGCCCGTTGGCCGGGCTGGCGTCCAATGCGGGCACCCCGGCCGGCACCCAGCGGGCACCCGAAGCCGTGGACCGCCCCGAGGACACCACCGAGCCGGGCAAGGACACCGAACCCACATCCGGCCGCCGCACACACGATGGCACGGAGCCACCGCACCCGCCGGCCGACTCGAGCGGACAGCCAACGCCGGCAGACAGTGGGCCACCGCCCTCGCCTGCGGTGCCGGCGGTCCCGGCCTCGCCGACGGTGACGTTGCCCGACGGGTCCACCGCGACAGCGCGCAGCCCCCAGGCCGCACAGGCAGTGCGCGACTATCTGGCCGGCGGCACGGTCGATGCGGCCTACCGCCAGAACGGGCTCACCTTGCCGCCGGTCGGCACGCCGGTGACCAGCCCGGTCGACCCGACCCGACTGACCTGTGGTGACATCGCGATGTTCAAAGACCACTACGAGCCGGTGCTGAGCTCGGTCAAGGGCTACCTCAACGGCCAGGTCGTGCCGTTGGCGCAGGTGACCTCCAGCCCGGACTTTCTCGGGTTCATCGACCCCACCGCGGTCACCTCGACCGTTTCGGCACCGGCCGCCCAAGCCCCGGCACCGGCGGGGATGCCGGCAGCCGCACCCCCGCCGGCCGTACCGGCGGCACCGCTACCGACCGGCTAACAAAATTCTGTGCACACCGTCCCGGATTTACCGGGACAATTGAGTCGTCAGGAAAGGATGCATCCCATGAGTGAGCCGATCCGGATCACACCCGAAGTGCTGCTGGAGGTCGCCGACGGGCATGACCAAGTGGCCCGCCACGTCGAGACGGCCCGGGAGCGCGGCAGCGACATCAGCGCCGCGGTGGACAGCTATGGTCCGATCATGCACCAGTTCAAGGCGGCGGTCGGCGACGTGCTGGCCGAGCGTGACAGCGCCCTGGCCGGGCACGCCACCTTGCACCGCAATGCCGGCGATGACCTGCGCCGGGGCGCGCACCTCTACGTCCACACCGACGAGGAGAACGCCGCGCAGATCAATCAGGTCCCCAACACTTGAGCATGACCACAGCTGCTGAGCGTGAATACACCGCCAGCACCGTCGATGAGACGGTGTGGGTGCGGGTGGCGGGCTCCGGAGAAGTGCTCGGGGTCCAGCTGGAACCGCCGGTGATGCACCGACCGGGCCGTGAGATCGCCGCCCGTATTCAGGCCTGCGCCGATGTGGCATATTTCGAGGGGCAGGTCGCGGTGCGCGCCGAATGGGAGGCGGCCGGGGTACCCGCAGTCGCGTTCAGTTGGATGCCGACCGCGGCCGATCTCGACGAGGCACGGGCCCGGCTGAGGAGACTGTAGTCATGAAAGTCGATGCTCCTGGGCTGGTCGCCGCGGCGCAGCGGCTGATGTCCGCGGTGCAGGCGCTCGAGGGCAGCGGTGGGGTGCCGCATCCGCCGCTGGGCGCCGACCCGGCCTCAGTCGGTGCGGCCGAGCGGCTGAGTACCGCCGGTGCGGCGCTCACCGCCGCGTTGAGCGCCCATGTGGCCGCACTGGTCGCCTCGTTGGAGCATCTGACCGGCACCGCCGTCACGTTCGTGGACACCGATCTGCAGAACGCCGCAGCGCTGAGGGCGTTGAACCCGAATTCGTCGGGCCCGGCACCGGTGGCGGGATTCGCGCCGCCGGCCCCACCGGTCCCGCCGGATGCGCGCACCCCGCTGCCACCGCTGGCGGCCCTGATGCCTGAGGCGCTGTCGGCGGCCACCCATACCGGCGAACTTGGCGGCGGGGAGCCGTTCAGCACGGCGTGGTCGCGAGCCAGCGGCGCCGCCCGTGACGCGGCCGAGCAGCTGCGGGCGGCGGTGTCCCAGCTGCCGGAGGTGCTTGACGGGCCAGCCTCGACCCCGGCGGCGAGCCGGCC
>JAHFVC010000037.1:0-16916 GCA_023264765.1 Mycobacterium sp. | reverse complement strand
CCTGTTGGGTTTCGCCGACGGGCTGGACCGCTACGCCGATCGTGGGCACGGGCTGGTCACCCAGGCCAGTGCCTACGCGAGCAATCTGGCCCAGGCCCGTCAGGACATCCCCGCCCCGCAGCAGCACACCGCGGCCCAGAACCGGATCCAGTCGCTGGCCCAGGCGAACGCCGCATCCGGTGGGCGCTATGCCGTGCCGCTGGCCAACGCGGTCAACGACAAGAACCAGCTCAACGAGCGCACGGTGACGGGCTACAGCGGCTATCACGGCAACACCGACTCCGCGACGGCCGGCGAGGATCCGGGTAATCCCGGCGCGCCGGGCCCGGCGGGCGCCACGGCCCCTGGCGAGCAGGGCGACCCCACCGGGCCTCATGGTGCTGGCCTTCCGGGTCAGCCCGGCGCTGGTGATCCGCTGTCCCCGGAAAGCTCCGGGCAGATGGCTTCGATGCTGCCGCAGATGATCCCCACGGTGTTGGGTGCGGCCGGTGGCCTGGTGGGGGGCCTGATGGGGACGGTGACCAAGCTGCCCGAGGCCGCGATGCAGGCCGGCACCCAGGCGATCGGCGCGGCCACCCAGAGCCTCTCGGGGCTCGCACAGCAGAAGACCGACCCGCTGAGCCCCGGCACCGACACCCCGGGGGACCCGGGTGCGGGCGATCCCGGCGACCTCGGCGGCGGCGGTGGCGGTGCGCCCACCACCCCGGCTGGCGGCGACGGCGCGCCGGCGTTGGGGGTGGCGCCGTCCACCGGCGCGCCGCCCACCCCGGCGGTCACTCCGGCCGGGGCTACCGGCACGCCGGGGCCCGCGAGTGCGGGGATGGGCGGGATGCCGATGGGTGGCATGCCGATGGGCGCGATGGGCGGCATGGGGGGTCACGGCGGTGGCGGCGAGGGTGGCCGCGACGATCCGGGCCGGCAGCGCAAAGTGGTCTCCCGCGACGTCCCGCACACCGAGGATGTCACCGGGCGGGTGGATACCAATAGGCTGTCGGTGGCGTCGGCCACCACCCGGGAACGCAATCCCGATCCTCCTGGGGATGATCCCACGCCGCCGAGTTCGTCCGAACCTGTCGTGCGCCGCCTGCGGACACGCCCACCTGAGGAGCCCTAGTGAGCACGCCGTCACCTGCTACCTCAGGTGGTGACGGGCGTGCTCGGATCAGTGCGGCCAACTTTCACGATCTGGGCGATGCGGAGAAGGTCAAGTTCAGCGAGAACGAGACTGCCGCCACGTTGGCGCATCTGGATAAGTTGTTGCGCGATCTCGACGAGCTCGGTGCCGGGGTGGACGATCCTGACGGCCTGGTGTCGATGCACCTCGGCTTTGACGGGCGGCTGGTCGACATTCAGATCGCCGACGCGGTGGGGACGGTGCTGACCAATATCGAATTGGAGAACCGGTTGAACCGGTTGTTCGCCGCCGGCGCCGAAGGGGTCAACGAGATGCGGGCGGAGTTGTGGCAGAACGTCTCTGAGGACGGCGCCGGGTAACAGCCGGTCCGCTCCCGCCCGGCTCAGTACGCTGGGAAGAACGCCGGCATCGAGTGGTCGTGGCTGCGTTCCGCCCGGTTTCAGTGCGCCACGTTGCGGGTGATGATCCATCCCGGGATGAAGATCAGCACCGTGAGCACCGGTGCGAGGCAACCGATCAGCATGCCGCGGCCGATCTGAGCCGCCGTGCCACCGCGGCGGGTCAGTGCCCAGGCGATGAGGGCGTCGACGATGAGGACCGGTGCGGCGATGATCGGCAGGAAAAACCAGGCGGTCACCATGAGCACCCAGGTGAGGAATTCCAGTGCGAGGACGTTGACTGTCAGGGCGACGAAACCGGCCGCGCTGTAACGCCGTTGCGGCGTCATCACCTGCAGCTCGTACTCAGAAGAGCCAGAGGACATACGCCAACGCTCCTATCAGGAAGATGGCCGTCGAGGCGGCGGTCCCGAAGCCGAGGCCGCGCAACGTGGTTCGTCGCGCTGCCAGGAACAGTGCGGCCACGATCGACGCGATGAGTACGGCGATACCGGTGGCGGCGAGAACCTTGTGCCCTTCGGTGACATGGTCGTTGTCGCGGAATCCGAGCTTGCCCAGCACCAGCATCGCAGCGAGGAAGACGCCGCACACCAGCTGGAACAGAAACGGCGTGGTCCAGGTGGCCACCGTCCACACCCGATCGTCCGATCGGGGGCGCACTGGGTGATCGGTCATGAGGGCACCCCAACTGTGGATGGGGGCGGGACCGCCGACGGCGGGCTGTCCGGGGAGCCGAAGGCGGTGCCCGGCAGCGGGGTGGGAACGTCGTACTTGGTGTTCCAGCCGCCGGTATCGAACGGCGCGAACGCTTTTCCGCCGACGCCGACATCGTGGTGAAAGGGCAGGTTGGTCATGGGTCCTTGTTGTCCGCCGGCGGCGGCGTTGTCGATGAGCACGGTGCGGGTCGTTCCGTTAGGCATGTCCTGATACACCTCCATGGACGGGTAGTCGGTGCGGGTGCCGTTGACGGTCACCCCGTTGGCGCCGGGGGTGAATACCAGATCCCCGTTAACGGTGACCTGGTGGTCATCCATCGTCGTGGGGTCTCGGGTCCACCCGGGGGCGAACGGATTCCCGGAGTCGTATTTGATGCGCACCGACCCATCTTGGAGCTGGGTGACGGTGCCGGTGGGATGCCCGATGCGGACTTCGCCGGGCGAGCCGTCGGAGTTCTCCAGCACCGACGGGTTCTGTCGCATGATGACGATGCCGTTGTCGTAGTCGATGATGGTGGTGACCTTGGTGTCTTCGGGATCGAAGTGCGCGTTGGGGCCGCGATTGTTGCCTAGGTCGTGTGTCCAGGGTGGGGAGGACCGCACTTCGCGGTCGGGAATCCACTGTGAGGAGCGGACCACGCCCTGCCCGGGCACGGGCTTGATGCGGACGACCTCGACATCGGAGTTGGTGCCGCGGAATTTCGGGTCGTAGGTGTGCGGATCGAGTCCGGCAGCGGTGGTCCAGTCCGACGCCGAGACCGGGTCGCGCCCGAACACCTTGCGGAAGGCCTCGATCTGGTTTTTGCGTCGCTCGTCGTCTTGCGGCGGGGCCTGTCGCGGGTCGATGCCGAACGCGGGTCCTTCCTTGGCGGGCTGGTGGCCGTAGCCCAGAGCTCGTACCTCGCCGGCAAGCTGTGATGATCGGGTCTGGGCGTTGTGCACCACGTCGCTGGCTTGGGAGAGCTGATTGCGCAAGGCCGTGAGAATAGCTTGTTGCGCGGCAGGGGATTTGGCGGTGGGGGCCAGGGCCGCGATGGCGCGGGTCTGTGCAGTGATCGCGTCCAGGCGAGCCCCACCTGATTGGTTCACCGCCGCGGCCTGCTGCAGCTTTGCGCTGAGTGCGGCGTCGGTGTTGGCGTTGGATCTCAGGACCGACGTCTGGTGGGTGGCGAATGAGCGGTGCGATTCAGCGAGCACCCCAGATTGCGTGCTCATAGCAGCTGTGGTCGCGGATGTCGTGCTCGCGGCGGCATGCAGATTGCCTATGCCCGCTTCCGCTACACCGGTGCTGGGCCCAGCGGCGAACAACGATCGGGCACGCCGAAGCGTCTCCAGGGCCTGCGAGCAGGCGAGCACCACCGACATAAGTCAATTATCAGGGCACTTTGCGGTGCTGCTTGCAGATTTTGCCGAGCAACGCGGGTTCGACGGTCGTCGTGGCCGCGGTGATCATCGGTTCGATGCACATTTGCGGGGTTGGCAGTCGGTGACCGCACTTAAGCTAGGTGTATGACGGCTACACAGCACGGTGGCCCGGGGGATGGTTACGGATCGCAGGTCGGGGGAGTACCTAGTGGCTACCCCGGACCTGCCGTGGGTCCTCCCGCCTACGGGTATCCGCCGATGGCACCCGCTCCTCGCCGCGCCGGCAAGCTCCTAGGCGCCGGTGTAATTCTCGCGATTCTGCTGGCGGCTGCTGCGCTGGTGGTCGGCATCATCAATCTTGCGAAGCCGACGCCGCCGACGCCGCCTGCTGCTTCGCCTACCGCCCCGACTGCAACTCAAACGGGGAATACATCGGAGGCAGACCGATCGCTGTGCACAGCAATCGCGCCGCTCATGGGCGAGAACGACAAATTCTCAAATGCGTACATCGGACTTGGTGAAGCAGGCAGCCCCGCTCGGGACCAGGCGTTACCGAAGTTCATCAGCGATACGCAAAATTGGGTGAGCCGAGCGCAACCCATTCTTGACGAGAATCCGGACGCCAGCGGCTACCTACGCCGCACTCTGCAGCGATTCCTCGACGATAGGGCCCTTCAAGTGTCAGATATGGGCCCAGGACCGCTCACCTCGTACGCGCAAGCGCTGTGGACTGACAGCCTTGGGGCATATGCGGGGCCGTTACATGTGTGCGACAAAGTCGGCGTGCGATGGTAGCGGTCGCCGCGCCATCCAGTATGCCGACTCGGCAATACTCCACCATGATTATTGGCGGGGTTTGGCCGCACACGGACCCATCTAGCTGCCAAACGCTTTCAGAGGCGCAGCATGACAAGGGACTGGACCTTCTGAACTGCGCAGATTCGGTCGACATGCAGGCGTCGAACGTGGCCGCCGACCAGTCCGGGCATGCGGTCGAGGGTTTCTGTGAGGAGTGCTTTCGGCAAGCGTCCACGTATAAGTCCCAAGCTGACCGCTACTTTGCAATGGCACGAGCGTCAGAGGAGGTTGGCCGCCTGCTCTATGGCCTGCGAGAAGACCTCGATCAGATCGACGCAGACGCTCACCGCGCGATTGACGAGGTCATGAGGGCCATGCAGTCGGGTTTGTTGCCTGCCGCACTCGCAGGGCAGGAAATCATGGCAATCGTCACGGCAGCGCGATCAGCCGCAACGACGAAGAGCGCAGAAGTGACGGGCGCAATTGCAGCCCAAGGCGCCAACATAGGCATTAAGAGCCAAACTGCCCAAAACAACGCGTCAGCAAGCAGTCCCGACGACGTGATCGTTCCTGACCGGACGGGCGGAGCGGACGGCGGGCAGAGCCAGGTCAAGCCTGCGGGCTGGCGCCCCGACACGCCTGCAGACCTTCCCCATGGAGAACCACCACTTGCACCTGTTAATCAACACCAACCCGAAGATGGTGGCGCAGACAAGCGGCCAACGACTAAGCCGGATGGCAACCAGACAGTCAGCGACCATCAGTCCGTCAACGGAGATGGGGCGGCGAGTCGAGACGCGACGCCAAGCGGCGACGGGTTACAGGTGCCAAAGCACCAAATGGAAGACCAGAAGCCCCAGGCATTTCCGGCGACGGGGTTTCCGGCGATCGGCGGCAGTAATTCACCGTCAGTCTCCCCGGCAGGCGCTTCAGGTGGCCTTGGCGGAACCGGTGGCGGACTCAATATGCCCTCTGCACCAAGCGGTTTGGGCAGCGGCGGCGGACTGCCTACCCAGGGCTTGAGCTCACCCGGCGGCCTCGGTGCGGGTGGATTGCCGAGTGCCGGCGGTGCGCCAAGTGCGCCCTCGACTGACTTTTCAAAGGGGTTCAATGCCGGCCTGGGTGGCGGGGGCGGTAGCCCCGCCGCATTCGCGCCTCCAGTTGCTCCGCCGGCATCGACGGCCGCCGGCAGTGCGGCTCCCGCCGGGGCTCCGTCGGCTGGCCCGGCACCGGTGGCTGCAGCCGCGGGCGGCCCGCCAGTGTCGTCTGCGTCAGCTACTCCGGTGGCCGCGGCTGGTCCTGGTGGAGTTCCTTCTGCTGGCGGCGGTGGATCAGCGCCGATGGGGCCGTTGCCGCCGTTCGGCTCCGATGTGCCGCGCACTCCACCGCCGACGGCTGCGGTCAGTCCTGCGGCCGGGTCACCGGTCCCTGCGCCGTCTACGGCAGGTGGCGGGTCGCCTGCGAGTTCGGTGGGCCCGTTGCCGCCAGGGGTCGTGGGTTCTGGGGTCGGAGCCTCAGCCGGCGCCGCGGCCGAGGGCATCCGCACCTCACTGCCGGATCCGTTGCTAGTGAGCGCTTCCCAACTCGTCTATCAACTGCTTCATGATTCGCGGATGTATCCGTTCATGGATTGGTGCGTCGGTGTGTTCCGCACTTCCTCGGGTATCGAGACGCTGATTGTGAACAGCGAAGGCGCGGGCTATATCCCGGCCGGCGTGTTCGTACCGCGGTCGGCTCGGATGCTGTTCGCCGATGGTGGGCTGAGCCAGGAGTTCCGGGCCCGCTGGTTCAGCTGGGCCAATCCCGCTGAGACGATGCTGGCGTACGCGGCGCTCGCCGCCGAGCATCGCGAAGACATCGAGCTGTGGGCACTGTCGGTGTCGACCGATGACGGTGGCACCTCAATGCCCGCCCGGTCGGTCATTCAGCATTACGAGGACTGTTCCCGAACCCAGTCACCCATCGCCGATCAGGCACCGACATCCCAGCTGGACGACACCCATGCGCACCGCTTGGAGACGCTGGACCGGAGCCTGTATGCCCGGCTGACGGGGTTCGGCGACGGCCCGTTACCTGATCGTTCGGAAGCGTGGCGTACCACGGTGTCGGCGGCGCAGATAGCGTTGGGCAGAGCAGGTTCGATGCCGGATTTGGCTGTGTCCCCGGCAATTCGGGAGGTGCTTGACCTGCTGAGCCAGGGCCAGCCGGTACCCGCGCACCAGTGGCAGGAACTGGAGGCCGCGCACATCGCCGCAGTGATGGCGGGGGCGGGCCTGCGTCCGGGCCGCATGGCGGTGGACACCGGCGCTTCAGCTCACGTGGTCGCCTATCACGACATAGCCCGCCTGATCGAGCTACTGCTGCTGTGGCGGCTGGATTCCATCGCGTACCCCGAAATCGCCTACCTGGCAGGACAGATCCACATGGCACCTCGGATGGCGGGGGTGTCCTGATGGCGGCAACATCATCAGCGTCCAGCCTTGAGCGCACAACATCTGCAGACGGAGCGCGGGACCGCTTCTGCAACAGAACCCTTCCACACAGGTCGAGTCGATCGGAGGACAGCTGATGCCAGCCCAATCGATCAAGGTGACACCCCCGGCGCTGTTGGCGGCGGCCGCGTCAGTAGCGGCCACCGCCGAAAAAGCCGCCGCACCACCGACCGTTGCGCCGCATGCTGTGCCGGGCTCACCCGCCGACGGAGCCTGGTCGACGATCGCCGCCGGTATGGCCACCCAGTCGGCTCAGATGAGCGCCGAAGTCGCCGGCAAGGGCCCGAAAGTGCAGGCGACGACATCGGCGGGGGTGGCGCAACTGGAAGGTCAAGACGCGGACAACGCCGCACAGATCCAGGCGGTCGGCGACGCGGCGGTCACCCAGGCGGCGCAACCGGGCGCCGGCGGGGCGCCTGCGCTGTCAAACCCGGCCCAAGCAGCGGCATTCAAGTCCACCACGATTATCGGCGATGATTGGGAAGAGGACGAGTGGGGGGTGTGGCATCCCCCGTATCTCGTCAACGGTCCGGGTGGTGCAGGTGCACAGGGCGGGAACGTCGGCATGGGCACTGCACCCATCTGATATTCACGACCCCCCAACTGTTGGCGATCTGTTGGCGATCTGAAATTGCCGCCGTAGAGGGGTCCAGACCGGCGTTAGGGTTGAAATCGTGACCACCCACACCTTCACCCGGCCAGGTGACCCTGAGATTCCTCCCCAGACCGGTGGCGGGAAGATCAAGCTGGAAGCCGCGATCGTCGCCCCGATCCCGCCGCCGCGGTCCATTTGGGGGATTGTGCTGCCGGTGATGCTGGTGGTGGGCATCGTCGGGCTGATCGTCGTCATGTACATCTCGGGGGCTCGGCAGCTGGCGGGCGGCTTCGGCCTGTTCGGCGGTATGGCGGCGTTCTCGGCTATCGGCCTGATCGTCCGTAACCGCGGTGCCGCGCGAAAAATGTCATGGGGCGAGCTGACGGCGCGCCGGCGTAAGTGGTTCGCCAACCAGGATGACATCCGCGACGAAGTCAATGTGCAGCGCCGACGTCAGTGGGATCATCGTCGCCATTTCCATTGGGATCCTGAGGAATTAGTCAGTGTGGCGGGCTCGGTCCGGCAGTGGGACCGCGATCCAGGCAGTGACATGTTCTCCGTGGTGCGGGTGGGGACCGGCAAGGTGAAGCTGGCGATGACGCTGGAAAAGCCCGAGATCGCGCCGGCCGCTGACCTGGAGCCAGCCACCGGCCACGCCCTGCGCAAGTTCCTCAATGCCCAGGAATACGTGGATGACATGCCGAAAGCGATTTGGTTGCAACGCTATCCGGGCATGAGCATCGTGGGTGCCATCGACGAAGGTCGATCACTGGTGCGGGCCATGCTATGCCAGCTCGCAGCGTTTCACAGCCCCAACGATGTACAGATCATCGTGGTCAGCTCGGCACCGTCGCAGTGGGAGTGGGCCAAGTGGTTGCCGCATTTCCAGGATGGGCTTCGTCGCGACGGGTGCGGGGAGAAGCGGCTGCTGTTCGCCTCGCCGGCCGATTTGGAAGCGTTCTTCGACGAGAACCCGGATAGTGCCCGTCAGGCGTGGACTCCGCCGTCCAGTGGGTTGAGTGCCGGTGCACCGTCAGCAATTCCGCTGCGGATCATCGTTGACGACCATTGCGGCACGCCGGAGGATTGGGCCGGGCTGACCGGTGCCACCGGGTATGCGGGTACGTGCTTTGTGCGCCTGGCTAGCGACGAGCCGCCGCGACCGACTACTACCGGCGGGGCGGCGGGGGCACGCTACTGGGTGGGGTTCGCCCCCGACACCACCTACCGGATCGGCGGCGGGACGCTGCGCAAGCGGATCACGATGGCGGATCGGTACCGCGATCAGCGGGTCGGTGACCAGTACAGCCAGAATTCACCGAAGTCCGATGAGGCCGAGGACGCGTTCTATGCGACCGCGGACGCGATGAGTCTCGATGATGCGGAGCGGTTCGCGCGGACGCTGGCCCGCTATCGCGCCAAGGGCGCCGCCGGTGTCACCGTGTCGACCCAAGATATCGAGCAGCGGACCGTGCTCGATGTGCTGTCCATCGCTGACCCGCGGAAGCTGGATCTGGACCGGTTGTGGGCGCCGACGCGTACGATGGGTTCGCAGTGGATGCGGTTCCCGGTGGGCACCTTTTCCGACACCGGCGAGGTTGCCGAGATCAACCTGCGCGAGGGTTCGCAGGGCGGCATGAACATGCACGGCCTGTTCATCGGCACTACCGGCGCCGGCAAGTCCGAGGGCCTGATCACCGAGGTGGCCGGGGCGTGTCTGACGCATTCCACCGACGTGCTCAACATCGTGTTCACCGACTTCAAGCTCAAGTCCGCGGCCGGCATGATCGGGCGGTTCCCGCATGTGGTGGCGAGCGTGAGCAACCTCGCTGAGGAAAAACACCTGGTGGGAAGGCTGTATGACACGCTCGACGGCGAGCTGGATCGCCGCGGCGAGATGCTCGCCGCACTCGATGACTGCCCGGACGTCACGACCTACAACCAGCGTCGGCTCCAAGATCCGTCACTGCCACCGATTCCCGCGCTGTGGGTCATCACTGACGAATACAACGAGGTGTTCGCCGATCCGATCTACGGCCCGAAGTTTCGGCGCTTGTACCTGCGGATCGCCCGGGTGGGCCGCTCCCTGCACGTCTTCCTGAAGCTGGTCGGCCAGACCAAGGACACCCAGAATCTTCGCGACATCACCAAGTTGCTGGGCTACAGCATCGCCGCACGCACCGGCACCGAGGAGGAGTCTCGAGCGGCGATCGGGGACACCCGCGCGGCTCACATCGCTTCTGACGGTGAGGAGGGCACCGCCTACCTGCGGGTGGCGTTGCGCGAACCCCGCAAGTTCCGGTACTTCTTCACCTCGGGTGACTTCGTACCTGGCGGCGACGGCCTCGACGTGTCGCAGGCGCCGCGGCGGGCGGCCGCGGACTTTAGGCCGCGGCTGTTCAGCGCCGTCGAAGCAGCAGATGTGGACGGCAAGCTGACGGCACGGCCGGATGCCACCGCCGGCAGCATCGTGCCGCTGCGGCGGGAGCCGGTCGAAAAGCCGGTCAAGATGGTCACCGCGATCACCGATGCGCTGCAGGCCGCGTTGCGCGACGGCAGAATCGCCGCGCCCCGCCCGATCTGGTTGCCGGTGCTGGGCGAGCCCACCGCCGCCGATGAGCTGGCCGCGCGGTGGCGGGGCCGGCCCTGGTATGTCGACTACGGCAACAACCCCGGGTTTTCGGCGCCGGTCGCGTTGGCCGACTATCCGCGTGGGGCCCGCCAGGAAGCGCACAGCCTGGAACTGTTGCGCGACAACGCCTTGATCGTCGCGGCGCCCAACCGCGGCGCTACGACGGCGGTGATGACCGCCATCACCACCAGCGCGCTGCTGTATCGGCCAGATCGGGTGCAGTTTTACTGCGTCGCCGCCAGCGGGCCGCAGTTGGCGCGGCTGGGAGATCTGCCGCATGTGTCCGCGGTCGCGGCCGGTAGCGATGCCGAAGGAGTCAACCGGGTGGTGTCCACGGTGGAGGCGATCGCCGCCGAGCGGGATCACCTGTTCACCACCCAACGGCTGGACATGGATATGGTGCGGGCGGTCAAGTTCGATCAGAACGCCGCCGCCAGCGCCGTCAATCCCGCGCAGCGGGCGGCCGCGCACGCGGTCACCGGCGGTGAGGTCGTGCTCGTCATCGACGGCTGGAAGAACTTCTCCGACACCTACCCGGACCTGGCGACGAGGGTGACCGCGCTGATGCGCACCCGCAACTACGGCATTCGGGTGCTCTACACCCACACCAGCACCATCTCCGGTCTATCGACGGGACTGCGCACCGAGACCGGTCAGATCTTGGAACTCAAGCTGGTGCAGGAGCACGACACCACGGTGAAGCGGGATCCGCGCGATCCGGAACGCAACCCGGCGCGGGAGGTGCCGGATCTGCCCGGGCGGGGGTTGACCCCCACGGGGCATCATCTGATGGTCGGCGCCCCGGTGCTGGCTGATCCGCCGCGACCGGCAGGAGAGCCGGCACCTGCCAGCCCGCTGGAAGGCGATGCCCTCAGCGCCGTGGTGCGCCGGGTGTCCGGGGTGCTCAAATCGGCATCGGTGGCGCGTCTGCCGGAGAAGGTTCTGCTGGCCGACGTGTTCGCCGGGATCACTGAGCCGCTGCCTTACGGCGTCGTGCCCTTCGGGCTGGCCGAGTCGAACCGTTCGGATGCACCCCTGGTGCCGGCCTGCATCGATTTCGGGGAGAATCCGCACGCCCTGGCGGTCGGGCTGGCCGGCTCTGGTGCGACGACCTGGTTGCGGGCCATGGCCTACGGCATCATGCGCTCCTACCGGCCCGATCAGGCCACCATCTTGCTGGTCGATCCGCGGCGGACGTCGGTGGGTGTGGTGCCCGAGCATCCGGGGGATCCGGACCGCGATTGGCTGGGCGGCTACGCGCGGGTTCCCGGTGAGATCGCCACACTCGCCCAGGATCTGGCGGCGATCTTGGAGCGGCGCCTGCCACCGCCCGGCGTCTCGCAGCACGACCTGGCGACGAAACGTTTCTGGGAGGGCAGGGAGTTCTTCCTGCTGATCGACGGCATCACCGCGTGGGGCAACGCAGCAAATCCGCTGACGCCGCTGGCCCCGTACGTCGAGCAAGCCGAGGAACTTGGCTTTCACATTGTCGCTACCGCCGATCAGCGCCCGTTCTCGTTTCAATCTCAGGGCACGGGCGTGTTGGGGAAAACCGTCGGCATGCAGCCGCCGATCCTGATCTTGAATGGGCATCGCAGCCACGGCGCCATCCTTCCCGGCGTCTTCGCTGAACCGCAGCGGGAAGGAAAGGGCAAACTGGTAACACGCAGGGGTATTACCAGTGCACTGGTAGGCTGGTCCGATCCGCCAGAGTTAGCTAGACGCCGCTAAGAAATTGGTGCGCCAAGCACGTCAATTCCGGCAGTACACTCATATTGCAGAAACGTCGAGGCGTGTTTCTCGGGAGGGGATATCCACATGACAAGTCCGCTGATGCTCATCAACGCTGCGGTGGTGGCAGGATCTGCCGCGACCGAAGACGCCGGTGCAGCCACCATGGGTGGCACCATGGCGGGCGCCGCCGGGCCGGTCACCGCTATCTTGCCGCCCGGCGCCGAGGATGCTTCAGTGGCGGCAGCGGCGGCGTTCATCGCCCGCGCGGCCGAGTGTGAGGCGATCTTGACGCAGCTGACCACGGTGCGCGGCCTGTTCGCGCAGACGATGGCCGCCAGCGCCGCTGGCTACACGGCCATCGACGCCGTCAACGAGGCGACCCTGGCGCTGTAGTCGGCCGGGGAAACAGACAATGTCGGGGTTCGGGGATGCGGCGGCGGTACCGCCGGAGGTCAATCACACCCTGATGTCCACCGGCGATCTGGGGGCAAGTCTGGTCGCCGCGGCGGCTGGGTACGAGACTGTGGCCGACATGCTGATGGCCGAGTTGACGGCCATGGGGATGAACACGTCGACCACCGCCATGGTGGGCTGGCAGGGCCCCGGCGGGGTGATGATGCAGATGAGCGCCGCCGACTTCATGGCGGTCTGCGCGGCGGCCTCGGCGTGGGTGCGCGTCGGGCAGATCCAGGCGGCTGAGGTTGCCGCGGCGCACACGGTGGCGGTGGAGTCGATGATCCCCACCGAGGTGTGTTTGGCCAACCGCGCAACGCAGGGGCATCTGGTCGGTACGAACTGGTTCGGTCAGAACACGGGCGCGATCATCGGCCTGGACGCGCAGTATTTCGGTGAGTTCTGGGTGCAGAATGCGACATCGCGCACCGGGTACGGTTCGGTGGTCTCCACCGCGTTGGCTGCCCTGTCGGTGCCCGGCCCGTTTTCGCCGACGGCGGCCAACCCGGCCGGTCCGGCCGCGGCGGTGGCGCAAGACGCGGCCGTGCAGGGCGCGCAGGGCGCGTTGCAGACCAGCGCGAAAACGATGACGCAGGTGGCCGATTCGCCCGTGAAGGACGCCGCGGCCGCACCCAGCTCGGCCGGCGGCATGATGTCGCAGATGAGCGGGCTGGCCGGCCAAGCCGGGTCGATGTTCGGCCAGGTCACCCAGATGGGTCAGCAGTTGCCGCAGATGCTCGGTCAGGCGCCGCAGATGTTTTCGGGAATGCTGGGGCCGTTGATGCAGGGCGGTATGGGCGGGGCGCCGGCCAGCGCGATCCCCGCCGGTGCGGGCGGGGCCGGTATTCCGTCGATGGGCGGGTTGAGTTCGCTGGCAGGTGGCGGGGGCGGCGGTGGTGGCCTGGCGAGTGGAACTTCAGGCCCTTTAAGCAGCTTCGTTCGACCGGCCAACAGCTTCAGCACGCCGAATTCGCCGACGCTGCCCGGCGGCTGGCAGGGCGGTCCCGAGCCGGGCGCTGGGACCCAGGCGCGCACCGCAGGGATGGGTGGGGGCGGAATGTACGGCGCCCCACCGGGAATGGGCCGTGAAGGACAGTCGGAGGCGTCGGAGAAGTCGACGCGCACGATGCAAGTGACGGGCCGGGGGGCTCATAGGGGGGAGCGGCAACGAACCTGATCACCGAAATTAGTGTCGGGACCACCGTTTCGCCGGTCCTAGACTCGATATCACTGGCTCACAAGAACTTTAAGGAGATATAGGCAATGGGACAGACAGTTGTCAATCACGAATCAGTCGTCAACCTGGCCAACAAGATGGATGAACTGTCGCACCGGGCGCAGGATGTGCTGGCCCGGTACGAGGACGCCGTGCACAGCGCGCAGGCCTCCTTCACCGGCGCGGCGGGGACGACGAACATCAGCACCACCGCCGAGGTGAAAGATGCTCAGATGAAAATCCAGACGCGTTTCCAGGCGGTCAACGACCTGCTGCGCACCGGTGCCACCACGTTCACCGGGCATGACGAGGACAACGCTCACCAGATCGCCTCGGTGGCCAGCTCGATCCGGCTGCAGTAGTCGATAGTCCACCGAGTCGATAGTCCACCGAAACCACTTCACTGACAAAGGGAAAGAGACCACTATGAGCGGCGACGGCACGATGACCTACAACCCGATGGGGTTGGCGGATCTGACCAGCAGCATGCTGAGCTTCAGTCAGGAGCTCGACCAGATCGGCCAGGAGGCACACAACCTGCTGGCGGGTTCCCAGGAGTTCTTCCAGGGCCCGCACGGTGCCACCAATTACCAGCAGGCCCAGCAGCTGATCAATGAGGGCATCCAGGACGGCAAGGATGTCATCGCCCGCCACGGCAACACGGTGGATACCGCGTCCTCGAATTTCTCCGCCGCGGACACCCAGGTCGGCAACAGCTTCGGCGGCGTCTGACCAAGATCTCTCCGGAAGGGGGGCCCGTTTCGGCCGGCCCCCCTTTCGCGTGTGTCATCGTCCGGTAAATCTTTGGGGGACATCGATGTTGACGACATCCGTTGACTGCGTGTGGGCGTTGCAGGCACTGTTGGGTTTGGAACGGATGCCGACCCCGTTGCGCCTCAAACCGTTTATCCCCTCCGCCCACGGTGATCTGGTCGTGGAAACCACCCAGGGCCGTCAGCCGCTGCAGGCCACCGCGCAGTATCACGACTTGGTCGGCGTCGGTGTGATCGACGGGTCCGGCCGGGTCGACGACGCGGTGCGTGACTGGATGACGGTGCTCAGCCGCGCGGAGCGCGAGGTGATGCTGACCATTCGCCGGCCTGGCGCGCCGGCCACCGACACCGCCGGCCCGACCGTGCATGAACGCGTGCTGGTGGTCTGCCGGTATCAACGGTTCCTGGCGATGGCGGCCCGTGACGGCGAGGAGATGGTGATCGGCGGAGTAGGCGAGGCCGAAGATACGGCCGGCCAGATCGACGCGATCTGCAACATCATCATCCCGGCGCTGGGGGAGCATCCCCCCGCCGACATCGACGGGATCAACCTGCCCAAGGATTATTTGCAGCGCGAGATGGACGCCGCGGCGGGCAGCCCGGACGGGGTGGCCGCCGCATTGCGGCAGGCGGGGCTCGGTCCGTGGGAAGTCGAAGTGGTGGCCGCGGCAACCCAACTCGACAAGTCGGCGATGGCCGTGGTCGCCGTCATCGATCACGGCGCCCAGCTGCGGGTTCATCCGCGGGTGCTGACGGTCGCCGACTCCGATTATGGCCGGATCAGCTTCACCACCACCGTCGGCGGCGACGGCACCGAGTGGCTGAGCATCTGGCCCACCACGGCGGCCAGCCTTCGGCAGGATCTCGGTGATCTCCTCGCCGTTCCCCAGCTAGTGTGACGCTCGGGGCGATGGAATTACCTGCCGGCGAGGGCGCCGGTGGCGGATATCGGGGGTCGAGAAATTAGTGCGAATTCGGTGCTTCGGACGCCGGTAATGTTGCCGCTATGGCGCTGAATCTGACCAGCCGGCTCCAGGTCACGGCACACTATTTCTGGAACCGCCGCAATGCGGCGGCGCTGAGTCATCACGGCGTCCGACTCGACTATGACCCGGAGCAGCGTCGGCTGTCGTCTCTGATTCTCGGCTTCATGTTGGTGGGGATTCTGGTCGCGCTAGCAGCACTGATGGCCTATATCAAGCCGGCCGGTCAGGTCGGCACGTCGCCGATTCTGGCCAATCGGGACACCGGCGCCATCTACGTGATGGTGGATGGTCGACTGCATCCGACGAACCTGATCAGCGCCCGGCTGATCTCCGGCACGAACGCCAATCCGACCTTTGTGAAATCCAACGAAATCGACAAATACCCGCAGGGTCCGAAAGTCGGAATTATCGGCGCTCCCGACGAAATGGCGATCCGCACCGGAATGGATTCGGAATGGGCGATCTGCGATACCGCCCCGGCCGCGACGGCCACCACCTCGGCGGGCAAGGATCCGGTCGTCACCGCGATCGCCGGTCCGCTGAGCGTCGGGCGCCGGTCGGCGCCGCTGACCATGCCCAACGCCGTCTTGGGCCGGCACAACGATAAGACGTTCGTGGTCTGGGATGGGCACCGCTCCGATATCGATCTGGCGAACAAGTCGGTGGCGCTGGCGCTCGGCGTCGATTCGAGCGCTCCGGCCCCGGTGCCGATGTCGACCGCGCTCTACGATGCAATCCCGGCCACCGACCCGCTGGTCATCCCGACCATCCCCAATTCGGGTCAACCCGCGCCCTGGGATCTGGGCCGGGGCGTGGTGATCGGCTCGGTGCTCTCGGTCCGTGAGGTGCAGGGCGCTGAGGCGTTCTACGTGTTGTTGCCCAACGGTGTGCAGCACATTTCACCGTTCGTGGCCTCACTGCTGCGCTCTGCCAACAGTTTTGGTGATGTCGCGCCGGTCGCGGTCGCTCCGGACAAGCTGGCCCCGGTGCCGGTGGTGGATTCGCTGCCGGTGTCCTACTACCCGTCCACCCGGCTGCATCTGGTGGACACCGCGGTCAACGGGACGACGTGCTTGGCCTGGTCGAAGGGCCGCAGCGATAAGGCCGCCAAGATCACCGTGCTGTCTGGGCAGAGCCTGCCCCTGCCCGCTGGCGCGGATGACCGGATCGTGCACCTGGTCAAAGATGCGCAAGGCGATCCCACCGCGGTGGAGGCCGATCAGGTCTACATCGCCCCGGGGGCAACGAATCTGGTGATGAGCACCAGCACCGATCCCTCCTCGGTGAGCCGGGATGCGTTGTGGTGGATTTCTGATCAGGGCATCCGGTACGGCATCGCGTTGGCCGATTCGGCCCTCAAACCGCTGGGGATTGCGACCTCGTCGGCGCAGCAGGCGCCGTGGGCATTGATCCGGGCGTTCGCCCCCGGGGTGGCGCTGTCGGCGGAGGACGCCAAGGTTCAACACGACAGCGTGGCCCCGGTGGGCGGCGCCGAGGTGCTGCCCACCAAAGACACCGGCTCCTAGCACCGCCATGCCCGGACCCCGAAAACTATTGCGAATAAGGGATATTCGCGCCGATAGGATGACATCATGAGCGAGCGTCACAGCAGCGAATTCGAGT
>JAHFVC010000279.1 GCA_023264765.1 Mycobacterium sp. | reverse complement strand
CGGCCCCACCGAACTCAACAACCTGGTCCTGCTGTGCCCCTACCACCACCGCCTGCACCACACCGGCGGCATCACCATCACCGGACCCGCCGACCGACTCGTCGTCACCGACGGCGACGGTAACGGCTGGAACCAGCTCTGCCGATCGGTGTGAAAGCCGTTGTGCGCATGGCCGATCTGATCGGCAGAGTGGTCATCGAACAGGCCGTCGAGGGCGCTGCGCCACGGCGGCTCCGGCCCTGCCTCCGGCTCGATGTGAAAGCCGTTGTGCACGAGGGTGTTCGGATCGCCGAGCGGACCGTCGAGGGCACTGCGCCACACCGGTTCAGGCTCCGGGTCCACGTGCTGCCAGGTTTCGACCGGTCCGGCGTTCCAGGTGTCGGCCGGGGCATGCAGCGGATGCTCGACACGGGCGTACAGCGGCTCGGTGAGCGACTCGTCCGGGACGGGTCCCTCGATGACCGCAGGCAGCAGGTCCGTCGGGTAATCGGCGCCCGGAACGTGCGGCGGGGACCAGTCCACTGTGTACTCGACGTAATCGTCCTCGTCATGCCAGTGCTCATCCACGGAATGTTGCGGCGGCACTGGCACCCGCGGCGCGGGCAACCCCGTGACCAACCTCGGCGCCCCGACACTGCCCCGCAGGAACAGCGCTGCCACCACCCCGAAGAGCGCCACGAACGCCGGCAACAACAACGACTGGGACAGCGCCGCCGAGAACGGTTCCCGCAGGAACTCCGGCAGCGCGGAGGCCTGCCCCTCGGCGCCGGCGGGCGCGCCGCCACCGGGCACCTCGGCGCCGATCCGGGAGGTCATGAACGCCGCCATGCCCGCACTTCCGAGCACCGAGCCGACCTGCCGGGTGGTGTTGTAGACACCCGATCCCGCACCGGCCAGGTGCGGCGGCAGGTTGCGCGTCGCGGTCGCCGCCAGCGGCGACCAGATGAACGCCATGCCGGCGCCCATCACCGTCAGCGGCAGCAGCAGTCGCCAGATGGCCGTGGTCGGCGTCAACTCGATCGCCAGCCAGGTGAGTCCGATCGCCATGGCCGAGAAGCCGAATCCGATGATCGGCGCGGGGTGCGCGCGGTCGACGATTCGGCCCACGAACGGCGCCAGCACGCCGGTGGCGATCGCCATCGGGGCGGTCAGCAGCGCGGACCGCGTGTAGGACAACCCGCACACCGCCGGTGCATAGAACATGACGGGCAGGATCATCGCGGTCACGGTGAACCCGATCACGGCGATGCCGACATTCGACAGGGTGAAGTCGCGGTCCCGGAAAATCTTGAGCGGGATCAGGGGTTCGCGCGGGTTGATGGCCTGCCAGTAGACGAACGCCACCATGAAGCCCACACCCGCGACGATCGTCGCCCAGATCCACGGCGCCCAGTCGTGGGACTGACCCTCCTGCAGCCCGAAGACGACCAGGAACATCGCGACGCCGGACAGCGCGACACCGAGCAGATCGAAGCTGTGCTTCTCGGTGGGCAGCGCCGGCACCAGCCACACCGCCAGCGACAGCCCGATCACGCCGATCGGCACGTTGACGAAGAAGATCCACTGCCAGCCCAGCCCGTCGACCAGGACACCGCCGGCCAGCGGGCCGACCAGGGTGGCCACCCCCGCGGTGGCCCCCCACACGCTCATGGCCACACCGCGCCGATCCGGCGGGAAGATCCGGGTGATGGTCGACAAGGTCTGCGGTGTCAGCAGGGCCGCGCCGATGCCCTGCACGACGCGGGCAGCGATCAGCATCTCGATGGACCCGGCCAGCCCACACCACAGCGAGGCGAGGGTGAACACCGTCAGCCCCAGCAGATAGAGGTTCTTGGGCCCGAACCGGTCGCCGAGCCGCCCCGCCACCAGCAGCGGCACGGCGTAGGCCAGCAGGTAGGCGCTGGTCACCCAGATGACACCGTCGTAGTCGGTGGCCAGCGCCTCCATGACGCGTTTGTTGGCGACGGCGACGATCGTGGAGTCCACCAAGATCATGAAGAACCCGACCAAGAGTGCCCAGAGGGCGTGCCAGGGGTTGGCTTGCCCGGCCGTCCCGGTCAGCGGGGCGGCCGTGGACAGGCGGCGATCAGTCAGGTTTTCGGGCATCTACTCGGGTATCGGAGAGGCGGCGCGCCGGACGCGCCGTATGCCCGACAACTTACGCCGCGTCGGGGACGGGTTCACCGGCTGGCACATCGTCCATCTCAGCGGCACCGCCACCGACCGCGAGCAAGGCGAACAGCGCGATCGTCGTACCCACGACCATCACCAGCGCCAGCGCGAACGCGTTGTTGCCGAGTACGCCGACCAGCGGCGCGACCACCGCACCGAGCCCGAATTGAGCCGCACCCAGCAGTGCGGCCGCCGTTCCGGCCGCGTCCGAATGCCGGGACAACGCCACCGCGGGCGCGTTCGGGATGACCAGACCCATTGCCCCGAGGATGACCCAGACCGGCACGAGGAATCCCCACAACCCGCCGACATGGGCGGCCGCCAGTGCGACGAACACCGCCGCGGTCAGCGCCGACACCGCCAACGCGGCCACGGTGATGGCCTGCGGCGTGAACCGCTTGAGCAGCAGCACATTGGCCTGGGTCGCACCGATCAGGGCGATGGCCCCGGCAGCGAACACCAACGCGAAGGTCTGCTGGTCCAGGCCGAAGCGCCCCTGCAGCACGAACGGTGCGGCGGCGATGTACGCGAAGAGCCCCGACATCCCCAGGGCCGCGACCAGGACCAGGATGACGAATCGAGCGTCGCGCAGCAGCTCGCCGTAAGTGGCGACGATGCTGCGGAAGTGCAGCGGCCGCCGGTGCGCGACGGGCAGCGTCTCCGGCAGCGCCAGCACCGCCAGGAGCAGCAGGGCACCCGCCAGCACCACCAGCGCGGCGAACACCCAGTGCCACGACGCCTTCAGCAGCACCGCGGCACCCAGCGACGGGGCGATCACGGGGGCCACGCCGAGGACGAGCATCAGCCGTGACATCACGGTGGCGGCCAAGGTGCCGGTGTAGAGGTCGCCCACCACCGCGACCGCGACGACGGCTGCCGCGGCGGCACCGAAACCCTGCAGGCCGCGGCCGAGCCCCAGCACCACGATGTTCGGCGCGAACAGGCATATCAGCGAGGCGATCATGTGCACCGCGATCCCGACCATCAGCGGCCGTCGCCGCCCCAGCGAATCCGACAGCGAGCCGACGATCAGCTGCCCGACGGCCAGCCCGGCCAGGGTGCCGGTCAGCGTCAGCTGCACCACCGACGAGGACACCGACAGGTCGTCGGCGATGCGCGGCAGCGCAGGCAGATACATGTCGATGGTCAAGGGGCCGAGCGCGATCAGCAGGCCCAGCACCGTGATGATCCGGAGGCGGCTCGGGGTCGGGGTCGCTTCCACGGACAGGGATGTTGCCACGGTCAAGGGCAGCGTCGCACGTCGGTTTTTTCTTCCACCCAGGGCGAACAGTGACTGCCGTCACGTTCGGGCACCGGGGTTCCTGCACCGGTCGTTGTAGGGAAGTTAGCCTTGTTGTACAAGCAGGGCACGGGATCTTCTCAGGAGATGCAGCGATGAACGCTCGGTCCAACAGCAGCAGTCGGCTTCCGGCGCCCCGTGACGGCGTAGACGAGGATCCGAGCGCGGCCGCAAAGGTCCTGTCCCAGATCCTGGAGCGCAGCACCCGGGTGCAGGCACCCGCGGTCACCGCGTATGTCCGCCGGCTGCGGGACAAGAAGCCCGACGCCACCCCCGCCGAGATCATCAGCAGCCTGGAGAAGCACTACCTGGCCGCGGTGATGGCCAGTGGTGCGGCGGTCGGTTCGGCCGCGGCGTTCCCCGGCATCGGCACGCTGGCCGCGATGTCCGCCGTGGCAGGCGAGACCGTCGTGTTCCTGGAAGCCACCGCCGTGTTCGTCTTGGCGGTGGCCGAGGTGCACGGAATCCCCGCCGAGCACCGCGAGCGGCGCCGCACCCTGGTCCTCGCAGTGCTGGTCGGAGACGACAGCAAGCACGCGGTGGCCGATCTGCTGGGCACCGGGCGCACCAGCGGCGCCTGGCTGTCGGACGGGGCCGCGACGCTGCCGCTGCCCGCGGTGTCCCAGCTGAACAACAGGCTGCTGCGGTTCTTCGTGAAGAAGTACACCCTCAAGCGCGGCGCGATCGCATTCGGCAAGCTGCTCCCGGTGGGCATCGGCGCCGTCGTCGGCGGGGTGGGCAACCGGCTGATGGGCAAGAAGATCGTCGGAAATGCCCGCCAGGCGTTCGGAAATCCACCGCCCCGGTGGCCGGCGACGTTGCTCGTGCTGCCCGCGCCGCGCCCGTGACAGCGGACAAACCGGCAGCCATGTCACTGACATAGCGGGCCGTATGTCAGCACGAGTCACCGGCCTGGTACGTCAGTCCGATGTGCCTGGTCGCGCCGCAACCGAAAGGGATAGCCTTTATGCGGCCGAGCGCGGATATCCGCACACACGTGGTGGGCTCATCACACACGCCCGCTGTGACAGATGGAATCGAGGCGAAGAACTGCCGTGACCAGTTCCCCATCCCCCTTCGGACAGAACGAGTGGCTGGTCGAGGAGATGTATCGCAAATTCCGCGAAGATCCCTCGTCGGTGGACCCCAGTTGGCATGAGTTCCTCGTCGACTATTCGCCCGAGCCGGTGACCGATTCGGCCACCACCAACGGCGCCGCCCAGCCCGCGCCCGCCGCCGCTCCGACTCCGGCTCCGGCTCCGGCTCCAGCTAAGGCCGCCGCTCCTGCTGCCGCGCCCGCACCCGCCAAGGCCGAGGCGCCTGCCAAGGCTGCGCCCGCCAAGGCCGCTGCACCCTCGCCCAAGCCCGCGGACGACTCCGAGACCTCGGTCCTGCGCGGTGCCGCCGCGGCCGTGGTGAAGAACATGAACCTCTCGCTCGAGGTCCCGACGGCCACCAGCGTGCGTGCCATCCCCGCCAAGCTGATGATCGACAACCGCATCGTCATCAACAACCACCTCAAGCGCACCCGCGGCGGCAAGATCAGCTTCACCCACCTGCTGGGCTACGCGATCGTCCAAGCGGTCAAGAAGTTCCCGAACATGAACCGGCACTTCGCTGAGGTCGACGGCAAGCCCACCTCGGTCACGCCGGCGCACACCAACCTGGGCCTGGCCATCGACCTGCAGGGCAAGGACGGCGCCCGCCAGCTCGTGGTGGCAGCCATCAAGCGCTGCGAAACCATGCAATTCGGCCAGTTCATCGCCGCCTACGAGGACATCGTGCGGCGCGCCCGCGACGGCAAGCTCACCGCCGAGGACTTCGCCGGTGTGACCATCTCGCTGACCAACCCCGGCACCATCGGCACCGTGCACTCCGTGCCGCGGCTGATGCGCGGCCAAGGCGCCATCGTCGGGGCCGGCGCCATGGAGTACCCGGCCGAATTCCAGGGCGCCAGCCCGGAGCGCATCGCGGACCTGGGCATCGGCAAGCTCATCACGCTGACGTCGACCTATGACCACCGCATCATCCAGGGCGCGGAGTCCGGCGACTTCCTGCGGACCATCCATCAGCTGCTGCTCGACGACGACTTCTTCGACGAGATCTTCCGCGAGCTGGGCATCCCGTACGAGCCGGTGCGCTGGCGCATCGACAACCCGGATTCGATCAGTCACAAGAACGCCCGCATCATCGAGCTGATCGCCGCCTACCGCAACCGCGGTCACCTGATGGCCGACATCGATCCGCTGCGCCTGGACAAGACCCGCTTCCGCAGCCATCCCGACCTCGACGTGTTGACCCACGGGCTGACCCTGTGGGATCTGGACCGCGAGTTCAAGGTCGACGGTTTCGCCGGGGCCGAGTACAAGAAGCTGCGCGACGTGCTGTCGGTGCTGCGCGACGCCTACTGCCGCCACGTCGGCGTCGAGTACACCCACATCCTGGAACCCGAACAGCAGAAGTGGCTGCAGGAACGCATCGAGGTCAAGCACGAGAAGCCGACCGTCGCCGAGCAGAAGTACATCCTCTCCAAGCTCAATGCGGCCGAGGCTTTCGAGACCTTCCTGCAGACCAAATACGTTGGGCAGAAGCGCTTCTCGCTGGAGGGCGCGGAGACCGTCATCCCGATGATGGACGCCGCCATCGACGTGGCCGCCGAGCACGGTCTCGACGAGGTCGTCATCGGCATGCCGCACCGCGGCCGGCTCAACGTGCTGGCCAACATCGTCGGCAAGCCCTACGGGCAGATCTTCAGCGAGTTCGAGGGCAACCTGAACCCGAGCCAGGCCCATGGTTCCGGTGACGTGAAGTACCACCTCGGCGCCACGGGCACCTACCTGCAGATGTTCGGGGACAACGACATCGAGGTCTCCCTGGTCGCCAACCCCAGCCACCTCGAAGCCGTCGACCCGGTGCTCGAAGGGCTGGTTCGCGCCAAACAGGACCTGCTCGACAAGGGCAACGGCCCCGACGGCTTCACCGTCGTGCCGATGATGATGCACGGTGACGCCGCGTTCGCCGGACAGGGCGTGGTGGCCGAGACGCTGAACCTCGCGCTGCTGCGCGGGTACCGCACCGGCGGCACCATCCACATCATCGTCAACAACCAGATCGGCTTCACCACCTCACCGGTGGACTCGCGGTCCAGCGAGTACTGCACCGACGTCGCGAAAATGGTTGGCGCGCCGATCTTCCACGTCAACGGCGACGATCCGGAAGCCTGCGTGTGGGTGGCCCAACTGGCCATGGAGTTCCGTCAGCAGTTCAAGAAGGACGTCATCATCGACATGCTGTGCTACCGCCGCCGCGGGCACAACGAGGGCGACGATCCATCGATGACGCAGCCCGAGATGTACGACGTGATCGACCACAAGCGCGGCGTCCGCAAGACCTACACCGAAGCGCTCATCGGTCGTGGCGACATCTCGATCAAAGAGGCCGAGGATGCGCTGCGCGACTATCAGGGGCAGCTGGAACGGGTTTTCAACGAGGTACGCGAGCTGGAGAAGCACACCATCGAGCCGAGCGAGTCGGTGGAGTCCGACCAGCTGACGCCGAAGGGGCTGACCACCGCCGTCGACAAGTCCCTGCTGGCCCGGATCGGCGACGCACATCTGGCGGCGCCGGAGGGCTTCAACGTGCACCCGCGCGTGCAGCCGGTGCTCGACAAGCGCCGCGAGATGGCCTACGAGGGCAAGGTCGACTGGGCGTTCGGCGAGCTGCTGGCCCTGGGAACCCTTGTCGCCGAAGGCAAGACGGTGCGGCTGACGGGCCAGGATGTCCAGCGTGGCACGTTCACGCAGCGGCATGCGGTGATCGTGGACCGCAAGACGGGCGCCGAGTTCACCCCGCTGGATCTGTTGACGACCGACGTCGAGGGCAATCCGACCGGCGGCAAGTTCCTGGTGTACAACTCCGCGCTGTCCGAATTCGCCGCTGTCGGTTTCGAATACGGCTATTCGGTGGGCGACCCGGACGCAATCGTGTTGTGGGAAGCGCAGTTCGGCGACTTCGTCAACGGCGCGCAGTCCATCATCGACGAGTTCATCTCCTCCGGTGAGGCCAAGTGGGGCCAGCTCTCCGACGTCGTGCTGCTGCTGCCGCACGGCCACGAGGGCCAAGGTCCCGACCACACGTCGGGCCGCATCGAGCGGTTCCTGCAGGTGTGCGCCGAGGGCTCGATGACGGTCGCCATGCCGTCCACCCCGGCCAACTACTTCCATCTCCTGCGGAGGCACGCACTCGACGGCATCCACCGGCCGCTCATCGTCTTCACCCCGAAGTCGATGCTGCGCAATAAGGCAGCGGTGAGCGAAGTCAAGGACTTCACCGAGATCAAGTTCCGCTCCGTGCTGGAAGAGCCCACCTACGAAGAGGGTGTCGGAGACCGGACGAAGGTCAAGCGGGTCCTGCTGACCAGCGGCAAGATCTACTACGAGCTGGTCGCACGTAAGGCCAAGGAGCAGCGCGACGACATCGCGATCGTGCGGATTGAGCAGCTCTACCCGCTGCCCAAGCGCCGGCTGAACGCCACGCTGGATCAATACCCCAACGTGGAGCAGTACTTCTGGGTGCAGGAGGAGCCGGCCAACCAGGGCGCGTGGCCCACGTTCGGGCTGTCCCTGCCGGAGTTGTTGCCGGAGAAGCTCACCGGCATCAAGCGGATCTCGCGGCGGGCCATGAGCGCGCCGTCGTCGGGCAGCTCGAAGGTGCACGCCGTCGAGCAGCAGGAGATCATCGACCAGTCGTTCGCCCCGTAAAACGGCAACAGAAAAAGGCGCGAGATCCGTCCGGATCTCGCGCCTTTCTGTTCGGTCTAGAAGCCGGGCAGCCCGAACGGTAGCGGCGAATCACCGTTGGCCAGCGCGGTCACCGCACCCGGGCAGAACGCCTGGATCGCGATACCGGTGAACATGGTGGCCGGCCCCAGGGACTGGCCCAGGGTGTCGGCGACATGCGCGGCGGCGTCGGCGGCCTGCTGGCCGGGCTCGGCCAGCATCGGGCAGACCTGCTGGCCCACCTCGGTCGCGGTGCCGGGGTCGATGTTTCCCAGGCCCGCCGATCCGAGTGAGGACACAAAGGAGTCGATGTCGGGGGCGGGGTCGGCCTGGGCGGGGGCGGCCAGGGACAGCGCGAACGCTGCGGCCGCGAGGGGTGCCGTGAGAGCGGCGATCCGGGTTCGGGTCATGGTGTGAGTATCGCTGCTCAACCTGTGCGCGTTACCCGATACCTGCGGTACTGGCGGTGGCAGCTAAGCTCGACGCGAGTCGAACCGCATACGCGAGGAGTGTTCATGGAGGGCTTTGCCGGAAAGGTCGCCGTCGTCACCGGTGCCGGGTCGGGGATCGGTCAGGCACTGGCCATCGAGCTGGGACGGTCCGGCGCCAAGCTGGCCATCAGCGATGTCGACCTGGAGGGCCTGGCGGTCACCGAGGAGCGC
>JAHFVC010000036.1 GCA_023264765.1 Mycobacterium sp. | reverse complement strand
GCCGCGGTGGGACGGTGGCTGGCGCGCGCACTGGAGCGACTCGGGTGATAAGTTCACCCGCAGCAGCTTGAGCCCCGACAGCCGGTCCCGCATCGTCCGCACGTGCTCGCAGGCGGCATCCCTGGTGCAGGCCGCGGCGGCGACCAGCTCCTCGACCAGCTGCGCGTCGTCCCGGCTACCGTCGAGCAGCGGGACGAGGTGGCGGTCGAGGCCTTCCAGTGGAACCGTCTCGTGCCAGCGGTTGAACGTCGACGCGCCGGCGTCCCCGGCACTCAATTCAGCCGCCCGCCTTGATGATTCGTCGATCTTCAGCGGTTCACCCGTTGGTTCGGGTAGCACCTGGTCCAGTCGGTAGTGTGCCTGGCCCTGCATGACCAGCACACTCGTCAGGTCGTCGATATGGGCGGGCAGGTCGGCGCTGGGTTCCGTCCCCGCCGCAATGAGTCGAGCGCTCACGTCTGCCACCAGCTCGTCGTGGGACAACGTGCACGGCCAGCGTGAGGTGAGCGCGTCCAGCGCCGCCTTGATGGCCGGGGCGTTGGTGAACAGCGTGGCACCGTCGGCCTGCTGGAACTCCTGGCGGGACGTGTCCAGCCGGGTCGGTCCGTCCAGCGCCGGCACGGAGGCAGCCAGGTGCAGCCCGCGGAAGCGATCGGCGCCGGGGTCGTAGCTGATCTGCGGCGCGCGGTCGGCGTGGACGAACAACGACTGTCGGAATGTGCGGTTGGTGACGAAGTCCAGGTACTGCTCCACCAGGACCTGGGCCTGGACACCGTGCGTGGCCAGGTATTCGGCCACCTTCGGACCGTGGTTGGCCGGGATCATCGCCTCCGGCCGCGCCTCACCCAGGTAGGCCAGTCCGTGGGCGTTCGCCCTGGCGAGCACCTCGTAGAAGTAGCGCGGGGTGTTGAACGTCTCCAGCTCGTCGTGCAGCAGGTAGGAATCGCCGAAACCGTCGTCGGAGGCCCGCCATTCGGCCAGCACACTGGACATCACGCCGCCGGCCGGGGATACCTCTGCCAGGAAATCGGCCATCCCACGGGCCTGCTGCACCTTTTCGGTCGGCGTCTGGACGGCACCGGCGGCCAGCAGCATGGCGTCGCGCACGATCTCCTTGGCCTTCCAGCCCGGGTAGCAGTTGTAGCTGACATAGGCGACGCCGTCCGGCGACAACGTGCCACGGATCATGGCGAGCAGAGCCTCGGCCACGTCATCGGGCACCCAGCTGTACACGCCGTGAGCGATGACGTAGTCGAACGTGCCCAGGTCGGCGAGGTCCATCCGCGCGATGTCGCCGGCAATCAGCGCCATGTTGCCCAGGCCCAGTGCCCGCACCCGCGCCCGGCCGTGCTCGATCTGGACCTCCGACAGGTCGATGCCCACCACCTCGGCGTCGGGATGAGTCGCGGCGAACGGCAGTATGTTTCCGCCTGCGGCGCAACCGATTTCGAGCACACGCGCGGTGGCGACGGGAGGGGGCGCAAGCCCGAACAGATGCGCCACGGCCGCCAGCGTCCCCGGCGCCGACTGGGGAAACGAATTCGAGACGTACGGCGTCTCGTCATAGTCGTTGCGCAGCGCATCGATTGCGTCAGTCACTGCGGTCACTCCTCTACCTTGGCCAAAACTCCGCGGCACGCTACGCCGCCCAGGTGAACTGGAGGTGCACGTCGGGGTCTGCGCCCTACCGACCGGTCGATAGGGGATATTCTGCGCTCGTGGATATCAATGGAGCTAGTGCAATCGTCACCGGTGGTGCATCGGGTATCGGCGCCGCCGCCGCACGTCAGCTGGCCGCCAAGGGCGCCAGAGTCGTCGTCGCCGACCTGAACGCCGAGCGCGGCCAGGAACTCGCGCACGAGATCGGTGGCGTCTTCGTCACCGTCGACGTCACCAACACCGACCAGATCGCGGACGCCGTGAACACGGCCACCGACCTCGGCCCGCTGCGCGCCCTGGTGAACTCGGCCGGTATCGGCTGGGCCCAGCTCACCATCGGCAAGGACGGTCAGTTCGAGTCGGCGCACAACCTGGATGCCTACAAGAAGGTGCTCGCGATCAACCTGGTCGGCACCTTTGACGCCATCCGGTTGGCCGCCACGGCGATGAGCCGCAATGAGCTCACCGACACCGGCGAGCGCGGCGCGATCGTGAACCTCACCAGCGTCGCGGCGTTCGACGGCCAGATCGGCCAGGCCGCGTACTCGTCGTCCAAGGGCGGCGTCGTGGGCCTGACCCTGCCGGTCGCCCGGGACCTGTCGGCCGTCGGCATCCGGGTGAACACCGTCGCCCCGGGTCTGATCGACACCCCCATCTACGGGGAGGGCGAGGCGTCTGAAGCTTTCAAGGCCAAGCTCGGCGAGTCGGTGCTCTTCCCGCACCGCCTCGGCAAGCCCGACGAGCTCGCCTCGATGGTGATCGAACTGATCACCAACTCCTACATGAACGCCGAGGTCGTCCGCGTCGACGGCGGCATCCGGATGCCACCGAAGTAACGACATCACGCGAAAGGCCCCCGCACACAGCGGGGGCCTTTTTGCTTGTGCGGGTTACCAGTCCGAGTCGCCGAACGTGACGACACCGCGAATGTTGTTGCCGTCCAGCATGTCCTGATAGCCGGTGTTGATGTCTTCCAGCTTGTAGGTGCGGGTGATCATGTCGTCGATGTTGAGCAGCCCGGACTTGTACAGCGCGGTCAGCCGCGGCGTCTCCACGTGACTACTGCCGCCACCGAAGATGTTGCCCTTCAGCGTCTTCTGCAACATGGTGAACAGGAACAGGTTGAGCTTCACGTCGGCGTCGAGCATCGAGCCCATCCCGGTCACCACACACGTGCCGGTCTTGGCGGTCAGGATCATCGCCTCTTCGATGTACTCGCCCTTCATATCACCGACGGCGATGATGACCTTGTCGGCCATCAGGCCGTAGGTGGTGTCGATGACCGGCGCGATCGCCTCGGCCATCGACGGGTACACGTGCGTGGCGCCGAACTTGATGGCCTGCTCGCGCTTCCACTCGTTCGGGTCGATGGCGATGACCTGCTTGGCACCCGAGATCACGGCACCCTGCAGCGCGCTCATCCCGATACCGCCGACACCGACGATGATCACCGTTTCGCCCGGCTTCACCTCGGCGACGTTGGTCGCCGAGCCGAAGCCGGTCGGCACCGCGCACCCCATGATCGCGGCGGTCTCGAACGGGATGTCCTTGTCGATCTTGACGACCGAATCCTTATGCACCGTCATGTACGGCGCGAAGGTCCCCAGCAGGTTCATCGGGGACACCTCGCGGCCGCCGGCGTGCACGCGCGACGTGCCGTCGGCGATGGCCTTGCCGCCGAGCAGCAGGGCGCCACGGTCACACAGTGACCGGTAGCCCTTCAGGCACGGTGGGCATTCCCCGCAGGCCGGGATGAACGCGAGGATGACGTGGTCGCCCTCTTCGATCCCGGTGACGTTCTTGCCGACCTTGGTGACCACCCCGGCGCCCTCATGCCCGCCGAGCGCGGGCAGGCCGATCGGGGTGGCGCCGGTGGTGAGGTGGTAGTCGGAGTGACACATGCCTGCGGCATGCATCCGGATCTGCACCTCATCGGCGACGGGGTCACCGAGGTCGATCTCGTCGATGGTGAACGGTGCATTGAGTTCCCACAGCAGGGCGCCCTTGGTCTTCATGGACTGCGATCATAGAACAGGTTCTAGATTTGCTGTCAACAACCTCTTGACGTGCAGCTATATCAGCTTCACTGAATCGTTGACGTTTTCTGTCGATGATTCCGCCGTGCGCCGCCGGTCTACCCCTCATGACTCAGATCAGCGCTCAGATCGTGCCCAACCTCTGGTTCGACCGGCAGGCCGAAGAAGCCGCCGCGTATTACATCGCGGCGTTCGGCGGCAATGGCCGAATCGTCACCACCGTGGCCTCTCACCCCGACTCGCCGTCACCGCAGGACGTCCCGGTGGTGGTCGAATTCGAACTCGCCGGCCAACGGTTCGTCGGGATCAACGGCGGGCCCCAGTTCCAGTTCTCCGAAGCCGTCTCGCTGGAGGTGCGCGTCAGCGGTCAGGACGAACTCGACCGGCTGTGGGCGGCACTGGTCGACGGCGGGTCGGAGCAGCCCTGCGGCTGGCTCAAGGACAAGTACGGCCTGTCCTGGCAGATCACCCCGACCGACTATTACGACCTGCTCACCGAGGGCGACGACGCGGCCAACGCCCGGTTGATGAGCGCGGTGCTGTCCACCCACGGCAAGTTCGACATCGCGGCGCTGCAGGCCGCGGCGCGGGGCTAGATCTAGAGCCGCGCGGGCAGACCGAAGGTCGCGAACAGTCGTGGCTCCATGAACGCCACGACGTGCGAGATGCCGTCGGGCGTGACGTCCAGGACGTGCAGCTGGAAAGCCTCGTGTACGCCGGTCTGCGGGTTGCGCAGGTACATCGCCGCCGCGGGCTGACCGTTGGCGCTGGTGGCGATGAATTGCATGTCGCCGGGGTACTCGGCGGGACACTTGTGCTTGGAGAGCAGGCCGATGGCCTCCGGCCCGCGGTACCAGGTGTCGAACGGCGGCATCTCCCAGATGGCTTCCTGAGTGAACAGCGTGACCAGTTTGTCGATGTCGTAGGCCTCGAACGCGGCGATGTAGTGGCCCAGCTGTTCCTGAGCTTCGGGTGAGTCCGGAGCCGAGAGCGTGTTGTCGGGGCTGGGACCGACCTCGTCCAGTTGGGCGCGGGCCCGTTGCAGCAGACTGTTGACGGCGGCCGTCGAAGAGCCGATCGCATCGGCGACTTCGGCTGCGCGCCACTGCAATACATCGCGTAACACCAGCACCGCTCGCTGCCGCGGGGACAGGTGCTGTAGCGCTGCGACGAAGGCCAGCCGCACCGACTCCCTGGACTCCACCACCTCGGCGGTGTCGGGCAACGGCTCCAGCCACGGGACCTCGTGGTGCTCGAGGATCTCGGTGGTCGGGTCCGAGCTGTCGGTGCCCAGCCCCGACGGCAGCGGGCGCCGCTGCTTGCTCTCGATGGCCGTCAGACAGGTGTTGGTGGCGATGCGGTAGAGCCACGTGCGGGCCGAGGACTTGCCCTCGAAACCGCTGTAGGACTTCCACGCCCGCAGGAACGTCTCCTGCACCAGATCCTCGGCGTCGTGCACCGAACCCGTCATCCGGTAGCAGTGCGCCAAGAGTTCGCGCCGGTACTGCTGCGCATCCGCGAGGAACGCGTCGTTGGAATCGAACTTCTCCGGAGTCTCTGTGAGGACGCTCACCCCGATGAGCTTACGCACCGGTACCGACAAGTCACCGCTTCGTTACGCTCGTCCGGTGGCCACCACGCGCAGTGAACGCAGCTTCGACGGTGTCGGGGGCACCCACATCGTCTATGACGTGTGGACTCCCGCCACGGATCCCAACGGCGTGGTGGTGCTCTGCCACGGTTACGCCGAGCACGCCCGCCGCTACGACCACGTGGCGCAGCGATTCGGCGAGGCCGGGCTGATCACCTACGCCCTCGATCTGCGCGGGCACGGACGGTCCGGCGGTAAGCGCGTCTACCTGCGGGACATCTCCGAGTACACCGCCGACTTCCACCACTTGGTCGGCCTGGCCACAGCGGCGTACCCCGAGCTCAAGCGGGTGGTGCTCGGACACAGCATGGGTGGTGGTGTCGTCTTCTCCTACGGCGTCGAGCACCCCGACGACTATGCGGCGATGGTGTTGTCCGGTCCCGCGGTGTATGCCCAGGACGCGGTGTCGCCGGTGATGACGGCGGTCGCCAAGGTGCTGGGCAGCGTGGCGCCCGGCCTGCCGGTGGAGAATCTGCCCGCCGACGCCGTCTCCAGGGACCCGCAGGTGGTGGCCGCCTACGAGGCCGACCCTCTGGTGCACCACGGGAAGCTGCCCGCCGGGATCGCCAAGGCGCTGATCGGGGTCGGCGAGACCATGCCGCAACGCGCCTCCGCGCTGACCGCCCCGCTGTTGGTGGTGCACGGCGGCCAGGACAAGCTGATCCCGGTCGCCGGCAGCGAACGACTGGTCGAATGCGTGGCCTCCACCGACGTCAACCTCAAGGTCTATCCCGAGCTGTACCACGAGGTGTTCAACGAACCCGAGCGCGCACTCGTGCTCGACGACGTGACCACCTGGATCGAGACCCGGTTGTGAGACGGCTGTGGGTGCTCGCGGCCGCGCTGCTGCTGATCGTCGGCTGTTCGGCCTGCACCTCTGAGCCGAAAGGCTGGGTGGACGAGGACGTCAGCTTCGATGCCGACGGGCTGACGATCCATGGAACCTTCCGCCACCAGAGCGGATCGGGCCCCGCGGCCCTGCTGATCTCCGAGAGCGGCCAGACCGACCGCAACGGGGACAACGCCGTCGCGGGCCCGGTCGGCAATATGCGGCAGCTGGCCGAGTACCTGTCCGACCACGGCATCGCGACGCTGCGCTACGACAAGGTCGGCACCGGTAAGACCGGCCTGGGCAAGTACAAGGACCGTCCCACCGACGTCGGCAGTGCGGTCTACAGCACCGGCGCGCGCGCGGCCATCCGGTTCCTGGCCGGCCGGCCCGGCGTCGACCCCGCCCGTATATCGGTATATGCGTTGGGGGAGGGCACCATTCACGCCATGACCCTCGCGTCGGACACCGCGCCGGATGCGCCGAAGATCCACGCGCTCGGGCTCTTCCAGCCCTTGTCGGGTCGCTATCTGGACATCATCACCGGACGCGTGCACGCCGATGTGGCGGCGGCGGTCAGTTCGGGAGCTAAGACCCAGGCGCAGGCGGACGCGGTCGTCGCGGCCTGGAATGCGGCGGTGGTCCAGGCCCGAACCCAGCACACGGCGCCCGAGAAGCTGCCCGAAGGGCTCTCGGCGATCCTGAACGCCAAGAACGTCAACGCTGTCGTGGAAGCCGACGCCATCGACCCGATTGTGCTGGCGGACAAGGTTCCTGCCGCGACCCAGGTGCTACTCACCTGCTCGGACGCCGACAACCAGGCCCGCTGTGAGGACGAGCAGCCGTTGATCGCGGCGCTCAAGCACACCGCGCTGACGGTGGTCCCCCTCAAGGGGGTCAACCATGTGTTGCGTGACGATGCGAGCGACAACGTCGCCAACTACGCGAAGAAGGCCCCGCTGTCCCCGCAAGTGACGACGGCGCTCGATGCCTTCGTCGCGAAGTGATCTCGCGATAGCTGAGACCCGTGGGTGAGCCCCGGTCTGGTGTCTGACGAGGAGGGCGGGACCTCCGATCTCTCGCCAAATCCCGGTGCCTGCGGTCGATTCCAGCACGGTGACCGTCGCCTGCCTACCATCGCGAGAGCGATCGGAGCCCGTTAGCGCCGAACGCACAGGGATCGCACAGGAAAGTTTGCCGCGCGTCCCGATTCCCGACCGGCGGTCTTGCTGAAGCCGTATCGGCCCTTGTGGGAGCTTTTCTGATGTTTGCTGTGATCGATTGTAGTAATCCAAACAATATTTGCGAGAGTATCGTGAATGGTTAGTAGCTGACGGCCAGGCAGATTTGCCGAAACTGCACTGCGCGGAGCTTCCGAGAGCTGTGCGGGCGTAATTGACGTAGGGATACGCTCGTTGTGCAAAAACAGCCTGTCCCGTTAATTTTGACTCTGACCTGCTGTGTTATCTCGAGACGACGAGCCGCAAAACTCTGTTAATGCCTCGGTAATCGAATGTCGTCCGGATGGATGACAGTCCAGGTCATACCTTTGCTATAACTCTTGTTCTCGGTGAGATTTGCGTGCTACGTTGCCGTCCATCAGTTCCGGCACCGTCGCCGTATCCACCTATTCGCAACCAAATGGCATTTGCTCTTTCGGAAAGATCCATCCGGATGGGCTCATTCAACGCTGCATTCCGGAGGCCTCACGTCCTCCATGGCCCGAATGCGGACCCGCCTCACCAATCACACAAACACTGCGAACAGCGATTCGCACGAGGGGAGATCGATCATGACCGAACTGGCTGCCGTGAACGGCGGCACCGCAGCGCGTCCGAAGCCCAGCGTCAGCTTGGTCATCCCGGTCCGCAACGAGGGTCGCAACATCGCCTGGGTGCTGGAACAGATTGCCGACGATGTCGACGAGATCATCCTGGTCGACGGCGAATCCACCGACTCGACCCTGATTACCGCCCGCACGTACCGCCCGGATATTCGCGTCGTGCAGCAGGAGGGCCCAGGCAAGGGGAGTGCGCTGCGGACCGGTTTCCTCGCGGCCGAGAGCGATCTCATCGTGATGATGGACGCCGATGGGAGCATGGCGCCCCAGGAGATCCGGCACTACATCCATTTCCTCAGCAACGGTTACGATTTCGTCAAGGGATCGCGATTCGTCGGTGGCGGCGGATCGCTGGACATCACCCCGTTCCGCCGTCTGGGGAACCGCTTCCTCCTGCTGGTGTTCAACTCGGTGTACGACGCCGACCTGACCGACCTCTGCTATGGCTTCTGTGCGTTCAACCGGCGTTATCTCGAACTGCTGGAACTGTCGGCGACCGGATTCGAGATCGAGGCGGAGATGACGGTGCGCGCCATGCAGGCGGGACTCCGCATTGCCGAAGTGCCGAGCCTAGAACTGCCACGCCGGTACGGGAAATCGAACCTGCGGGCCATCCGGGATGGCATCAGGGTGCTCCGGACCGTGTTGAAGGGGCATCGCTCCGGCCGCGTGCTCGAGGCGATCGCCAGCCGCGGGACGCGGACGACGGCGCCCGTACTGGTCACCGGGCCGGCCCGATGAAGGCCGTCATCCTCGCCGGTGGGCGGGGCACACGTATCAGCGAAGAGTCCGACAGTCGTCCGAAACCGATGGTGGAGATCGGCGGCAGGCCCATCCTGTGGCACATCATGAAGATCTACGCCAACGCCGGAATCACCGATTTCGTTGTGCTACTTGGCTATCGGGGCTACATGATCAAAGAGTACTTCGTCAACTACTTCCTGCACATGTCGGATCTGAAGATCAGTCTGGCCACCGACACGATCCAGACCCTGCAGTCCAAGACCGAGCCCTGGACCGTCACGCTGCTGGACACGGGGGAGAGCACGATGACGGGCGGGCGCCTGTTGCGGGCCAGGAAGTACATCGGCGACGAACCCTTCTCCTTCACCTACGGCGACGGAGTCACCGATCTCGACATCCGCAAGGTGATCGAACATCACCGGGTGTCGGGCGCCACCGCGACGGTCACCGCCGTCCAGCCGCCGGCGCGCTACGGCAAGCTGCAGTTCGAATCCGATCGCGCGAACTTCAGCGAGAAGCCCACCGGTGAAGGCGGCTGGGTCAGCGGAGGCTTCTTCGTGGCCGAGCCCGCACTGCTGGACTACATCGACGGTGACGAAACGGTTTTCGAACAGGAACCATTGCAAAAGCTCGCGAAGGACGGCGAGCTCTCGGCGTACCAGCACGACGGCTTCTGGAGGGGAATGGACACCCTCTGGGACAAGATCTATCTCAACGATCTGTGGGAGAACGACAAGGCTCCCTGGAAGACCTGGAGTGACGTCCCCGACTAGCGCCCAGCCGGGTACGGGGCCGTGATCACGCATCGAGGCACCGTCTGCACCTCCACCTCGCCTCTGGCATCAAAGCCCACGACCTCAAGGAGCCGTATCCACAATGCGTTGCCGTCTATGTGATTCCGACAATCTCCTCAGCGTTCTCGACCTCGGTGCCAGTCCGCCGTCGCAGAGCTTCCTGCGCGAAGATCAGCTCGACTCCGCCGAGCACACCGTCCCGCTGCACCTGCGGCTGTGTGAATCGTGCCTGCTGCTGCAGATCCCGGCACTGATCACCTCGGAGGAGACCTTCACGGAGTACGCCTACTTCTCGTCGTTCTCCGACTCCTGGCTGCAGCACGCCAAGCAGTACGTCGAAGAGGCCACCGAGCGACTGAACCTCGGCCCGGACTCGTTCGTCGTCGAGGTCGCGAGCAACGACGGGTATCTGCTCCGCAACATGGTGAGCACCGGCATCCCGTGCCTGGGCATCGAACCGTCGGTCAATGTCGGTGCGGCAGCGCGTGAATCGGGGGTGCCGACCAAAACCGCATTCCTCGACGAGGAGGTGGCGGCCGCTGTCCGGGCCGAGCACGGTCCCGCCGATCTGGTGGTGGCCAACAACGTCTACGCGCATATCCCCGATCTGCTGGGATTCACCCGGTCCCTGCGCGGATTGATGAGCGACGAGGGCTGGCTGACCATCGAGGTGCACCACGCCTTGAATCTGGTGGCGCTCGGGCAGTTCGACACCATCTACCACGAGCACTTCCAGTACTACACGGTGTTGTCGGCGATGCGTGCCCTCGCCACCGCCGGACTTGCCCTGGTCGACGTCGAACTGATTCCGACACACGGGGGTTCGCTTCGGCTGTGGGCCCGCCCGGTTGGCTGTGCGCAGCAGCCCAGTGACCGGGTGGCCGACGTCCTGCGCATCGAGGAAGAAGCGGGCCTGCACCACGCCGAGGGCTACCTGAGCCTGCGACCGCGAACGGAAGCGATCCGGCAGGACCTGCTGCGGTTCCTGCTCGACTGCCGCGCGCAGGGCAAGCGGGTCGTCGGCTACGGGGCGCCGGCCAAGGGCAACACGCTGCTCAACTACTGCGGCATCCGAACCGACCTGCTCGAGTACACCGTCGACCGCAATCCGTACAAGCAGGGTTTGTTCACCCCGGGGACGCGCATCCCGATCCTCGATCCCGCGCAGATCGACAGGGACCAACCCGATGTCGTCCTGGTGCTGCCCTGGAACCTGGAGCGGGAACTCGAAGAGCAGCTCGCCCACATCGGTGAGTGGGGTGGGCAACTGGTCTTCCCGCTGCCCACGCTGCACGCCGCGGAGCTTCGTACCCAGGAAAAGGCAGGGATCTGACGATGAAGGTTCTGGTCACCGGACACCAGGGGTACATCGGCACGATCATGGTGCCGCTGCTGCAGTCGGCAGGCCATGAAGTGACCGGCCTGGACTGTGGTTTCTTCGCGGATTGCGTGCTCGGCCCGACACCGCAGGATCCCCCGGGTATCCGGGTGGATCTGCGCGATGTGACCGTCGACCAGCTCGCCGGCTTCGACGCTGTGATCCACCTGGCGGCGCTGTCGAACGATCCACTGGGTGCCTTGGCTCCCGAGATCACCTACGACATCAACCACCATGCCTCGGTTCGGTTGGCGCGCCTGGCCAAGGAAGCAGGTGTACGCCGATTCCTGTACGCCTCGACGTGTTCGGTCTATGGGTCGGCGGGTGCGGGCCTGGTCGCCGAGAACGCGCCGCTGCGCCCCCTGACGCCGTACGCCGAGAGCAAGGTCAGGGTCGAGGCTGATGTCGCGGCGATCGCCGATGATTCCTTCTCGCCCGTATTCCTGCGCAATGCAACGGCATTCGGCTTCTCGCCTCGACTGCGCGCCGATATTGTGTTGAACAACCTGGTCGGACACGCGGTGCTCACCGGTGAGGTAAAGGTCCTCTCGGACGGCACGCCGTGGCGTCCGCTGGTGCACATCCGCGACATCTCCGCCGCCTTCCTGCTTGCGCTGGAGGCTCCCATCGACAAGATCCACTGTGCGGCCTACAACGTCGGCACCGAAACGAACAATGTGACGGTCGCCGACATCGCGCGGTGTGTGGTCGACGCGGTTCCCGGCTCCACTCTTCGGATCACGGGCGAGACCGGAGCGGATCCGCGTTCCTACCAGGTGGATTTCTCGGCGTTCCGTCGGGCACTGGGATTCGACGCCGCCTGGTCCGTAGCCGACGGCGCCGCGCAGCTCTACGGGGCGTATGTGTCGGCGGGACTGACCGAGGCGGACTTCACCGGCAGGTTCACCCGGTTGGCGATCCTCGATTCGTTGCGCGGCAAGGGCTCGGTGGACCCCACGATGCGATGGGTCAAGGCAGTTGCCTGAGCAGGGCCGCCCAACTGGGCGCGCCGGAGTCGCGGGGCGAGATCACCGTGACGGGTTGCGGCCATGTGATGTCCAGGTCCGGATCATCATGGGCCACAGCAAGATCTTCGGACGGATCGTGTGGCCGATCGATCCGGTAACACACGTCCGCCGTGGCGGTCAGGGACTGAAATCCGTGCAAAAATCCGGGCGGGACGAACAGATGGTGAAAGGCTTCGTCGTCGAGCAGGAAGGCCTGCTGGCGGCCGAAAGTCGGCGACTCGCGCCGGATGTCGACGAGCACGTCGTGGATGGCGCCGTTGGCGCACCGGACGAGTTTGGATTCGCCCGCACCCGAACGGCCGTGCATCCCGCGGATCACACCGCGGGCAGAGCGGGACTGAGAATCCTGCACGAACGACGCGGCCGTGCCGGGGATGCCGAGATGGGCGTCGAAGATATCGGCATCGAAAGTCCGCGTGAACAGGCCGCGACTGTCGCGCGACGGTTGCGGCACCAGAACGAGAACATCTGCCAGATCGGTCGTTTCGATTCGCACAAGGAAATGGTGCCATGAATGAGTGCAGAGCATGCGGCGAAACCGGCCTGTCGAAAGTCCTGGACTTCGGAAAGGTCCCGGCGCCGGACCACTTTCCGCTCGCGTCAGAAGCTGCGCTGCCGGATGAGGTGTGTCACGGCCTGAGTATCGATCTGTGCTCATCGTGCGGTCTGGCCCAGCTTGCCGAGGACGACACCACCGGTGAAGAGGCGCACGGTGTAGAGCCGCAGGCTCTGCGGGACCAAGCCGCGCTGGCTGTCAAACAGCTCGCCGTGGAGGGATGGCTGCGGGGGAACACCGTTCTGGAGTTCGACAGCCCTCACAGCGGGACCTGGGTCCCGCACGTCCTGGAATACGGTTTCCGCACATCCACGCTGGACGCGGATGTCGTGCTCGACTGCTTCGGCATCATGCACGAGCCGGATCAGCGAGCGTCCTTCGCGCGTCGTGCGGCGGCGACACGCGCCGGCGGGGTGCTGTTTCTCCAATACCAGTCCATCACGACCATCGTCGAGCAAGGCCAGTGGAATGCACTGCGGCACGGCCATTTCGCGTACTACTCGCTGATCTCGTTGCAGAAGATTCTCGGCGCCGTCGGGATGTCGGTGGCGTCGGCGTGGGACTTCGACCTGTACGGCGGGACCGTACTGATCGCCGCGGTGCACGGGCAGGTCGACGCCGACGAGTCGGTGCGGACGATCCTCGATCGGGAGGCCGAGATCGGCATCACCGCCGCGACATCCATCGGACGGCTGCAGGATCTTGCCGACGAGGACGTCGAATCGCTGCGTGACTGGCTGGAAGGCGAAGCCGACGCCGGCCACACCGTGTACGCCTATGCGGCGGCATCGAAGGCGGTATCGCTCTTCACCCGTGCCGGCATCGGTACGGATCTGATCGCCGCCGTCGCCGATGCCTCGCCCGCCAAGCAGGGCAGAAGGATGCCCGGTACCGATATCCCGATCATTTCTCCGGACGAGATGCTTGCTGCGCAGCCGGATCGGGTGCTCCTGACATTGGCCGATCTTCTTCCCGAGGTCAGCTCGAGATATCCCGAACTCCACGGGAAGTGGAAGGTACACGGCCAGTGACGATCCCCGCACACACCGAGCCCAGCGATCAGCGCGCCCAGGGGTCCGACCATCGTGGTAAGCCGCTGGTGTCGGTGTGCATACCGGCCTATCAGGCCGCGCGCTACCTCCAGGACACGATCGACAGCATCCTGGCCCAGAGCTATCGCGACTTCGAATTGGTGATCGTCGACAACGCCAGCACGGACGGGACCCGGGAGATCCTCGACGCGATCACCGATGACAGGGTCCGGGTCGTCAGGAACGAGTCGACGATCCCGGTGGTCGACAATTTCAACTGCGCGGTTCGGCACACTCGTGGCGAACTGGTGAAACTCGTCTGCGCCGATGACCTCCTGGCCCCCGATTGCCTCGGCGAACAGATCGCGGTGCTGGTGAATTCACCAGACGTGGCACTGGTCTCGGCGAGGACGGACTTCGTGGACGACGACGGTGAAGTGATCGTCAAGGCCCGCGGGCTGCGCGGTATGGAGGGAAGATTGCCGGCGGACACCGCGGTCAGGCGTCTGGTACACAACGGCGGGAACCCCATCGGCGCACCCGTCGCGGTGATGTTCCGACGCGTCGATTTTGACCGGTGCGGCGGATTCGACAGTCATCAACCATTTCTCGCGGACCTCGACCTGTGGGTGCGGCTGCTTCGCGGCGGTGATTTCGTGGGCCTGACGAGCACCCTCGGTTCCTTCCGGGTGCACAGCGAGTCGGTGTCCGGCTTGACGTCGGTGCGCTCTCAGATCTCGGCGCACCTTGCATTCGACAAGGTTCTACGGGCGGACACCCGATGGGACATCACCATCGCCGACCGCGTGCGTGGCCGGATCGGATGCTACGAGAACGTCCTTCGACGCCTCGTTCTGTTCGCCGTGGCCGCGTTGGGGGTATCGCACGGCGCAAAGCGTGCCCGGAAGGCTCCGCCACCGCACGAGTTCACAAACCAACCAGCCGAAACGCTGTCGGTGGTCATCTGTGCGTATACCTTGCGGCGCTGGGACGAACTCTGTGCAGCGGTGGAATCCGTACTGAAACAGGAGTTCACGGTCCGCGAGGTACTCCTGGTCATCGACCACAACCCGGAGCTGTACGACCGCGCCTTCCTGCAATTCGCCACCGCGGATCGGGTGACCGTGTGCGAGAACATTCACGAGTCGGGACTCTCCGGTGCACGCAATTCCGGTGTCGAAGCCGCCACCGGGGACATCGTCGCGTTCCTCGATGACGATGCCGCGGCGGAGCCCGGATGGGCTGCGGCGCTGATGGCGCATTACCAGGACGGTGCCGTCGCGGGTGTGGGCGGATATGCAGAACCGGTCTGGCCGCAAACCAGGCCGGCATGGATGCCCGGCGAGTTCGATTGGGTGGTCGGCTGCAGCTATACCGGACAGCCGACAGAGCCTGCAGCGGTGCGTAATCCATTGGGATGTAACATGTCTCTCCGTCGTTCGGTGTTCGCCGAGGTCGGCGGATTCAACTCCGAGGTGGGTCGGGTCGGCTCCCACCCTGTCGGGGGCGAGGAGACCGAGCTCTGCATCCGGATTGCTGCCGGAAAGCCGGACAGCCGTATCTTGTTCGATCCGTACATGCGTGTGCGGCACCATGTTTCGCCGGATCGCACGACACTGTCGTACTTCATGCGCCGCTGCTACCACGAGGGCATGTCCAAAGGCATCGTGTCGGAGCTTGCCGACACCCGTGAGGCGCTCGGTACCGAACGCTCCTACGCGGCGAGCACGTTGCCCAGGGGTGTGCTTCGTGAATGCGCGTCGATGAGCGCAGACGGTTTCGCCCGTGCTTCGGTGATCGTGCTCGGATTGGCAGTGACGACAGCCGGGTACGCGAATGCCAGGAGCCGCATCATGTTCGCCGGAGTCGCTGGGCCCGAACAGTTGCGGTCCCGATGAGGTACGGGGCCAAGCCGGGGGACAAGGAGCTCTCAGCCGAGTCGAACCTGAGCGTGAACACCATCGCCTTGATCCTGTCCAACGGCATGGTTTGTGTACTGGGCGTGTTCTTCTGGGGCGCCGCGGCCAGGATGCTGCCGGCAAGCGATGTCGGAGTTGCGGCTGCGCAGATCACCTCTGCACTGATGCTGTCCACGCTGGCCATTCTCGGTGTGGACCGATTCTACGAACGCTTTCTGCCGGTCGCAGGCAGCCGCGCGGGATCGCTGCTGCGACAGGGATTTCTCCTCGTCGCCGCGATGTCGTTACTGGGCGGGATCGTGCTGGTTCTCGTCGGGCCCAGGCACGAGCTGTTCAAGACCGGTTGGTCGATGATCGGCTATCCGCTGCTGGTTATGGTCATCGCGATCTTCGTACTGCAGGACAAGGCATTCACCGGGCTGGGAGTGGCCCGGTGGGTGGCGGTGAAGAACCCGCTACATGCAGTCGCAAAGCTGATACTGCTCATCGTTCTGGCCAAGACTGCGGCGATGGGCGCGGTCACGATCGCCTGGGGCGCCACCGCTGCCGTCATCGCCCTGGGTGTCTTCGTCGCTCTCGATCGCCGGTGCCGGCGCATCCCACGCTTCCGGTTGCCGCCGGCGCTGCCGCCGTGGAAGGAGATCTGGTCGTACTTCGGGGCATCGTTCGGGATCACCGCGCTGTTGTCGATCGGGGCACTCGTGGTTCCGCTCATCGTCATCTCGCAATCGGGCGCCGTCGCCAACGCGCACTTCCAAATCGCCTGGCAGCTCGTCGGAGCCCTCTATCTCACCGTGCACTTCGTCGTCAGCCCATTCGTCGCCGAGGTCGCTGCCCATCCCGAGAAGGTGGTGGCGTTGTCCTGGCGGATGATGCGCATGCTGGCCCTCGTCGCGGTGACCGGCGCGGGTGGACTACTGATCGCCGGTCCGACCATGCTGTCCATGATCGGCGCGGAGTACCGCGACGGAGGGGCGGGTCTGCTGCAACTCGCCGCGGTGTTCATTCCGCTGTCGGTGGTGGGTGCCGCGTACGAAGGCTTCGCTCGTGTTCAGCGTAAGTTGCGGCTCCAGCTCGCAGTGACATGCTGTGCCACGGTCATCGTCATCGTCGGCTCGCTGGTCGGTACCCGCTACCTCGGTGTCAATGGGGTGGGCTGGGCTTACATCGCCGCTGAAGGTCTCTCGGCCGCAGTACTCATCGGGCCGGTTGTCTTGTGGTTGAGCCGACGCATGCATCTGGGATTGCCACGAGACCTCGGATTGGCGGAGAGCGGGATCGGTTCGCAGACCGACCACGAACTCTTCGAACGTGTGCGGCCCGTGGAGGCGGGCGTCGTTTCCGGTGAAATACGCCATAGGGATTCGGCGCAGCCGGTGCCCGCTCTGCCGGGTGTGGGTGCGGAGTAGAACCGTGGGGCCGCGAACCTGCGCTTTGATGACCCGTAGTGTCGCTTTGACCGGCGTCATCTGCCTCGCCGCGTCGGGATGCAGTTGGCCGGGCACTGCCCACTCGGAAGCCGAGAACTGTCCCGACACCGCAGCGGCACGGTACGGCTGGGGTGTACCGAATCGGGCCGATGATTTCAATGATCCTGCCGCGCTTAGCGGTTGGATCGTCTACGACGGCAAGGGACATGCGGGCAACGGACGCCGGACCCCTGCCGCGATGTCCGTCGGCAACGGCATCTTGACGATCACGGGTGACGACGAGGGCAACACCGGCGGAATGGGCTGGTTCCCCGGACAGCTCTACGGTCGATGGGAAGCCTGTGTCCGGTCCTCCGTGGCACCTGAGTCCTACCATTCGCTGGTCCTGCTGTGGCCCGACGCGGAGGACTGGCCGGCCGGCGGCGAGGTCGACTTCATGGAGGTCGTGGACCCGGCCCGGCAAAAGGTCGAGCACTGGATTCACTACGGTGCGGACGGGCAGAAGGAAAGCCGAGAGACCGCCGTGGACGCGACCGGCTGGCACAGCTTCGCGGCCGAATGGACGCCGTCGCACGTCGTCTACTACGCAGACGGCGAACCGCAGTGGGAGATCACCGATCCCGCTCGCATACCGCCACGACCGATGCATCTGTGTCTTCAGTTGGACTACTTCGGCGGGAGCGCGGTTCCGGGTGCTCAACAACACGTCGATTGGGTTCGTCAATACGGGATGGAGGGCAAATAGTCGTGACCACATATCGATTCACTGTCGGTACACGGTTCGCCAGCGAACTGGCCGCGAATACGGCAGTGGTTGCCGGAGTCTGCGGTGCCCTCTCGACAATCCCCATCGCTCCGGTGCTACAGGCGTTGCTGCTGTTGGTGCTGGTCCTCGTCGGTGTGGGTAGCGCCGTGATGTGCTGGGTTGACTTGCCGCCCGCTCCGATGGTGGCTGCGGTACTGGGAATAAGCGTGACGTCGGTGATCTGTCTGGCAGTGGCGATGGCGTGGATGGACATCTGGTATCCGGTACCCGCTTGCTTGCTCTTTTCGGCCGGGGTCGCCTGCTCCGGCTATCTGCGCAGGCGGTCGCTGCGGCGCCTTTCAGTGACGGCGGTGTAGTCATGGTGACCGTCAAAGCCGACGAAATCGGCCTACAGCGTCGGCGACCAACCAACCGCAAGATCGTCGCATCCAGCCGCTACCAGCCCCTCGCGCTTCTGGTGCCGGCCATGGCGATCTGGGTGATCTCGCTGCCGATTCTCCGTCAGGCGACCGAGGATCACCTCGCGGGCCAGTATGGATTGCTGATGACCAGAGGTGGGGCGCTGCTCCTCATCAGCCTGTGCTTGACACTCGCGGCGTTTGTCTGGGCCATTGCCCTCAACAGTTTGATGCCGGCGGTTCTCGCGATCGTCGGCGTCACGCTCATCGAACGGGTGACGGCCACGCTCCTCACGGATCTGCCGTTGTACGTGTGGACGTACAAGCACATCGGAATCGTCGAGTACATGATCGCCAATCATGAGTCCCCGCATATCCAGATCTACGGTGACTGGCCCAGCTTCTTCGCAATGATGGCGTGGTTCTCTACTGTCTCCGGTCTGGATCCGGTGACCGTGGCTCACTGGTTCACCCCCGTGTCTTCGATCTTGATATCCGTCCTGATCGGGGTCCTCACCATGTGCGCCGGGTTCACGATGCGGGCTGCCTTGGTGGCGGCCATGCTGGCCGCGATTCTCAATTGGACAGGGCAGGATTACTTTTCGCCGCAGGCGGTCGGTTTCATTCTCGCGCTGGCGATCCTGTCATTGCTCGTGTACTCGAAGAAGCTCCCCATGGCGGGCTACATCTCCATTCCGCTGTTCGCGGTACTGGCCGCAACGCACCAGCTGACACCGGTATGGCTGGGCGTGCTGATCGTCGGGCTGGCGCTGTGCAATCAGATCAGGCCACGCTGGCTGGCTCTGGTGTATATCGCAATCCTCGCAACGTATTTGATCCCGCGACTGGGCCGTGCAGGCAGGTTCGTCCAGTTCACCGGATTCAACCCGTTCAAGAACACCGAGGTGCTCGCCAATGGTCGCGGATCCGATGGCCGTGAGTTCACGATCATGGTCGAACGCGGGATCTCGGTGACGGTATGGGTGTTGGCGCTGGTGTGTTGCTTCGTGGTGTGGCGGCGCTACGGTGTGCCCTGGGCACTCGCTCTCATCACTTTCTCCTCGATGGCTATTCTGTTGGGCCAGAACTACGGCGGTGAGGCAATCATCCGCGTGTACCTGTACTCGCTGGCTGGTGTCACCATTCTTCTGGGCGTGGTGATCGCCTCGATCAGCGATATCAGGCGCCCGATTCTCACCTTCTTCGGGTGGACAGCCGCAGGCTTACTGATCATCGGTCTGGGTGCCGGTTCCCTGCAGGGTTATTACGGTGGCTGGAGCCACGTGACGGTGGCGCAATCACAATTCGACCAGAGTCGCGCACTGCCATCCTCTGCTGAAGGGCGATTCGTGATCGGATCGCTCGCGCAGCCCGTGGGCTGGCCAGAAGGTTTCACCTCGGAACAGGTCGGTCACAAGTTGCAGGACCCGAGCTACGACGCGGTTCTCGACACGGTCCGACCGTTGTTGATGCACAAGAAGACTGCGACGTCGCACGACGTCGATCTACTGGAGAGTGCGCTGCCGAGGATCGGCCCGATCCGCACCCTCTACATCGTGCTTCCGCGACAGGCGATCGCCTATGGCGAGTACCTCGGCTGGTATCCGCCGACGTACATCCCGAGTCTGATCGACCGTATCTCCGGGACCACGGGATGGTCGAAGGTGATCGAGGACAGCGAAACCGTGGTCTTTGCCTATACCAAAAAGAAGTGATCGGAGGGGTTTGGGCATGGGGTTGAAGCGATCCGAGGTTCGTATGGCCAAGCGGCTGGCCGAGGGAAGGCGACGCAAGATCGGCTGGCGGCGCCTGTTGGCGATCGGGCTGCCGACGTTGCTCTTCGTCGTGGTCGGTCTGGACAGCGGTATCGGCGCTGGGGCGGGTCGCCAACCGGTGGAGCCGGACATCACCATCAGTAGCAATGGCCGATACTTTGTGGATCCGGTTGGGGATCCGTTCTTTTGGCTGGCCGACACCGCATGGGGTATCGCGGTCGACCTGAATCGTGACGAAGTGGCGGAGTACTTGGACAAGCGGTCCAAGCAGGGCTTCAACGTGATCCAGGTCGTCGCCGTCTTCAATCAGGCCGGAGGGCCAGGTCCCAACCGATATGGCGACTATCCGTTCGACAAGGACCTGTCCAAGCTCGCGATCACCGATGGTGCGGACCCGGGCAATCCCGATCAGTACGACTACTGGGATCACCTGGACTACATCATCGAACAGGCGAATGTACGCGGAATACGGGTGGCACTCGTGCCAATCTGGGGCCACAACATGGCAGGTAGCGTGCTCACCGCGTCGAATGCCTTCGACTTCGGCAGATTCGCGGGTGAGCGTTACCGTAAGTCGCAGGTTATCTGGGTGCTGGGCGGAGACACTCCGGCCAATGGCACGGAAGGAATCTGGCTCAATCTTGCTCGCGGTATCGCCACCGGCGTGACGGGTGTGGAGGATTTCAAGACGCCACTGATGACCTACCATCCGATCGGTGGGTCGGACAGCTTGCAATGGTTCGCCAACGCGCCATGGCTGAGTTTCGACATGGCACAGGGTGGTCACTGCCTGCGTTACGAGGAGCGTCGGAAGATGCTGGATGCTGCGTACAAGGCCGAAGTGACCCGACCGTTCCTCGACGGTGAACAGATCTACGCCGAGCATCCGTACTGTTGGAAGCCCGAGGACGGCTACTCGACTCCCCTGGATGTTCGGCGGGACGCGTATTGGGCGGTGTTGGCCGGCGCTGCCGGCGTCACCTACGGAGATCACAACGTCTGGCAGTTCGCCGGCGCGACTGAACGGCCACCGGAACTCGGTGCAACCGGGGACTGGCAATCGGCCATGGAGGACCCGGCAGCATGGCAGATGCGCAACCTTGCGGAGCTGATGAAAGCTCATCCCTGGTACAAGGGAATGCCCGACCAGACGATCATCAAATCACCGATGTCCTCCGGTCCCGCACGGCTGCAAGGATTTCGGGCGGTCGACGGATCGTATGCACTGGTGTACCACCCCGGAGGTGAGGAACCGTTCGATGTCGACCTGTCGGCGATGTCGGGCGACCTCCTGCGGCTTTCATGGTTCGACCCGTCTACCGGCGAGTACACCAAGCTCGGTGTGAAAGCAAAGGGCAGGGCCACCTACGTTCCCCCGACGGCTGACGATTGGGTGCTTGTCGCGGAAGCGATTTCGAACAAGGCCCAGGCGACCCCGGAACCCACTCCTTGACCCGATGCAGACAAACCGATAGCTGTGCTCATCGAAGATCTTCACGTCAGAGCTTCCCGTGAACAGTCTGCTCTGCTTGGAGCGATAAGGTAAGTACTGCATGTATTTACCTCAGAAGAGGCACTCGGATCGAATCGGATCCATTCTTGGTACGGCGGTGCTTCTTGGTGAAATGATCTTTTTATCAAAGGGTTTCATCGCAGCCAGGGTACATTCTCGGCGGCTGACGAGGCATTCCGCCGTGTGAAATTACGGCCTGTTAACCGCAACTGGGAATCGCCTGTGATTAGCGCCGATACGCGCTAATTGCCGTATCTGCAATAACTTTCGATATGTACCATCTCGAGAATGACGATTGTATTTTCAAATCCCGCGTTTGACGACGACGAACGTCGGGCCCGCCTTTACCAGGGACAGGTGCTGGTCTACAGCGCCTCCAAGGAGTCTCTCGCGTTGATCGAGCACGCGCGGACTCTGATCGCTGACGCATTCGGTTCGCGTGATCCGGAGACTGCTCAGCATGAGATGTCGGTCGAGGAGTTCTCTGCGCTGCTCGCCGAGTTGAAACCGAAGTTCATCCACCATCCCGAATCGAAGACGTTGATCAGGGCGCTGCTGGAATCGCGTGGATGCGATACCGACCGGACGTACTTCGACGTGCCGCGCCTGCGCACCTCGACATCCGATGACTATCTGGTATCAGGCATTTCGTATGCATTCCATCCGCATCGGGACACCTGGTATTCGGCTCCCTTCTGCCAGCTGAATTGGTGGATTCCGATCTATCCGGTGGTGCCGGAGAACATCATGGCGTTTCATCCTCAGTATTGGGGAGCGCCCTTGAAGAACGGGTCGAGGCGCTACGACTATTACGAGTGGAATCAGAAGAACAGATTCTCCGCGGCTCAGCACATCAAGACGGATACCCGCGAGCAGCCCAAGCCGGAGGAACCCGCCCAGCTCGACCCTCAAGTACGGGTCGTGCCGGAGGCGGGTGGCGTCATGCTGTTCTCGGCCAACCAATTACACTCGACGGTGCCGAATACCTCGGGTAGGACCAGATTCAGCATCGACTTCCGCACGGTGAACATCGATGACGTGGAGGCGCGGCACGAGGCCCCCAACTTCGACTCCGAATGCACCGGAACCGCATTGCGAGACTTCCTGCGTACGAGGGACTTGGAGCGCATCCCGGAAGAAACGGCGTTGCGTTACGAGGGGCTCATGCCTGCTGGTGCCTGAGCAATGGTGATCGGGCCGGACGGCAAGCGGCTCCCGCGCGGCCTGTCACGCGCATCGGAGACGGCGCCTGGTAACCGTGTCGAATAATGTTGCAAAATACTTCATTTGGGAAGGATGGGATACCCGACGCGTGCCGGTCCTCGGCATCGCCGGCTTGACAGAACACGCGGTCGCCGCAAGGATCATTCACAGGAAACTCGCAGCTAAGGCTGCGTGTGATTGCGATGGCAAGAGGCGAGAGTCGGGTTCCCGTGAGCGTCGAAGAATTGCAGGCAGATGGCCTCGCGGGCGAGGCTGTGCGTGGCCTGCAGTTCATCTCACCGATGCCGAGGCTGAAAAGCGATGGCGAAGAATGGGTTTCAGAACTACGCCGGATCGAGAGTCTCGGATTCGACACCGTTGCCGTGTCCCACCACGTCACCAAGGGATGGCAGCTGGGTTTGGTCGCGGCGATGGCGTTCGCCGCAGCCAGCACCTCACGACTTCGGGTTCTTTCGTTGGTCGCGCAGAATCCCTTGCAGCACCCGGCGCTGCTGGCCAAGGACATCGCCACCATCGACAGACTCTCGGGCGGGCGGGTGGAACTGGGTATCGGGGCGGGCTGGCTCGCTGACGACTATGACGCACTGGGCCTGACCGCGGAAGCCGGACTTCAGCGATTCGCGCGGCTCAAGGAGTCTTTGGAGATCATCGAGCAATATTTCACAAGGGACACGGTGAATTTCGCCGGAATGCACTACCAGATCAATGGGATGGAGGCGCTGCCCGTACCGGTGCAGCGACCGCGCCCACCGATACTGGTGGGCGCCGGTGGTCCCCGGACGCTGGAACTGGCCGGCCGCGTAGCGGACATCGTCGGCATCCATGCGCGGATGCGTACCGGCACGATTGACGGCACGACGGTCCGCGAGCTGACGGCCGATTCCATCCAGGCCAAGATCGACCGGGTCCGGACTGCGGCGAGGCTGGCAAAGCGGCCAGTGCCGAGGTTGCAGTTCAGCTGCTATCACGTCCACGTCACCGATGCTGCGGTCGGGCCGACGCAGCGGTCGACATGGGCCGACGTCCTCGAGTCCGAGAAGGCATTGTTGAAGGAGTCGCCGGCAGTGCTGATCGGCACGGCTTCGGAGTGTGCCGGCCGGATCGCCGAGTGGAGCGAGCGATTCGGGATCACCTACTGGCACCTGGGTGCCGACCCGGAATCAGCCAGTCTCATCATCGACAAGCTGCGGTGACGGGCGTTGCTTCTGGCCGCGTGAGGGCTGGTCGAGCACCACGTCGCGGAATGTCGGAGGTCTGACCTAGCCTGGCGATGTGAGCGACAAGATGTTGGCCCGGATCGCGGCCCTGCTCCGGCAGGCCGAGGGCACCGACAACCCGCATGAGGCCGAGGCGTTCATGACGGCCGCCCAGCGGCTTGCCACGGCGACTTCCATCGACCTGGCGCTGGCCCGGGCGCATTCGACCGAGCGCACCAAGGCCCAAATGCCGGAACAACGCACCATCACCGTCGGCGCGGCCGGCACCCGGGGGCTGCGCACCTACGTCCAGCTTTTCGTGGTGATCGGACTGGCCAACGACGTGAAGTGCGATGTCGCGACCAACTCGACGTACGTCCACGCCTACGGATTCGCCGAGGACATCGACGCCACTCACGCCTTGTACGCCAGCCTGGTGACGCAGATGGTGAAGGCGTCCGAGGCCTACATCGGATCGGGACAGCACCGGCCGACCCCGACCATCACTGCGCGGCTGAACTTCCAGCTGGCCTTCGGCGCCCGGGTCGGGCAGCGGCTGTCCGAGGCAAAGGCCGACGCCGAACGCGAAGCGGATCGTCAGGACCGGCCGGGCACGGCGTTGGCGCTGCGCAACAAGGACCTCGAGCTGACATCGTTCTATCGGCAGAGTTCATCGGCGCGTGGTACCTGGCGGGCCAGTAGTGCCTCGGCGGGGTATTCCTCGGCGGCCCGCCGCGCCGGTGACCGGGCCGGTAAGCGGGCCAGGCTCGGTCCGAGCCAGGAGCTGCCGGGGGCGCGCACCCCGCTGAGGCCGTGACCGGCCGGGACGGTCAGCGGGCGAAAGTCTATGCCGCCGAAGAATTTGTCCGAATCATGTTCGACCGCGCAGCCCAGCGCGGCGACAGGTCGATCGACTTCTTCGGTACTCAGCTCACCTTGCCGCCGGAAGCCCGGTTCGCGTCGCTCGATTCGGTGCGCACCTACCTGGGCGACGTACTCGCGCTGCCGTCGGTACGGCAGCAGTGGCCCGCCGCCGGCCCGGTGCAGGTGCGTGCCAGGCGGGGGCTGGCGGCCGCGCACTATGAGGCGGAGACCGCAACCATGGCGGTCCCCGAGCGGCATACCACCTGGGCGCTGCGGGAACTCGTTGTGCTGCACGAGCTTGCCCACCATCTGTGTACCGAGGGGGCGCCGCACGGCCGGGAGTTCGTCGCCACATTGTGCGAACTGGCGGGTGCCGTCATGGGTCCGGAGGTGCAGCATGTACTTCGGGTGGTCTACGCGAAAGAAGGGGTGCAATGATGGCTGATCCATTGGCGGTCGACGCGTTGTTCGGTGAGTTGTTGCATACCGAGGACGAGGCGTTGCGTGCGGCGCGGGACTCTGCGGTGGCCGAATCCATGCCCGCCATCGAGGTGTCCGCGCAGCACGGCCGGCTGCTGGAACTGCTGACGCGGATCGCCCGCGCCCGGCGGGTGCTCGAAATCGGCACCCTGGCCGGATATTCCACCATCTGCCTGGCGCGCGGCACGGGCCCCGGCGGCCGGGTCGTCACGTTGGAGTTCGATACCCGTCATGCCGAGGTGGCACGCAGGAACCTGGACCGCGCCGGGGTGGCGGACCGGGTCGAGGTGATCGTCGGTGCGGCGCTGGATACGTTGCCTACGGTGGAGGGCCCATTCGATCTATTCTTCATCGACGCCGACAAGGAGAACAACATCGCCTACGTCGAGTGGGCCGTACGGCTCGCCGTGCCGGGTGCGGTCATCGTCGTCGACAACGTCACCCGAATGGGCCGGGTGCTGGACCCCGAGCCCGGCGACGTCCAGGCGCGCGCGGTGCGCGACATGTTGGCCATGATGGGCAATCATCCCCGATTGGACGCTGCCGCCGTTCAGACCGTCGGCACCAAGGGCTGGGACGGTTTTGCCGTCGCAGTGGTGAACTGACTATTTGGCCCGCTGGGCCAGCCGCGCCGAGTCGTAGATCAGGATCGTCTTGCCCTGCAACTTGATCCAGCAGCGTTGAGCGAAGTCCGACAGCGCCTTGTTCACCGTCTCGCGGGAGGCGCCGACGAGCTGCGCCAGCTCCTCCTGCGTGAGCTCGTGGGTGACGCGCAGGACATTGCCTTCCGGCTGGCCGAACCGCTTGGCGATGTCGAGCAGCTGTTTGGCCACCCGGCCGGGCACATCGGTGAAAATGAGGTCGGACAACGCGCTGTTGGTGCGGCGTAACCGGCGGGCCAGGACCCGCAGCAGCTGTTCGGCGATCTCGGGGCGACCGAGTACCCAGGCGTGCAGCGCTTCCCGGTCCATCGTGACGGCCTTGACCTCGGTGAGGGTGGTGACCGTCGAGGTGCGCGGACCCGGGTCGAACAGGGCGAGCTCGCCGAACATGTCGGCGGGGCCCATCACCGTGATCAGACTTTCCCGGCCGTCGGCCGTGCGGCGCCCGATCTTCACCTTGCCTTCGAGGATGATGTACAGCCGGTCGCCGGGCTCACCCTCGACGAACACGGCATGCCCGCGCGGGAATGAGACTTGCTGTAACTGCCCGATCAGGGCGGAGGCGGCATCGGGTGCAACCCCCTGGAAGATGCCGGACCGCGCGAGAACCTCGTTCACTGAAGACTCTTTCCGTGCATCTCACGTGCTGTGTTGTGGGCCACTCTTGAGATCACATTACAGCAGCCCACGATGCCCAACTGTCCGCGAGCGTGCGCAAAATGCCAGAGTCGGCGGCGTGTCGGTGTGCAGACACGCACGCTCGCGGTCGGGGGCTAGGAACAGACCGCGCCCGTGGCCGCCGAGCCGACCAACTTGGTGTACTTCGCGAGCACGCCCGTCCGGTACACCGGGGGCAGGGGTTCGAAACCGACCTTGCGGGACTCGAATTCGTCCTCGTCGACCAGGACGTCGAGTTTGCCGTTGGCGACGTCGAGCCGGATCCGGTCGCCGTCCTTGATGAACGCGATCGGGCCGCCGTCGACGGCTTCCGGTGCGATGTGCCCGACGCACAGGCCCGTGGTGCCGCCGGAGAACCGACCGTCGGTCATCAACAGTACGTCCTTGCCCAGGCCGGCGCCCTTGATGGCGCCGGTGATCGCCAGCATTTCGCGCATGCCCGGTCCGCCCTTGGGGCCCTCATAGCGGATCACGACGACGTCGCCGTGGGTGATGGTGCCATCCTCCAGCGCATCCAGGGCCGCGCGTTCGCGCTCGAAAACCCTTGCAGTGCCTTCGAACACATCGGAGTCGAAGCCCGCGGACTTGACCACCGCGCCCTCCGGCGCGAGCGTCCCGTGCAGGATCGTGATGCCCCCGGTGGGGTGGATCGGGTTGTTCATCGCGCGCAGCACCTTGCCGTCGGGATCCGGCGGCTCGATGTGGGCGAGGTTCTCGGCCATG
>JAHFVC010000278.1 GCA_023264765.1 Mycobacterium sp. | reverse complement strand
CGCCGAACACTGTCACGTGGCGGTGGTCGACGGAGCGGGGGAGGAACTCGCTTTCCGGCTGCGCTCCACCCTGGACGGTGCCCTCATGCGGGTGCATGCCGGTGCGCTGGAGATTGCGCACCCGAACCTGAACGCGCTCAACGACTTCCTGCGGTCGCACGGCGGCGGCCTGCCCACCGGTATCGGTGCTGCGACCAGCCCTGAGACCCTCGGGGTTTCGGCCATCCAGGCGCGGTCCCTGGTGGCGGTCAGCAGGCGGCTGGGCCGCATCGTCAGCGCCGGTGAAGGTGAGACGGTATCGATGCTGCTGTCGCTCGGTGCGACGGACGCGGTGCGTGGTTTCGCTGACGCCGTGCTGGCCCCCTTGGACCAGCTCGAACCGGGAGAGCGCGCCGAAATGCTGCGAACGCTGGACCAATGGTTGCAGGTCAACGGTGCGTGGGACCCGGCCGCGGCGCGATTGTCGGTGCACCGCAACACGGTTCGTAATCGGATCGACAGGATCGGAGCGCTCACCGGGCGCCGCCTCGATGACGGTGATGACCGAATGGAACTGTGGCTGGCGCTCAAGGCCCGCACGGCGCTGCCGTGACTACACTGCGGTGATGACCCGGATCGCCTGCTGTCAGATCGCGCCCGCGCTCGGCGCGCCCGATGCCAACGGCGGCCTGATCGTCGGGCAGATCAGGGCGGCGGTCACCGACGGCGCCGACGTGATCGTCCTGCCGGAACTCGCGACGTCCGGATACATGTTCCGCGACGCGGAGGAAGCCCGCTCGGTCGCGCTGCCCGCCACTGCCGAGCCGTTCGCCGATTGGATTGCCGCGGCGGGCGACGCGATCGTGATCGGTGGTTTCCCCGAGAGCGGTCCCGACGGGCTGTTGTACAACAGCGCGGTCATGCTGGACGGTTCGGGCGTCCTCGGGTTCTATCGCAAGTCGCACCTGTGGGATCGCGAGAAGCTGATCTTCACCCCCGGAGCCGATGCGCCGCAGGTGCTCGCCACCCGCCACGGTGCCATCGCGGTGATGATCTGCTACGACGTGGAATTCCCGGAACTGACCCGGCCGGTGGCGTTGGCCGGCGCCGAACTCATAGCAGCACCGGTCAATTGGCCGTTGTTCCCGCGCCCCGACGGTGAACACCCCGGTGAGGTGATCAACGCCATGGCCACCGCGCGGGCCAGCAAAGTCGCCGTCGCCTGTTGTGACCGCACCGGGGTGGAACGCGGCCAACCGTGGACCGAGGGCAGTGTCGTCGTCTCGCCCGACGGCTGGGTGCTCGACAGCGTGGGCCGTGGCGCGGGCATCGCGATTGCCGACGTCGACCTCACGGTCACCCACGACAAGTCCCTCACCGAGCACGTCGACCTGTTCGGCGACCGGCGCCCGGAACTGTACTGACCCGTCAGCGCGTCGATTTCACGATCTGCGCAAAGTTGAACTGCCAGCGCTCCACGACGTGGAAGCCCATCCGTTCGGGTACCTGGTAGGCCGGTGCCCGGCGCAACCGCGGCCCGGGATCCAGCGCGGCGCCGCTTTCGCGCTCCGGCACCGACCCGTCCCGCTGAGACACGGTCCACAGCACGGTGCACCGGCGGATCTGGTCGGCCACTCCCCAGATGCCGAGGTGGGCGTCCCACAGCCGGTTCCGGTCCGCGGCACGCATTCCCCGGCCCGGATCGATCAGCTTGGCGTACGCGTCGGGGCGTGCCGCGGTGAGCGGACGGATCGGGCCCGGCAGCCAGGTTGTGGTGTTGTCCATGACCAGGCAGTCCCCGGGCGCGGCGTGGGCGGTGACGACGTCGGCGACCTGGCTGAAGTCCATCCCTTCCTTCGCGTACGGGCCACGCTGTACGAACAGGAAGTTCGGCGTTGCGGCGACCGCCAGAACGGCCAGTACGGCGGTGGCGCGTTCCCGGGTGCGCGCCAGGCCCACGATGCACACGCCGAGCAACAGCGCCATGGCGGGGGAGGTGTAGGTCAGATACCGCGGATAGTAGATCGGTTCGGCCACAGCCGAATACGCGAGCAGGATGGCCGTCGGCAGCACCACCCACGGCACGGCCAGGCGGATCAGGGCCCGCGCCCCCGGCTCGGTCGGCCGCCATCGGCGAATCAGCAGAGGAGGCACCAGGATCAGTGCGGCGCACACCGCGAAGGCGACGCTGTGGTCGAAATACTGCCTACCGAGAATCTCGCCGATCGTGTCCGCCGACAACGGCGAAATCCAGTGCACCTGGGCAATCTGGGTACGGCAGAAGAACAGGAACGGAGTGACTGCGACGACCGCCGCCCCGGTGGCGCCGGCCCAGGCCAGCGCCGAACGGCGCGCGCGCAGGTCGACGATGTACGCGGCGTGCACCAGCACCAACAGCACCATGAACACGTTGAGCACGGTGGCCAGCGCCATGCCTACGCCGTAGCAGGCCCACAGACCCAGGCGCCGCCGGCGGCAGCATTCGACCAGCAGCACCGTCAGCCACACTGCGACCGCCGCGGTCAGCGCGTAGGACCGTGCCTCGATCCCCGCCCACGTCATCCTCGGCATGATCGCGAACACGATGCCCGCGGTGACGGCCGCGGAGCGCCCGACGAATCGCCGGGCCAGTGCCACGACACCGGCGGCGGCGAGCCCGACGGCCAGGCAGCTGGAGAACCGGGACCAGAATTCGGTGGCCGGGAACACCGCGAACCATCCGTGCATCAGTAGGTAGTAAGCCCCGTGCACGGCGTCGATATTGCCCAGCAGACCCCACAATTGCGGCAGCGTGCGGGTACTCGCGGAGATTGTCGCCGCCTCGTCGAACCACAGGGACGGTCGGGCGGCGCCGGCCGCACTCACCGCGACGGCGAAGACCGCCACCAGGGCGCCGTCGAGACCGCCGGCCCGCCGACGCGCAGCCGGATCCCGCCGGCGCAACGTGAGCGCTGACAGTTCCACCTGGCGACCCCCGTTTCCGCTGTAGGGCGCAACCGTAATACCCGGCCCGCGGTGCCGCTACCGCACACAGCGGCAGCACGCCGCGACGCTATTCCTGCAGGCCGTCTCCGGTCCACCGCTTGATCTGCGGGACGGACATCTCGAAGAGTTCCAATGCCCGCGCGACGGTCTGATTGACGATGTCGTCGATGGTCCGCGGCAAGGTGTAGAACGCCGGCACCGGCGGCATGATGATCGCCCCGGCCCGTGTCGCCCGCTCCATCAGGTCGATGTGTCCCGCGTGCAGAGGCGTCTCACGCAGCAGAAGGACGACGCGTCTGCGCTCCTTGAGGCATACGTCGGCGGCGCGTACCACCAACTGGTCGTTGTAGGAGTTGGCGATGCCGCTGAGCGTCTTCACCGAGCAGGGCGCCACCAGCATTCCCGCGGTGACGAACGACCCCGACGAGACGGCGGCGCCGATATCACGCGGACTGTACATATGGTCGGCCAACGCCCGCACGTCGTCCGGCTGGTAATCGGTCTCGTGGGCGATGGTGCGCTGCGCCGACGGCGTGAGGATGCAATGCGTCTCCACATCGGGGACGGACTGCAGCAGTTCCAGTGCGCGCAGGCCGTAGACGGCGCCCGACGCCCCGGTGAGCGCGACGATGAGGCGCCTCATCGGACACCTGCCCGGGCCGCCGCTGTGGCGATCACCGCGATATCGCGCCGGTCGTCGTCGGAGAGGGCGGTGTCGTCACCGACGCGCAGCACCGCGCCGAGGGCCGCCGCGACGACGGCGGCGGACGGCGCCGCGGGCGGCGCATCACCGAACTGCCGTGCCAGGTCGGCCAGGACGTCGAGTTCGAGCATCTCGGCAGCCAATTCGGCATCGTGGACGGTCGCGCGCAGCGCCGCCGCGGCGGGGTCCTGCTTGAGCCGGCGGCGAACCGCCCGCAACGGTGCCACCACCTCGGACTGCCACGGTGCGGTTCGCCGCTGCGCTAACGCGATGTCGTTGCTCGTCAGCACGTGGGTGCTCCTGACGGACACATAGGCGGCAAACAGCAGCAGATTGACATCCACCCCGCGGCGGTCCTGCAGGGACACCGCTGCTTTCGAGACACCGTCACCGTTGTACACGGCAAGCGCGAACCCGGCAAAGGCCCCGTCGCCGTGCTCAGGCACGTACCGGCACTCTTGCCGGGATGAACCGAGCAAAGTATGAATATGGATTGATTCGGTTGGACCAGACCACGCAGGAAGTATGGGGCATCCCACTGTGCCGTTCCAGGATTTCCGACAGTTCCTCGACGCCTTGCGTGCCCAGGGCGACCTGATCGACGTCGACCGCCCGGTCGCCCTGGAATTGGAGGTGGCCAAGGCGCTGCGCAAGAGCGCGGCCGGCGGCGGCCCTGCCATCGTCTTCCGCGACAACGGCACCGCCTTCCCTTTGGTCGGCGGTGTCTACAACTCCAGGGCGAAGGCGCTGCTCGCGTTCGGATGCGATGAGGACGACGCCTTCGACCAGATCGTGGCGGGGCTGGGCACGCGCATCCCGCCGACGTACGTCACCGACGGACCCGTGCACGAAAACGTCGTGCTCGGTGACGACATAGACCTGTCGATACTGCCCGTCCCGCGATACAGCCCGGACGACGGTGGCCCCTACATCACGTCGGGATTCGTCGTCAGTCACGATCCCGAGAGCGGGATTCCCGACATCGGTCACTACCGGTGCGAGATCATCGACAGCAAGACGATGTCGATGATGGCGGCACCGGGCCACCGCTTCGCGAAGAACATGGCCAAGGCGCAACGTCTGGGGCACAAGACGTTTCGAGGTGCGCTGGTGGTCGGTGTCGACCCGATGATCGCCTACTCTTGCCCCATCCAGGTTCCGGAGGACACCAACGACTGGGAGGTCGTCGGCGGAATGCGCGGTGCTGCAGTCGAGTTGGTGAAGTGCCGCACCAACGACGTGTCGGTGCCGGCGCACGCCGAAGTGGTCATCGAGTTCGAGGTCGACTTCACCCAGACCGTTTCCGAGGGGCCACTGGGTGAGTACACCGGCTACTACACCCCGGCCTCGCCCAAACCGGTGGTCCGCCCGACGGCCATCACCCATCGTGACGGCGCCTACTTCCAGGCCCTGTTGACCGGCAGGCCGACCACCGAGAACCACATCCTGAAACTGCTCCCGTTCGAGGCGTCCTTCACTCAGATGATGCGCCAGCAGTTCCCGACCATCGAACGCGTCGCGATACCGCCGTCCGGCGGCGTGTTCTTCCGTGTCGTCATCGCGATGCGGCCGCGCTATGCGGGTGAGGCCCGCAGCGCAATCCTCGCCGCGATGGGCAGCAACATGCGACCGAAGACCGTCATCGTCGTCGATCCGGACATCGACGTGCACAACTCCGAAGAGGTGGAGTGGGCGCTCGCGTTCCGCACCCAACCCGCCCGTGACGTGATCATCGTCGACAGCCTTCCCGGCGGAGCGCTCGATCCCACCGCCGACGAGTCGCTGCCACCGGATCAGCGCACGGGCTCGGCCCTCGGTATCGATGCCACCTACCCGTACGGCACCGTCGTCAAGACGGTCGGCGACGTGTGCGGCCCGGCGCTGGCCGAACACGGGAAAGAATTCGTCGAGGTCGCCGACGTGCCCGGCTGGCGGGACTACGACTTCCCAGAACTCGACGTGAGGTAGGACGCTGTGCACCAGATCGACCATGAGATTAAAGTTTCCGCAACACCCGAACAGGTCTACACCGCGCTGACAACGCTCGACGGGGTCAAGGGCTGGCACACGCCGACCGCCACCGGTGACGGGGCGGTGGGGAGCGTGTGGGTGTTCTCTTTCGCCGACCATCCCGAATTTGGTTGGGAGGTAATCACTTCGGAGCCGACGAGCGAGGTTGTCTGGAGATGCATACGGGGTCCCGGCGATTCGGTGGGGACTACTACCACGTTCTCGCTCGTGGGGACGGCGGACGGCCGCACGCTCGTCGAGCATGCGCACGCCGGCTGGCCGGGAACGCACGGCAACTTCCGCAAATGCAACACCACCTGGGGAGTACTGCTGCACCACCTGCGTGACTACGTCGAGACCGGCAACGCCGCACCGGCATTCGATTGAAGGGGGCACCGTGCCACAGCAGAGTCTGAGCGACTTCGTCGACGCCATGGAGCAGGCGGGCCTGCTGGTCCGCGTCACCGAGGAGAAGCGGGTCGACGAACTGCCGTCCGTCATGGAGGCCCACCCGCTCACCGCAGTGCTGGTGGAGAAGGTCACCGACTGCGAATTCCAGTTCCTGGCCAACGCCTACTCCAATCAGGACCAGACAGCCTGGGCGCTGGACTGTGCGAAGAGCGAGACCGGGCGCCGGATGGTGGAGCTCGGCAAGGGCCGGATCAAGCCCGAGATCGTCGACACCGCCCCCTGCAAGGAGGTCATTCTCACCGGGGACGACGTCGACTTGACCCGGCTGCCGCTGTTCTTGCACCACGATCGCGACGGGCACGCCTACACGAACGACAACCTGGTGGTCACCAAGCACCCGGACACCGGCGTCTACGACTGGGGCATCTATCGCAGCATGTTCCGGACGAAGAACGAGAAGATGTTCGACATGACCTGTACGTCGCACCGGGCACGGCTGAATGCCCAAGCGGCACAGGCCAAAGGACACAATCTGGAACTCGCCATCGTGTTGGGTGGACCGCTGGTGGACAAGGTGGCGGCCTTGACGGCCGTGCCGCCCGGCACCGACGACTTCGAGGTGCTCGGCAGCTTCTACGGACATCCAGCCAAGCTGGTGAAATGCGAGACGATCGATCTGCTGGTGCCGGCCAACGCCGAGATCGTGATCGAGTGCGAATTGATGGCGATCGAGGGCCTGACGCACGACGAAGGCCCATACGGCGAATTCACCGGCATGTACGGCGGCGGGATCAAGTCCAACTTCCGTGCTGTGGTGAAGGCCATGACCTTCCGCAAGGGCGGTATCTTCCAGCACGCCACCATCGGCGGGCTGCACCCCTGGTACACCGACAACATGCTGCAGCTCCCGATGATCGAGTCCGACCTCTACGGCGGTCTCGCGATGGCCGGGATCGACGTCCTGGAGGTGCGCGCCCCGTTGGGCGGCCTGTCGAACATCGCCTACGCGAAGATCAGGCCGCGCGGCGCGGGGGACTCCAAGCAGGCCCTCGGGGTGATGCTCACCTGTTCCAAGCAGGGGCTTCCGAAGATCGCCATGGTGTTCGACGAGGACGTCGACATCTGGGACGACAACGCCGTGCAGTTCGCGATGGCCTTCCGGTACATGCCGCACCTGGACACGGTCACCATCCCCAACGGCAACACCATGACGGTCGACCCGATGATCGCGGAGGACGCGGCACCGGGAACGGCCTCGAAGATCGGGCTGGACTGCACCATACCGATCAGCCCGAAGTTCATCCGCTCGCATTTCGACCGGAGCACGGTCTTCGTGCTGCCCGACCCGCCGTCCGGGGTGATCCCGCTCACCGAGGACGAGTTGACCGCGGCCATGGCGGCACTGATCACCGACGCGCCGCGCACCTGGAAGGAGATCCTGGAGCACTTCAACGGGCAGCCGTATCCGGTGGTCTACCGGGCATTCTCCAATCTGCGTCCGCAGCTGGGTCGCTGTGACGACGCCCCCTGGTACCGGTACACGTTCTCGGACAGTGATTTTGCCGCCGACGTACCGCAGCCACCGCTGTCGAACTACGATCCACGGCACGGCTGAGGTGCCCAAACACCGGCGCAGTGAACGAAATTCGGCGTCGTTGTGATCTTCGGCAAAGCGGCGGCGCGGGTTTGACGCCGGTCACGTCGGGGCCATGTCCTGCGTCACCATAACGCCTGATCCGGGTGCCCGGCGGCTAGCATCGAAACTCGAACGACGCCGCCGGGACGGACGTCGACGCGCCGGGTGTCGCCAATCGCGCCCACGGCCGTCGAGCAAAGGGTTACTGTCTCGGGTGGCTTGGCTATCTTGGCTATGAAGGTAGCCATGGATGAGGTTCTGACACTTGGAGGGCATGAATGAGCGCCTATCGGACCGTGGTCGTCGGCACGGACGGATCTGATTCGTCCCTGCGTGCCGTGGAACGCGCCGGAGAGATCGCTGCAGGGTCGGGTGCGAAGCTGATCGTCGCAACCGCATATTTCCCGCAGAGCGAGGACCATCACGCCGCCGACGTTCTCAAGGACGAAGGCTACAAGACCACCGGCAACGCCCCGATCTACGCGATCCTCAAGGAGGCGAGTGACCGGGCGAAGGCTGCCGGAGTCAAAGAGGTCGAGGAGAAGGCCATCGTCGGCGCACCCGTCGACGCGCTGGTCGACCTGGCCAACGACTCGGGAGCGGACCTCCTCGTGGTCGGCAACGTCGGCCTGAGCACCATTGCGGGCCGGCTGCTGGGCTCGGTGCCCGCGAACGTGGCGCGCCGATCCAAGGTCGACGTGCTCATCGTGCACACGTCCTGACATCGAGTTCGAGAGAGCCCGGCGCACCACGGTGCGCCGGGCTCTCTCGTCTCTGCGCATCCTTTACAAATAGTCAACCAACTGTCACGGTGTCTGGGTGGATTTCTCCCGGGTACCGCTGTCCGACGAGGACCGGGCGTTCCAGCGCGAGCTGAGGGCCTTCCTGGCTGACGTCGTCACCGACGAGGTGATCCGGCGCGACCGCGAGACCGGTGAAAACTTCGACGAGGCAGTACATCTGGCTCTCGGCGCGGCAGGTTATCTGGCCGGCGACTACCGCAGCGCGGACGAGGGCGGCTTCAGCGCGGTGCGCAGGCGGATCTGGGAGCTGGAGATCGGCCGGGCACACACGCCGTGGTTCCACTGGGGCACCACCGCGATGGTCGCGCACACGGTGGAGCGCTTCGCGTCGGCCGAACTGGTCGCCGAGGTGCTGCCCCGCGTGCTCTCCGGTGAGTTACGGCTGTGCCTGGGCTACA
>JAHFVC010000035.1:25562-27240 GCA_023264765.1 Mycobacterium sp. | reverse complement strand
TGTCCACCGAGCGCTTGCCCGCGGCGAACAGGCGAGCATTGTGGTTGGAGCCCAGACCGTCCGGACGGCGCTGAACCAGGCAGTGCACCACGTGGTGTCCGGCGGCGCGTGCGGTGGGCAGCAGCCGGGCGATGTTCGGCAGCGCTTCACGCCGGGCTTCTTCGGCGAGCACGGCGAGACCGGCGTCGGGACCGACCACCGCACCCTGGAGTTCCTGGGTGATGACGGCGATGGTCACGCGTTGGCGCCTACCGCCGGTACTTCGTAGAACTGTGTCGCCCACTTCCGCATGGCCATATAGGGTTTCGCGTCGATCTTGGACAACGACGGGCGTTCGACGTACTTCTGGTGGCGCCAGATGTCCAGGTCGTCCCAGACGGTCACGAGGTACTGCTTCTCCACCCGCTTACGGACGTCTTCGGGTGGGATATCCGAGGTGTCGCCGGGCTGCTTGGGCCACCAGATCGAATAGAACATGTTGGAGACCTGGTCGTCGACCGGTGTGCAGGCGAAGATGAGCCGGTGGTTCGATGCGCCCTCGAAGGCGCTGATCGCGAAGCCCAGACCGGAGAAGTGGCTGTGGATGTAGAGCGCCATCTTGTTCGGGTCGTCACTGCGGGCGTCGGGCCAGCCGGTGAGGAACTGCCACTCGTTGTCGACGACCTTCCAGTCCAGGCAGACCGGGGTGACGGTGGCTCGGTGGACGTACTTGAAATGTGCACTGTCCGGGCCGTTTTCGGCGACGATCTGCGGGTGCACGGGTTCGTTCTCGGCGAATCGGGAGAATTCCGGGAAGGGCCGGTAGAACGCATCGGGGTCGGTGGGGAACTGCGGGAACTTGTCGAAGATGTCCGGTAGCTCCCACTGCGGCGGTTCGCCATGCGGCTGGTACCACATGAACACGACGCCGTGCTGTTCCCGGATCGGGTACACCCGTAGTTTGAGCCCGCGATTCGGCTTGTCGGGCTGATACGGGATGAAGGTGTTGGCGCCGTCGGGACCCCACCGCCAGCCGTGGAAGGGGCATTCCACACAGTCGCCGACGATCTTGCCGCCATGACCGAGGTGCGCACCGAGGTGCTTACAGTGCCCTTCCATCAGGTGCAGGTCGCCGGATTCGTCGCGCCAGGCCACCAGTTCCTCGCCGAAGTACTTCAGGGCTCTGGTCTCACCGGCCGTGAATTCTGCTGACCAGCCGATCACGAACCAGCCGGTGACTTTCCAGGTGAAAGGGACTTCCACGACGGTACCTCCGAGTCCTGAACTGCTACCGAATTGCTTACAGTAGTATTGTCCGCAAGCTTTGCAAAAACTGCCGATTATGTAAAGGAGCGCGATGTCCGGGCTGCTGACAGACAAGGTCGCATTCATCACCGGAGCGGCACGTGGCCAGGGCCGCGCGCATGCGGTGCGAATGGCCAAGGAGGGCGCCGACATCATCGCGGTAGACATCGCCGGCCCACTGCCGCCGAAGGTGCCGTACCTGTCCGCCACACCCGATGAATTCGCCGAGACGGTCGACCTGGTCAAGGCGCAGGGCCGGCGGATCTTCCACCGCGCCGTCGACGTCCGTGACTACGACGGTCTGAAATCCGCCGTCGACGACGGGGTGGCCGAACTGGGCCGCCTCGACGTGATCGTCGCCAATGCCGGCATCACCATTCCCGAGGCGTGGCAT
>JAHFVC010000035.1:0-25552 GCA_023264765.1 Mycobacterium sp. | reverse complement strand
ACATCACCCCGGAATCGTTCCGCGACACCATCGACGTCAACGTGATCGGGACGTGGAACACCGTCATGGCCGGCGCTCAGCACATCATCGACGGCGGCAAGGGCGGCTCGGTGATCCTCATCAGTTCGTTGGCCGGCGTGAAGATGCAGGCGTTCATGGTGCACTACACCGCCAGCAAGCACGCCGTCACGGGCATGGCCCGCGCTTTCGCCGCCGAGCTCGGCAAGCATCACATCCGGGTCAACAGTGTGCACCCCGGACCGGTCCCGACCGCCATGGGTAGCGGTGACATGGTGGTGGCCCTCAACAAGGCTTTCGAGACCAACCCGACGCTGGTGCAGATGGGGACGCCGTTCACCCCGAACTGGATGGTCGATCCGGAAGACATTGCCGCTGCGGCGGTGTGGCTGGCCTCCGATGAGGCGAGGTTCGTCACCGCTGTCGCGTTGTCGGTAGACAACGGCATGGCTCAGTTCTGATGGACGACTACGAAGCGATCCGCCAGCTCAAGGCGCGGTACTGCCGGTTCCTGGACACCAAGGACATCGAGGCCTGGAAGACGGTGTTCGCCCACGACGTGGTCGTCAAACTCGACATGGCGATCTCGACCGGGGGAGCCGACGGCCAGACCGCGCCGGATCTGCACGGCCTGGACGAATTTCTGCCCGTGGTGCTCGGCGGTGTCGAGGGTGCGCAGACCAAACACCACTGCCACACTCCGGAGATCACCCTCACCTCGGACACCACCGCCGCCGCCATCTGGGCGATGGAGGACCTGCTGTTGTTCCCCAACGGCGGCCAGCTCTTCGGCGCCGGTCACTATCACGAGACGTACGAGAAGCGGGCCGGGAACTGGGTGATCACCAGCCTGCACCTGACGCGGACCATCCTGCAGTTCACCGCGGGCCCCGATGAGCACTGACCGCGACTACGACGTCGTCGTCATCGGGGCCGGATTCTCCGGCCTGTACGCGTTGCACAAGCTACGTGCGCAGGGACTACGAATCCTGGTGTTGGAGAGGGCCGATGCCGTCGGCGGTACCTGGTTGGTGAACCGGTATCCCGGCGCCCGCTGCGACATCGAGAGCATCGAGTACTCCTACAGTTTCTCCGACGAGATCCAGCAGGAATGGGTGTGGACCGAGTCGATGCCCGCCCAGCCCGAGATCGAGGCCTATCTGAACTTCGTCGCCGACCGGCTGGATCTGCGCCGCGACATCGCCTTCGGTGCCGAAGTGGTCGCGATGACCTTCGACGAGGCGGGTTCGCGCTGGCATCTCGACACGGCCGGTGGCGCGAGGTATTCGGCGCCGTTCGTCGTCGCCGCGTCCGGCATCCTCTCGGTGCCGCTCGAACCGCAGATCGCAGGAATGGAATCCTTCGCTGGCACTTCGTTGTTCACCAACCGGTGGCCGCCCGACGTCGTGGATCTCACCGGCAAACGAGTGGGTGTCATCGGCACCGGGTCCACCGGGGTGCAGCTCATTCCCGTGGTCGCGCGCCAAGCCAGAGAGCTGTTCGTCTTCCAGCGCTCGGCCGCCTTCACCCTGCCCTGGTCCGTACGCCGCTTCGCCGACGGCGAACTCGACGAACTGAAGGAGAACTACGCGGACATCCGCGCGGCGCAGCGGGCGCATCCGGTCGGGGCCGCTCGGTTGTCGGCGTTCTCGGTGCTCCTCGACATGCTCGCCAGCCCACCGATCAAGACGGCATCGCGCGAAGACCAGTTGCGTGCCATCGATGAACGCGGCGTGATGGGCGCGTTGAACTGGGGCGACATCTTCTTCGATATCGAGGCCAACCGGATGGCGACCGCGCTCTACGGCGAAGCGGTGGCCCGCATCGTCGAGAACCCCTACACCGCAGCTGCGTTGGTGCCTACGCACCCGTTCGCCTGCAAGCGGCCCATCATCGACCAGGGGTACTACGAGACGTTCAACCGGGACAACGTGACCCTGGTGGATCTGCGCCGGGATCCGATCGTGGCGGTGGACGCCACGGGCATCGCCACCGAGCAGACGCACGTCGACCTGGACGTGATCGTGTACGCCACCGGTTTCGACGCCATGACCGGCGCGCTGACCCGGATGGATGTGCGCGGACGGGACGGGCTGCTGCTTCGCGACTATTGGGCCGACGCGGGGCCGTTGTCCTATCTGGGGCTGGCGGTCGCCGGATTCCCGAACCTCTTCCTCGTGCAGGGACCGGGAAGTCCTTCGGCGGCAACGAACTTCGTCTCTGCCATGGAGCAGCACATCGAGTGGATCGCCGACTGCATCGGCTACCTGCGCGAGCACGGGCACCGCACGATCGACGCGAACCACGACGCGCAGCAGGACTGGATCGACCACGCGACGGCACTGGTCGCGCCGACCGTGCTGACCCACCCGAGCTGTAACTCCTGGTACAACGGAGCCAACGTGCCGGGCAAGAAGAGGATGTACATGGGCTACACCGCGGGCATCCCGGAATACCGGCGCCGGTGCGACGAGATCGCTGCGGGCGGCTATCTGGGATTCACCCTTGCGTAGGGCCGCGCAGATCGTCTGGGAGCTGGGTGGCGTGCTGCCCCGTTCGGTGGCGGCACTGATCGGCGAGTGGAATCCGATGACGATCAACGGGATACGTCAGCTCGGCGAGGTCGCGCTCGACGAACTGGTGGTCACCGGCATGACCTTGACCGGGCCGCCACCGGAATTGCCCCGACCGGTGGCCGCCTACGAGCGGGCCGCCGAAGAACTGTCCGCGCTGGGGATCGACGGGGCGCACCGGACTCCCGATGCGCCGGTGGCGGTGGACATGGCACCGCACCGGTTCGGCGGGCTGAGCTACGACGAGCTGGTCTTCGAACATGACCCGCACCTACCCGAATCGGTGCTGGCCGACGGTCACGGCGGTCCGGCGACGGCCCGGGTACGGCTGTACCGCGACGGCACTCAGCCTCGACCGTGGCTGGTCTGGGTGCACGGTGCGGGCCAGGGCGATCCGATGGACCTGCTGGTGGCCCGGGTGCGTCGCGCCCGCGAGCTCGGCTTCAACGTGGCCTTGCCCATCCAGCCCGGGCACGGCCCGCGGCGGCGGCAGTGGCCGGAGTATCCCGCGCGTGACCCGCTGGCCAATGTCGCCGGGATGATGCGGGCGGTCTCGGAGGTGCGGGCCCTGATCGGCTGGCTGGCTCCGCAGGCGGAATCGGTGTCCCTGGCCGGTTTGTCGTTGGGCAGCGCGGTGGCCGCCCTGGTGGCGCACCTCGACGAGCGAGTCGATGCGGTCGCCGTCTACACCCCGATCCTGGGGCTGAACACAATGATCGGTATGCATCTGGGCCGGTGGGGAACGGCGGGGCGGGAAGCCGGCGAACTGCTGCAGTCCGCGACGGTGTCGGCGCTGACGTCGGTGGTGGATCCGCTGGCCACGGTGCCTCGTGCCGACCGCAGGCTGATCGTCGGCGCCTGGCATGACCGGATGGCCATGCGCACCTCGGCGCTGGCCCTGCACGAGCAGTGGGGCGGCGACCTGTACTGGCATGACGGCAGCCATGTCGGGCACTTGTTCGCCCCCGGGGTGGGCCGCGCGACCGACCGCTTCCTGCAGTCGATCAGCGCGCCCGTCCGTAGCTTGAGATCAGCCGCGCCCGAACACGGTTGATCTCGACGTCGAGGTCGTGATCCTCGGGCACGACGACCCACTGGAACGCGAGGCCGAACACGGATGCCGTGATGTCCTCGCGGGCGGCGTCCACGTCGATGTCCGGCCGGATCGAGCCGTCCGCGATGCCTGCGCGCAGGCCGGCTTCGACCTTGACTCCGGCGTCACGCAGTTGGCTGCGGACCGCCTCTCGCAGTGGCGACGTCGTCTTCACCGCTTCGAAGGCGGAGACGAACATGGCGCGCATCAACGCCGGGTCGACCGCATGGATCTCCTGGATGCGCTCGAAATGGGCGAGGACCTGCGCCAGTCCGTCGGTTCCGGGCTCGGGGTCGGGGTTCAGTCGCACCACATAGGTCTGCTGGAACGCTTCCAGGATGGCGTCCTTGCTGCCATAGCGGGCATGGACCATGGCCCGGCTGTAGCCGGCGCGGCGCCCGATCTCGGCGGCTGTCGTTGCCTCCCAACCCTTTTCGACGATCAGCTCGGCGGCGGCGATGAGCAGACGCTGTGCGGACATCTCGACGCGCTGCGGTTGGGTCAGGCCCTGGGCGGGGGACGGCACCCTTGCATATTAGGCGACCGACAACTAACTTAGTTGTTCAGCGTCAAATTTCCTGGGAGGTCAATGGTGACTTCGGTGGCAGCGGTGCCCTCGGGCATCGGTGAAGTGACGGCGGCATGGTTGTCGCAGGCGTTGCCCGGCAGCGTCACCGGGGTACGGGCCGAGCGAATCGCGCAGGACACGGGATTCTCGGCGCTGCTGTACCGGCTGCACCTGACCGGAATCGACGTACCGGAGACGGTCATCGTGAAACTTCCCGCGGAGTCGCAGGCGCGGGGCGGGATGGAGCTGCTCGGCGGCTATCAGCGCGAACTCGACTTCTACCGGCGGATCGCGCCGACGGCGCCACTGGCGACCCCGACCTGTCACGCCGCGCTGATATCCGGTTCCGATTTCGTCCTGGTGCTGGAGGACCTCCGGGACTGGGAGAACGCCGATCATCTGGCCGGCCTGTCGCAGCAGCAGGCCCGCACCGCGCTGCGGGCCCTGGCGGGCCTGCACGCCTGGTCTCCCACCGCCGACGAGGATGCGCTGCAATGCTTTCCGTTGATGGACAATTCGCTGACCAGAGACCTGTTCCTGCCGGCCTTCACTCCCGGCTGGCAGCTGTATCTGGCCAAGACCGACCAACCGGTGCCCGACGCGGTGGCCCGCTTCGCCGACCAGTTCGCCGAACTGGCGCCCCAGGCGCTGTCCGCGCTTGCCGAACGGGCGATGCTGCTGCACGGTGACATCAGGGCCGACAACATGTTCTTCCGCGGCGACGAGCTCAAGATCGTGGATTTCCAGTTGGCGGTTCGTGGGGTCGGGGCCGCGGACATCGCCTATCTGGTCAGCCAGGGCTTGCCGACCGACGTTCGTCGGGGCACGGACCGCGACCTGGTCCGGGAGTACGTGGATCAACTGAAATCCCTTGGTGTCAAGTACTATTCGTTCGACGAAGCGTGGCGGCACTACCGGTTCGGTGTCGCGCTGCTGATGTACATGCCCGTGGTGGCCCTGCTCACCTGGGATGTGGTGCCGGAACGGTCGCGGCGGCTGTGCGTGACGCTGATCGACCGCGCCGTCGCGGCGATCATGGATACCGGTGCCTTGGCGGAGTTCTCGTGAGGTCGGCGCGTGAGGTGGTGGAACTGTACAACCTGGTGGTCTGGAACGAGCGGAATGTCGCTCTGGCCGAGGAACTGCTGGGCGACAACGTGATCCGCCATGACGTGGGGGAGTCCACCACGCTCACACACGCCGAGGCGGTCAGCCGGGTGGTAGATCACCTGGCGATGTTCGAGTCCATCCGGTTCGACCTGAACCTCGTGGTCGGCGGCGACGACGGCGAGCATGTGGCGATCGTCTACCAGTCGCCGATGAAGCTCAAGGACGGCACCGAGACCACCGTCGGCAGCATGGAGATCTTCCGGGTGCGCGACGGCCGCATCACCGAGGTGTGGAACTGTGGATACAAACAAGGAGTATGGGTATGACCTCAACGTTGGATGAGCTGGGCTACTACCTGCTGGCGGGCGCCGGCGGGGAGGGACCGGCAACGCTGATGGACGAGGCACGCCGCGGTGAGGAACTCGGCTTCGGTACCGCTTTCATCTCCGAGCGGTGGAACGTCAAGGAGGCGTCCTCTCTGGTCGGCGCCGCGTGCGCGGTGACCGACCGGATGCAGATCGCCACGGCCGCCACCAATCACAACACCCGGCACCCGCTGATCACCGGGTCCTGGGCCACCACCATGCACAAGCTGTCGAAGGGCCGGTTCACCCTGGGCATCGGCCGCGGTATCGCCGCCATGTACAACGCCTTCGGGGTGCCCGCGGTGACCACCGCGCAGATGGAGGATTTCGCGCAGGTGATGCGCCGGCTGTGGCACGGCGAGGTGATCTTCAACCACGACGGGCCGATCGGGAAGTATCAGGTGCTGTTCCTGGATCCCGACTTTCGCGAGGACATCCGGCTGGGCATCGTGGCGTTCGGGCCGCAGACCCTGGCGCTGGGTGGCCGGGCGTTCGACGACGTCATCCTGCACACCTACTTCACTCCGGAGACGCTGCAGCGTGCGGCCAAGATCGTCAAGGATGCCGCCGAGCAGGCCGGCCGGGACCCTGCCGATGTGCGGGTGTGGTCCTGTTTCGCCACCGTCGGTGACCATCTGCCCGAGGAACTGCGGCTGAAGAAGACGGTGGCCCGGCTGGCCACCTACCTGCAGGGCTACGGGGACCTGCTGGTGAGCACCAATGGCTGGGATCCTGCTGTGCTGCAACGCTTCCGTGCGGACTCGGTGGTCACCTCGATACCCGGCGGTATCGACCACAAGGCCTCCGCCGAGCAGATCGAGCACATCGCCACCCTCATCCCCGACGAATGGCTGGAGCCGTCGGCCACCGGGTCAGCTCAACAGTGCGTCGACCGGATCCGCAAGGAGTTCGACTACGGCGCCGACGCGGTGATCATGCACGGTGCCACGCCGGACGAACTCGAGCCGATCGTGGCGGCCTACCGGCAGTCCTGAGCGGCGGGGCGCCGCCACAGCAACACCGCGTCCGCGGTGGACAGGGTCAGCTCGTCGCCGTGGATGGCGGCGTGGCGAAACTGCGGCTGCGCAAGTAGTTCCGGCATGGTCGAGATGCTCACCTGGTGGTGGACCGTCGCGGTGGTCTCGTCGACGGAGAAGCGCCCACCGTAGGCGATGTGCTGATCGCCCCCGGTCAGCTGCGCGGACATGTGGCCGTCCTCGGTGTAGAGGATCAGCCCCTGCGGTTCGGTTCCCAGCGGCCTGCTGCCGTCGGTGACGGTGAAGGACAACAACTCCCACGCGCCCGTGATGCCGTCGCGCAGCGTCATCAGGGCAGGATGACGGTGCGCTGCACCGGTTCGGCGGCGGACTGCCGGGCCCGAAGTCCGCGCCGCAGCGCATCGAGCAGTTGGTCGCGGGTCTCGCGGGGGTCGATGAGTTCGTCGAAGCCGAGATGCCCGGCCGACCGGAACGACGCGGTGAGTTCGGCCTCGCGCAGCTTGGCGGACAGGTCCTCCTCCGCGTGGGAGGCCTTCGACAGCGCCGCCGCACTCATCGCGCCCATCGTCGCGCCCGGGAAGGCGAAGCACGCCTCCTGGCCGTCGAATCCCAACAGGGACATCACCATCGAGCCGAAACCATATGCCTTACGCAAGGTGACGTGAAGTTTGAGGGTGGTGGCTGAGGTCTGCGCGGCGAACATCCGGGCACCTGCGCGCAGCACGCCGGACTTCTCGGACCGGCTGCCCGGCAGCATGCCCGGATTGTCGGCGAAGAAGATGATCGGCAGGTGGAACGAGTCGGCGACCATGATGAAATGCGCTGCCTTGTCCGCCGCGTCGGCGTCGATGGACCCAGCGAGCACATTGGGCTGGTTGGCGACCACGGCCACCGGATGCCCACCCAGGTGTGCCAGCGCGCAGATGATGGCCTTGCCGAAATATGGCTGGATCTCGAACCACTCGGTGTTGTCGAACACCACGTCCAGCACCGAACGCATGTTGTAGACGCGGCGGTTGTCGCGGGAGATGATGTCCAGCAGTTCGGGAGTCGGGCGCGGCGCGGTGTCCTCGTCCTCGTCGACCTGCTCGGGATAAGACCAGGCGCTGGACGGGAAGTACGAGAGATAGCGCCGGATGTCGTCGATGACGGTCTCGTCGTCCTCGCCCAGGTTGTGCACCACGCCGCTGTACAGGGCGACGTCGGGACCGCCGAGATCCTCCTTGGTGATGTCCTCACCGGTGGACTCCTTCACCACCGGCGGACCGGCAGTGAAGATGGCGCCCTGGCTGCTCATGATCCGGAAGTCGCTGACCGGCGCGACCAGCGCCCCGTGTCCGGCAGAGGGGCCGAGTAGAGCGGCCACCGTCGGCACCCGGCCCGAGCACTGGGCCTGGGCGATCAGGTCGGTCGGCGTGCGGCCATAGCGTTCGCCACTGGCGCGATGGCCCGCACCTTCGAGCAGCATGACCAACGGAATCTTGTCGCGCAGTGCGAGTTCGGCCACCCGGTAGCGCTTGGCGTTGCCCGACGGGCCGATGCTGCCGGCCAGCGTCGTGAAGTCTTCGGCGCCGACCATCACCGGGGACCCGTTGATCAGCCCCGAGCCGGTGACGATACCGTCGGCCGCGATCTCCTCGCCGGCGAGCATGCCGAGTTCGCGGAAGGTGCCCTTGTCTAGCAGCCGGTCTAGCCGGGCGCGCACGTCGAGCTTGCCCTTGGCGTGATGCTTGGCGACCCGTTCGGTGCCGCCCATGGCCAGCGTGTGCTGCCTGCGGCGGTCGAGATCGTCGAGGGTTTCCTGCCAGTCCGAAGCGTTCGCCATCACCGGTCCTTGTCTCGTGGCGTTGACCATACTGAATTGCTTACTGTAGCGTCCCCCGCATGGGTAACGGCGCCCGGCTCTGCATCGATCGGGGCATCCCCAGCGATCTGCACAAGGTGCCCGCCATGGCGCGCACGCTGGAGGAACAGGGCTACGACGGCTGCTGGACCGGTGAAATCAACCATGATCCCTTCCTGCCGTTGCTCCTCGCTGCCGAGCACACCACCCGGATGCAGTTGGGCACAAGTATCGCCGTCGCCTTCGCGCGTAACCCGATGCTCGTGGCCAACCTCGGTTGGGACCTGCACGCCTATTCACGCGGCCGGTTCATCCTCGGTCTGGGCACCCAGGTGCAGGCGCACATCGAGAAGCGGTTCGGGATGCCCTGGGGCCAACCGGTGCGCCGGATGCGCGAATTCGTCGCTGCGGTGCAGGCGATCTGGACGTCCTGGCAGGACCACACCCGGCTGGGGTTCGAGGGTGAGTTCTACACGCACAAGCTGATGACCCCGATGTTCACCCCCGAAGCACACGAGTACGGGGTGCCGAAGATCTTCATCGCCGCCGTCGGGGATGCCATGACCCAGCTGTGCGGCGAGGTCGCCGACGGACTGATCGCGCACGCGTTCACCACCAAGCGCTACCTCGACGAGGTCACCACTCCGGCACTACTGGCCGGCCTTGCTCGGTCCGGCCGGGACCGAGCGGACCTGGAGGTGTCCTGCCCGGTGTTCGTCGTGACGGGGGAGACCGAAGAGCAGTTCGCCGCTGCCGAGGCGGCGCACCGCAAGCAGATCGCGTTCTACGGATCCACCCCGGCGTATCGCAAGGTGCTGGATCTGCACGGCTGGGGTGATCTGCACACCGAACTGCACCGGCTGTCCCGGATGGGTGAATGGGACACCATGGCCGGCCTCGTCGACGACGAGGTGCTGGCCGCGTTCACCGTCGTCGCCCCGCTGCCGGAGGTGGCGGGCGCTTTGCGGCAGCGCTGCGACGGCGCCATCGACCGGGTGCTGCCAGGATTCCCCGCCGACCTCTCTGAATCGGCAATAGCCGTTGTGTTGCAGGAACTTCGCGGCTTGGTGAGGAGTCAGTAGATGGACAAGATCAGCGGCCGCACCGTGGTGATCACCGGTGCCGCTAGGGGTATCGGGTATGCCACCGCCAAGGCGGTGTTGGCCCGCGGCGCGCGGGTGGTCATCGGCGACCGGGACGTCGTGGCGCTGGAGTCGGCGGTGGCGTCGCTGCGTGGATCCGGGGCGAGCGCAGCGACGGGAAATAGGCAGATCGCGGGGCACCCGCTGGATGTCGCTGACCGGCAATCGTTTTCGGACTTCCTGGACAGAGCCCGCGCAGACGGCGGCGGACGGGTCGACGTGCTGATCAACAATGCCGGGGTGATGCCGATCGGAGGCTTCCTCGATCAATCTGTGCCCGCCCTGCGCTCGGCCATCGAGGTCAACTTCTACGGTGTGGTCACCGGTTGCCAACTGGTGCTGCCCGAGATGATCGAGCGTCGCTCCGGGCACATCATCAACGTCGCATCGCTGGCGGGCCTGATGCCCGTGCCCGGCCAGACCGTCTATGCGGGAACCAAATCCGCGGTGATCAGCCTGTCGAGCGCCTTGTCCGATGAGTTCGCGGGCCGCGGTGTCGACGTCAGCGTGGTCATGCCGCCGTTCACCCGCACCGAGTTGATCTCGGGTACCGCCGAGAATAGGACAAACCGGCCGGTCGAACCCGAGGCGATTGCCGCGGCGATCGTCAAGGTGCTCGACAAGCCGAAGACGCATGTCACCGTTCCCGGGGGAATCCGGTTCGTGCTCGGTCCGATCGGGCTGCTGGGCCCGCGGGGCAGGCGCTGGGTCGGTAGGCGCGTCGGCACCGACAAGGTGTTCCTCGAATTCGACACCGCCGCGAGGCAGGGTTACGAACAGCGCGCACAGGCCGCGTTGGGCGTGGTGCGTGAGCCGGATCGCGCGACCGGACGCTGAACTGTAATAGTTACAGTAGGATCGGCAGTCAATATTTCAGTAGCGAGGGAGCAGCTGGTGAGCACGCCGACGATGGACGACGCCGCAAAGGTTCTCGCGGACCCCAAGGCCTACACCGACGAAGTCGGCCTGCACGCCGCACTCAGCCATCTGCGCGCCAACGCCCCGGTGGCCTGGGTCGAGGTGCCCGACTATGCCCCGTTCTGGGCGATCACGAAGCACGCCGACATCATGGAGATCGAGCGGGCCAACGATGTCTTCACCAACTCGCCGCGGCCGGTGCTGGTCACCAGGGAAGCCGACGAACAGCAGGCCGCCATCGGGATCAAGACCCTGATCCACATGGACGACCCGCAGCACCGCGATATCCGGGCGATCGGCGCCGATTGGTTTCGCCCCAAAGCCATGCGGGCGCTGAAAGAGCGTGCCGACGAATTGGCCGTTCGGTTCGTCGACAAGATGGCGGCGGAGGGACCGGAATGCGATTTCGTGCAACAGGTGGCGGTCAACTACCCGCTCTACATGATCATGAGCCTGTTGGGTGTGCCGGAGGCCGACTTCTCGAAACTCCTGGTCTGGACCCAGGAACTGTTCGGCGCCGAAGACGAGGAATTCCAGCGGGGGACGAGCAAGGAAGAGCAGATGATGGCGCTGCTCGAGATGTTCCAGTACTTCACCGATTTGACCGCGTCGCGGCGGGCGAACCCCACCGATGACCTCGCCTCGACCATCGCCAATGCCACGATCAACGGTGAACCACTCAACGACATCGAGACCGTGTCGTACTACGCCATCATCGCCGCCGCGGGACATGACACCTCCAGCGCCAGCATCTCCGGCGGCATGCACGCCCTGCTCGAACATCCGGACCAACTGGCCCGCCTACGCAATGATCCGAGCCTGATGCCCTCGGCGGTCGAGGAGATGGTCCGCTGGACCACGCCCGTCAAGGAATTCATGCGCACCGCGCAACGCGACTACGACATTCGCGGAGTCCGGATCGCCGCGGGCGAGTCGGTGCTGCTGTCCTATGTCTCGGCCAACCGCGACGAGGACGTCTTCGTCGACCCGTTCACCTTCGACATCGGGCGCGTTGCCAACAAGCACATCTCATTCGGCTACGGCGTGCACTTCTGTCTCGGGGCCGCACTGGCCCGCCTCGAAGTGAACAGCTTCTTCTCCGCCCTGCTCCCGCGCCTGGAATCGGTCGAATTGGCCGGCACGCCGGAACACATCGCCACCACGTTCGTCGGTGGCCTCAAGCACCTGCCGATCCGCTACCGGCTGGGATAGTTCTCCCCGCGAGCGCCCCCGTCTGCACGCCGTTCGCGGCGTGTCGGCGTGCAGACACGGCCGCTCGCCAGAGAAACGTCAGCAGCAGCGGGCGCTGGGGTTGGCGTCGGCGGCCGCGTGCCGCATCCGCCAGTACTCCCGCTCGGTGAGCACATGCTCGCCGGGATGGGTGCGCCGGCGATGCTCGACGTAGCGCTGGTAGTGGTTGTCGCCCATCAATGACGAGAAGTACCAACCGATTTTGCCTGCGACGGCGGTAAGGCGTCCCATTGCTTCTGCACCTCCTTCTCGGCGGCGGTCGGGATCAGGCCCGACGGTGCGAACAGCCGCGACGGCACCGGATCATCCGCCGACAGCGGACGGCCTTCGCCGCGCAGGGCACGCAGCGCCACCACGACGCCGGCGATGAACACGATGAGCACCAGCACCGCGAAAGCGATCGACAAGGTGCCCTGGATGAACGTATTGCGGATGACGGCGTCGAGTTGGGCCGAATTCTTGGCCGCGCCGAACGCCGTCTTCCCGGCCTCCTTGGCGGCGACGTACTGCGAATGCTGGGTCCAGTAACCCACTTTGGGATCGCCGGAGAAGATCTTCTGGAATGACGCCGTCATCGTCACCGTCAGATCCCACAGCAGCGGAACCCCGGGAATCCAGGCCCACCTCACCAGCCCCCGTTTGATGATCACCACCGTCACCACCGTCAGGGCGATGGCGGCGAGCAACTGATTGGCGATGCCGAACAGCGGGAACAGGGTGTTGATGCCGCCGAGCGGATCGGTGACACCCATCAGCAGGATGCTGCCCCACGCCGCCACGACGATGATGCTGCAGACCCATGCGCCCAGCCGCCAGCTCGGGTCGCGCAGATTCTTCAGCGGTCCACCGAGATTCGCCAGACCGTCGGACAGCATGAACCGGGCGACCCGGGTGCCCGCATCGACCGTGGTCAGGATGAACAGGGCCTCGAACATGATCGCGAAGTGGTACCAGAACGCCTTGAGGCTTTCGCCGCCGAACACCTGGTGCAGCACCTCGGACATGCCGAATGCCAGGGTGGGCGCACCGCCGGTGCGGGAGATGACCGACTTCTCACCGACGCCTTCGGCGGCCTCGGTGATCTCCGCTGCGGTGATCGGCGCGCCGGACAGCCCGAGCCCGTTGACATAATCGGCCGCCGTCTGCGCGGTGGTGCCGGTCGCTGCCGACGGCGCGTTGATCGCGAAATACAGGTGCTGGTTCAGGATCGCCGCGGTGATGAGCGCCATGATGGCCACGAACGACTCGGTGAGCATGCCGCCGTAGCCGATCAGCCGCATCTGGGATTCCTTCTCCAGCAGCTTCGGTGTGGTGCCCGAGGAGATCAGGGAGTGAAATCCGGACAGTGCGCCACAGGCAATGGTGATGAACAGGAAGGGGAACAGTGCGCCGGCGAATACGGGGCCGGTGCCGATGCTGGCGAAGTGCGAGACCGCGGGCGCCTCCATGACCGGGCGGGCCAGCAGGATGCCGATGGCCAGCAGCGCGATGGTGCCGACCTTCATGAACGTCGACAGGTAGTCGCGCGGCGCCAGCAGCAGCCAGACCGGCAGCACCGAGGCGGCCAGCCCGTAGACGATGATGCACCACGACAAGGTCACCTTCGACAGTGTGAACCAGTCTGTTCCCCAATCGGTTTCGGCAACCCAGCCGCCGGAGATCACCGCGAGCAGCAGGAGTGCCACACCGATCAGCGACACCTCGGACACCCGGCCGGGGCGTAGGAACCGCAGATAAAGGCCCATGAACACGGCGATCGGGATCGTCATCGCGATGGAGAACACGCCCCACGGGCTTTCGGCCAGTGCATTCACCACCACCAGCGCCAGCACCGCGAGCAGGATCACCATGATCACCAGCACGCCGACGATCGCGGCGATACCGCCGATGCTGCCGAGCTCGTCGCGCGCCATCTGGCCCAGCGAGCGGCCGCGGCGGCGCACCGAGATGGACAGCACCAGATAGTCCTGGACGCATCCGGCGACCAACGCGCCGACGATGATCCAGATGGTGCCGGGCAGATAACCCATCTGCATGGCCAGCACCGGGCCGACCAACGGGCCGGCGCCGGCGATGGCGGCGAAGTGGTGCCCGAACAACCCCCGCCGGTCGGTCGGCATGTAATCGGTGCCGTTCTCGAAGATCTCGGCCGGGGTGGCCTGGTCATCGCGCGGCTGCACGATCTTGTTCTCGATCAGGCGCGCGTAGAACCGGAAACCGATGACGTAGGTGCAGATCGCGGCGATGACGAACCAGACCGCATTGACCGTCTCCCCGCGCACGAACGCGATGACCGCCCAGGCGACCGCACCGAGCAGGGCGATGACACCGAAGATGATCCGGTGCCGCACCGTGATCGGGGACCGGTCGATGACCGCGACAGGCGGAAGGTCCTCGTCGGTGCGGACGTAGGTGATGTCGCCCTTGTGCTCTTCACGTCCGGGTGCAGAGGGTTTGGAAGATCCAGCCATGAGTCGATCCTCGCATCGAGCAAAACCACGCTGTGACGGAACTGTCCATTTTGCGCACGCCAAGTCCGCGAACGAGGTCGCCTCGGTGCGAGGTTCCCGGCGGTCGCCAACGCTGTACCGCCGTGTCCGCAATGAAATGCAGAAAGAATCCGGTCGGATTTTCTGCGGTGACGAGCGGTATGTCCGAATACGTGCCTAGCCGTACCCCGATCACCTATCCCGTGTGAGCTGGATTACTCAAGATGTGACATCGATCAATGACATTGATCAATGGCAATCCGGCCCGCATTGATGAGCCCAGATTCCTGGAGTTCGTTGTCAATGAAATATCGGCCTGCAGTCGGAATCGGTGGTACGTGCAGGTATCGGGCCACCCGGGCAATAAGAGTCGCACCGCAGGTCATCGGCATGATCTGTGATGGTGAAGAAAGACCGGGGCAAGCGCACTTCGCGTGTGGGTATCCATCCGGGAAAAACGATCGGGCGTCGATAAACAATGAGAGATTTTGTGCAGTACAGTGCATTCGGTCGCGGATGCGGCGGCCCTGATAAGGCCTCTTGGAGTGAAAGATTCCCCATGAATTCAACTACCGGTAACACGCTGGCGTATATCGATCAGGCGTCGTTCCTGGCCTTGCGTGCGTTGGGCCGCGGCCCCGTGGTCCAGTACGTCTGGATCTACGATCGTGACGTCGATTTCGACGCCTTGCACCGGTTTCATGCGAATCTGCACCACACGTTGATCGGCCGGCTGATCGAACGATCGCCCCTGCCGTTCGGGCGGCACCGGTGGGTGACGGCGCCGGCATCGGACCGCTTGGACATCGCGGCTTCGGAAGTGCACCGCGACGAGATGTGGGACTGGGTGGAGCAGCGGACGTTCATCCCGGTCGATCCCGAGCTGGGGCCGCCCTGGCATCTGGGGGTGCAACCGTTGATCGGTGGCGGCGCTGCGGTGTGCCTGGTCGTGTCGCACACCACGGCGGATGCCAGTGCCGGGATCCAGTCGATCGTCGCAGCGGTGGACGGGGCCGGCGCTGATGGCAGCTTCCCGCCCGCAGCAGAGCGTGGCCGCCTGCGCGCCCTGCGCGAAGATCTCTCGGTCACGGTGAGGTCGGCTCGAGAGGTCCCGGCTGCCATCGCGGCCGGTATCCGGACGGCGCGGGAGCAGAGCGAGGACTTGTCCGCGTCGGCCAAAGCTGCTCTGCCTGCGCGGTCCGACTCGGACGGCGGACCGGTGGTGGTGCCGAGAATCTACGGAGTCGTCGACGCCCGTCTCTGGGACGACTGCGCCATGTCGCGCGGCGGCACGCGCAACGTTCTGTTCATGGCTCTCGCCACGCGTATCGGATTCCGCCTCGGCCGTGTCGACGCCGAAGGCAAGGTGCTGCTGTCGATACCGGTCAGCGAGCGCACCGAGGGGGACACCCGGGCGAACCCGCTGAATGCGATTGCCGTGCACGCCGACCCCGACGAGGTGTGCGGGGAATTGGCGCCGTTACGCACCACCATCAAACAAGCGCTCGTCGATCTCGACGACAGTCGCGAATCCCTGTTGGCTGCGCTGGCCATGACCCCGTTTGTTCCGCGCGCGCTGGCTCGCCGGTTGGAGAACCTGGTACTTCAAGTCGGAAAGCCCGTCGGCTGCAGCAATATCGGTGAGGTCCCCGGCGCTGCCAACCGCCCGGATGGGACCGACGCCGACTTCTTCTGGGTGCGAGGCGGTGAGCCCGGCTTGACCGCTGCCGCTCTGGGCAGGTTGGGCGGTCACCTGCTGGTGTCGGCGGTGACGGTGGGAGGCAAGGTCGCGGTCTGCGTGGCGTCCTGGGAGTCGCCGTCGCCGAACTCCAAGAACGAGTTGCGGGACGCAGTGCGTGCGGCGTTGGATGACCTCGGTCTGGTCGCTGACCTGAATTAGCCTGGTGCCGAGCCGCTCCCGCTACCGACGGGTTGGGATGCGAGCTGCCCTAGTCGACGCACGGGATCTGAGCATTGTCGATCGGTTTCCCCGGGTCCGGGGTGCCCGACGCACGCTCCGCTCCTGCGGGGGTGGATTCTGAATCGGCAACCGGGGCCGGCGGCGCGTAGTCGGCACCGAGGACGATGCGGATATGCCCGGCCATGACAGCGTCGTTCGGCGGGGGAGCGGCAGCGATTCCCACCAGGTCGCTGACGGTGTGGATGTCGCCGATGGTGCCGGAGCCACCGTCCACGGCCGTGTCTGTCGGATCCTGCGCGGTGGCGTTGCGGACATCGCCGACGGTGAATCCATTGCTGCGCAGGGTATCTGCGACGGTCGCGGCCAGCCCGGGTGTGCTGCCGGCGTTGATCACGTCGACCGTGCTGGTCGCCACGGCGGTGAAGTCCGGCAAAGCGCCCTGGCCATTGCCGAAGGCGGCCGCCACCTGAGTTTTGATGGCTGCCGCGTCGATGACGTTGACATCTTCGCCATCGACATTGTCATAACGCAGGACCGGCAGCGTCCGGAACTCGACCGGCGCCCCGGCGAGCCCCGCGATGCGACGGAACAGGTCCTCACCCCAGCCGTCGGACAGCACGATGTCTTTGTGCGCCACCGCGATCAGGCTCTGCAGCTTCCTGAGATCCGTCAGGGATCCGCTGTCCTGCAGCTGGTGCAGCACCGAGATCAGGAACGCCTGCTGACGGTGCGTGCGATCCAGGTCGCCGTTGTCCAATCCGTGACGCTGGCGCACGAATTGCAGCGCTTGCGCAGCGTTCAGGGTCTGGGTGCCCGCCGGGAACCGGGCACCCGAATAGTCGTCGGACACGGCGGAATTGAGACACACCTGTACGCCGCCGAGGCTGTCGGCAAGGTCGTAGAAGCCGGCCAGGTTGACCTCGGCGAAGTAGTCGATCGGTGCGCCGGTGAGGCGCTGCACCGCCTTCAGCGTCGCCGCGCGGCCCGCCTCCCGACCCTTCGACTCCAGCGTCTCCTGATCGCCTACCCCTTCGTTCACCAGGGTGTTCTCGGCGTCGGCCTTGGTCAGGCCGTACGCCTCTTTGATCTTGGCCTTGCTGTAGCCGGGAACGATCCCGTCGACGTCCACGTAGTCGTCCCGGGGAATCGAGAAGGCGGTGACGCGGTCGTCGGCGGAGACGTGGACGAGGATGAGCGTATTGGTGTTGTAGCCGCCCGAACCGGAGTCCCCGGCGTGCAGTTTGTCCAAGAGTTCTTGCGGCAGGTCGTCACCCTTCTGATCTTTTCGGGAATCCAACCCGATGAGCAGGATGTTCATCTGCCCGGCACTCGACTGCGGCGCGGAGATTCCGAGCGCCCCCAACGCGCCGGACACGGTGATCCCACCGACGGCCCGGTACACCTGCCACCACCCCGTCCCGGTCAGCACCAGGATCAGCACCGCGACGACCCCGAGGGCCTTTCGGATCATGGGCGGTCATTTCTGCAACGGGTCGTCGGATCAGCCAGATCATCGCATCTGACCCTGTGACCGCCCTCGTTGCGGGCTTCGAGTACGCCGGGCTCAGCCGGCCCGGTCGTAGAGGGCGCGCACGGTGTCCACCGTGTCCGCCTCGGCGGCGGGTTTGTCGTCGCGGTAACGCAGCACTCTGGCAAAACGCAGCGCCATCCCGCCGGGGTAGCGCGTCGAGCCCTGCACCCCGTCGAAGGCGATCTCGACGACCTGCTCCGGCCGCACCGTCACCACGTAGCCGTCGGTGCCGCCGACCGCGAGTTCGGTGAAGCGCTGGGTCTGCCAGTCCAGCATGGCGTCGGTCATGCCCTTGAACGTCTTGCCCAGCATCACGAATCCGCCGGTGGCCGGGTCGCGCGCCCCCAGGTGGATGTTGGACAGCTTGCCGGTGCGCCGCCCCGAGCCCCACTCCACCGCCAGCACCACCAGATCCAGGGTGTGCACCGGCTTGACCTTCAGCCATCCCGCCCCGCGCCGACCCGCCTCATACGGCGAGGTCGGCGATTTCGCCATCACCCCTTCGTGGCCCGCGGCCAGCGTCGCGTCCAGGAAGCGCGCTGCGGCGTCACCGTCGGCGGTGATCAGCCGGTCCACCCGTTGGGTGGCCGGCACCACCGCGTCGAGGACAGCCAACCGCTCGGTAGTGGGCAGATCCAGTAGATCCGTGCCGTCATGGTGCAAGAGATCGAAGAAGAACACGGACAACGGCTGCTCCGCGCGCGACGAACTACCGAACCGTGATGCCGTGACCTGAAACCGGTGTGGGCGCCCGTCCGGATGCAGCGCGATGGCTTCGGCGTCGGCGATCAGGTCGGTGACCGGCAGGGCCAGTGCCGCTTCGACCACTTCCGGCAGCCGTGCGGTGACGTCGTCGAGGCTGCGGGTGTACACCGTGACGGCGCCCCCGCGGCGGTGGATCTGCACCCTGGCCCCGTCCAGCTTCGCTTCGAAAACGGCTTCGCCACGCAGCTTTTCGAGAGCGTCGTCGATACCGGTGGCGGTCTGGGCGAGCATCGGCCCGACGGGTCTGCCCACGGTGAGGGTGAACCGGGCCAGGCCCGCGCCGCCCTCGGACAGGGCGGCCACGGCGACCGTGGCCAGATCACCGGCCAGCATGGCGGCCCGGCGCACGTCCGGGCCGGGCACACCGGCGGCCCGCGCGACAGCCTCGGCCATCACCCCGGCCAGTGCGCCCTGGCGGAGTTCGCCGGACAGCAACCTGCGCAGGAAGGTCTGTTCGGGGGCGGTGGCGGCGGTGAACAGGCCGGCGAGCAACTCGGCCCGCGCTGCCTGGGAGCCCTTGCCCGTGGTGGCCTTGATCCGGGAGAACGTCTCGTCGACGCCGGAGACCGACAACGTGGATGCGCCGGCAGGCTCGGGCAGGACTCGAAGGGCGGCCCAACCGACGCCGATCTGACGCTGCGGCAGCTCACCCGTCAGCCAGGACACCACGACGGCGACCTCGTCGTGGTCGGTCCGGGTGAGCAACTCGGCGACCCGCGCCGTCTTGGCCAGCCGCGAGGACGAGGCGGCCACGTAGGTCGAGGCGTCCGCCACCGCACTGAGCAACATGACTTCCACCGTGCCACGGCCGTGTGACAAGTCGGGACCTTCGGCCCTGTGTCGGCGGCCGAGGTGGGCGGAATATGGGAACCATGCCGAAGACACACGATCTCGACGTTCTCAACCGCAGGCAGTGCCTGGACCGGCTGCAGACCACCCGCGTCGGCCGGCTCATCTTCACCGAGGGCGCGCTGCCCGCGGTACAGCCGGTGAACTTCCGGCTGTGGCGCGACGACGTGGTGATCAGGGTGGCCGGCGGCGCCAAACTCGCGGCCGCCGCAGACCACCAGGTGGTCGCGTTCGAGGCCGACGAGCTGGACCAGGATCTGCGTTCCGGATGGAGCGTGACGGTGGTGGGTCATGCCGAGCCGATCACCACGGTCGACGAACTGGTCGAGGTGGCAGGCACCTTCGTGTCGCCGTGGGTGACCGGGCATCGCGACCACTTCATCCGGATCAGAACCGAGCAGATGACCGGCCGGGAATTCCGCGATCCGGCCGGCCCGCGTTACCAGGCGACGGTGGCGTCAGCGCCCGCTCACTAGGTCGTCGAGCAACGCGGCCGCACGGTGCTGTTCCGCGGCTCGCCCGGCATGGCCGGCCGCCGTGAACTCGGCTGCCGCGCTGAGTCGTTCGTCGATCTCGGCGCGCAGCAGCGCACGGATCTCGGTGTCGTCGAGTTGGCGCCGCGGCACCTCGGCGGCGCCCACTCCGGACGCGCTGTGCGCGATCGGGCCGTCGACGTGGATCGGTGTGTCCGTGAGATCCGGCGTCTCGGCGTTGTCGATGGCGCTCAGTGCGGTGCGCAGCGCGGAGACCCGGACGGTGTCGCGCTGCTTGCGGGCGTCGGTCAGGCCGGCGCGCAATACCGTGCGCCACTGCTGGGCGGGCTGATCAGGCATGGCGGACAAAGTAATCGGACCGGCGCGAGTGCGACACCGATTATTTCACCGCGAAGCTGACGCTGTGCCAGCCGGTCGCGCCGTCAGGCACTACGTCCGCCAGGTCGGCGGTCTGCACCGCCCCGGTGTTGTCGGTGGCGCGCACCGTGATCTCGTGCAGGCCGGGCTGTTCGGCCTGCCAGTCGAAACTCCACAGCCGCCAGGTGTCGTTCGAATAGGCGGCCCCCAGCGTGGCGGCCTGCCAAGGTCCGTCGTCGATGCGCACCTCGACGGCCCGCACCCCGCGGTTCTGCGCCCAGGCAACCCCGCCGAACCGGGCCGCTCCCTTCGGCACGTCGGCGCCGCTGCGGGGCACGTCGATGCGCGACTGCGTCTTGATCGGGCCTTTCTCCGACCAGCCCAACCGGGTCCAATACGCCTGCGCCCGGTCATATCTGGTGAGCTCCAGGTCGACCACCCACTTGGTGGCCGAGACGTAGCCGTACAGGCCGGGTACCACCAGGCGCACCGGGTAGCCGTGCTCCACGGGCAGTGGCTGACCGTTCATGGTGATGGCCAGCAGCGCATCGCGGTCGTCGGTGAGAGCCTGTACCGGCGTGCCCGCCGTGAAGCCGTCACTGGAGGTGGACAGCACCATGTCGGCGTCGGGATGCACTCCCGCCGCGGCCAGCAGATCGCGCACCCGGTAGCCGGACCACACGGCGTTGCCGATCAGGTCACCACCCACCGGGTTGGATACACAGGTCAGAGTGACCACTTTCTCGATGAGCTCGAATGCGGCGAGATCGTCGAATCGGTAGGTCTTTTCGTGGTCGACCATGCCGTGGATGCGTAGTTCCCAGTTGCCGCGGGCCAGCTGCGGCACCGACAGCGCCGTGTCGATCCGGTAGAAGTCGGCGTTGTCGGTCACGAAACTGGGCAGCGCGACGCCCTCGGGTTGCACGCCGGGGGGCACCGGCGCAGCGCGCTTGGCCAGCGGTGGCGGTGAGAAGGCGTTGCGGTCGCCGGATACCGAGGTGAGTCGCCCGCCGTAGACCGAACCGAGCGCCGCGCTCAAGGTGCCCAGGCCGAGCAGCCCGAGGGCGGCCAGCGACAACCGCCTGCCCGGGTCGGTCTCCGCAGCCACGTTGGCCGACTCGTCGACCAACCGTCCCGACAGCAGGAACCGCAACGTGATGATCCCGGCCACCGCGCCGACCACGGTCGGGACGATGTCCAGCGGCCCCGCACCGGCGCGGGTGAGCACGGCCACGCATCCGCCCACTCCGGCGGCGGCGAACATCACGCTGCCGATGGGTACGCGGCGCCGCTCCAGGAGTCCCGCCAGCGCGGCGAGGATGGCGATGACGAGCAGTACCGCCGTCGTGAGAAACAGCTTGTCGTTGGTACCGAAGGTCTGGATCGCCCATTCCTTCACCGGTCCCGGCGTGTGATCGATGACCGCGGAACCGACGGCGGTGCGGGCATCGGCGGATGCGCCGAGTGGGATCGCCGCCAGCGCGCTGGCACCGAGGGTGATGGCCGCAGCCGAGATTCCGCAGAGCAGTCGGGTGCCGGGCGCGATGGCAGTCACAGATCCACGCTAGCCGAGCGAAGTCCCCGAAAGGCTTACCGTAAAGTGTCGCCGGAAGGTTACCTTTACAGTCTGACCCGATTGTGGAAACCAACACCGCGAACGCAACACCGTGAAAGGGAGCTAGATGGAGATCTCGGGCAAGAAGGCCATCGTCGTCGGCGGGGCATCCGGTTTCGGCCGCGCGACCGCGGAGGCATTGGCCAAGCGTGGGGCCGGCGTCGCCATCCTGGACCGGCCGCAGTCCAAGGGTAAGGACGTGGCGCAGGAGATCGGCGGCACGTTCCACGAGGTCGACATCACCGACTTCGACGGCACCGAGAAGGTGCTGGAGGCCGCCGTCGCCGATCTGGGTGGCCTGCACATCGCGGTCACCACGGCCGGTGGCGGCATCGGCGAGCGCACCGTCAAGAAGGACGGCCCGCACAGCCTGGAGTCGTTCCGCAAGTCGATCGACCTCAACCTCATCGGCACCTTCAACATCAGCCGTCTGGCGGCCTGGCACATGAGTAAGAACGATCCGGTGGATGAGGAGGCCGAGGAGCGCGGAGTCATCATCAACACGGCGTCCATCGCCGCGTTCGAGGGCCAGATCGGCCAGATCGCCTACACGGCGTCCAAGGCCGCCATCGCCGGCATGTGCCTGACCATGGCCCGCGATCTCGGCAGCCTCGGGATCCGTGCGCTGGCCATTGCGCCGAGCCTGTTCGCGACCGGGCTGACCGAGGGGATCCCGGACGAGTTCGCCGCGGTGCTGACGAAGGATGCCGCCTTCCCGAAGCGCCTGGGCAGGCCCGAGGAGTACGCCAAGCTCGCGGTCGCGATCGTCGAGAACGCGATGCTCAACGGGCAGTGCCTGCGTCTGGACGCGGGCCAGCGATTCGCCCCGAAGTAAACGCGTGTCAACGGCGGCGTGATCGGTTGCCCACACGGCAACCGATCGCGCCGGCTGGCGCATAGCGGCAGCTCATCCATTTCCAAGCCGATTCCAAACGTGCGCACTACTGTTTGCCCATGCTCAAGCGAATCGTCGTGGCGTGCGCAGCGGTCGTGGTGGTGGCCGCCTGCGGCGGTCCCAAGGTCGAGATCCCCAAATCTTCGGCGTTGGCCAAACCCGACACCAGTGGGATCAAGGTGCAGGGTGACGCGTCCGGTCCGCTGAATCAGCTGGCCGTCGAGGCGATCGCGGACCTGCAGTCGTTCTGGGGCAAGGAATTCCCGGGCTTGTACGGAAAGGACTACGAACCGGTCGCGGGCGGCTTCTTCGCCGTGGACCCGTCCTCGGGTGAGACGCCACCGTGCGCCGCCGGACCCGAAGACGTCGCGGGCAATGCCTTCTACTGCGGCTCCAAGGACGTCGTCGCCTGGGATTCGACCGGCTTGTTCCCCGACTTGCAGTCCAAATACGGCGATTTCGTCATCCCGATCGTGATGGCGCACGAGTGGGGACACGCCATCCAGGCGCGGTCCAACTTCACCGCGCGGACCGTGACACGAGAACTGCAGGCCGACTGCTTCGCCGGCGCCTGGTCCCGGCATGCCAAGGACGACAAGGTGTTCGAGGTGACCAGCGGCGAGCTGGACACCGCGCTCGCCGGCATCCTGGACCTGCGCGACCCGGTGGGTACCGACAAGCTCGACCCGTCCGCGCACGGCAGCGGATTCGACCGCGTCGGCGCCTTTCAGGACGGCTTCGACAACGGTATCGGCAAGTGCAAGGACTACCGCGACGACGACCCCATGGTGCTGAGCCTGCCGTGGGGCGATGCCGAGGACGAGGCCAATGGTGGTAACGCCCCGTACGACTCGATCGTCAACGGCGTGCCGTACGACCTGGAGGACTACTGGACACACGTGTATCCGGAGATCACGGACGGCAAGCAATGGCCGCCGGTGCACGGGCTGGAGGCGTTCGACCCGTCCAGCCCGCCGAACTGTGGGGACCAGTCTGCCGAGGGTTTCGCGCTGTTCTATTGCGTGCCCGACGATTACATCGGCTGGGACAACAAGAAGATGATGCCGAGGGTGTACGACCAGGGCGGTGACTACGCGGTCGCCACGCTACTGGCCACCCAGTACGGGCTGGCGGCGTTGACGCGCCTTGGCGACGAGTCCGATGAGAAGACCTCGACGGCACGCGGCGACTGCTTCGCCGGCGCCTACACGGCCAGCGTCATCCTGCACAACCGCGCGGAGACCAGCAGCTGGTCCATCTCGCCGGGCGACCTCGACGAGGGGATCAAGGCACTGCTGCTGTTCCGCGGTGACGCCGACGCCGACCGCCAAGGTGCCGGTTTCGATCGGGTGCGCGCCTACCGGGAAGGTGTCATCAACGGGGCCGGCGCGTGCCTGGAGTACCAGCACTGACGGCTCTCACGCGGCTCGTCCATAGGTGTCCAGCCCGAGTTTGACGGCCAGGCCGAGTCCGGCGAGGGCGATGAGCAGCCGCAGCGGGGTCGCCGGGGCGTGCCGAACCACCACCGGTCCCAGTCGTGACCCGATCAGGCAGCCCAGCCCCAGCGGGATCACAGCGGCCCAGGCCACCGGGGCGAACAGGACGAAACCCAGTGCGGCCACGCCGTTGGCCACGCCGAGCACCACATTCTTGGTGGAGTTGGCGTCGGCCAGGCTCGGACTGCCGGTGCGCAGGAACATCGCCAGCAGCAGCACCCCGGCCGCGGCTCCGAAGAAGCCACCGTAGACGCAGATCGCCAACACCAGGATTCCTTGCAGCACTCGGTGTCCGGTGCTGCGGGGCCGGTCGGTGTCGTTGCGGATCGGCCACGCGATGGCCACCGAGGATGCCGCCAGCAGCGCAGGCACCACGTTCTCGAAGCCCGTGGCCGGAATCGACAGCAGCAACGCAGCGCCGGCCGCCCCGCCGAGTGCGGCCAGGGGCACCATGCGGCGCAGCTTGGCGCCTTGGCCCTGGAGTTCGGGCAGCGAACCCCATACCGATCCGACGCCGTTGAACACCAGCGCGACGGTGTTGGTGACATTCGCGGCCACCGGGGGGAGCCCGACGAGCAGGAGCGCCGGATAGGTGGACACCGATGCCAGCCCGGCAATGCTGCCGGTGAGGCCGCCGCCGATACCGGCGGCGATCAGCAGCAGCACCTCCGCCCATGTCACCGGCCCATCCTGGCCCAGCGCCCCGGGCGGCAGGCAAACCCGCCCCCGGGTCACCGGGGGCGGGTTTACCTGCCGGTGGACTACTTCTTCTTGGGCGAAACCAGGGCGTCAACTGGGTCGGGAGCGCCGTCGCGATCCTTGACGACCCGGTAGGCGATGAAGCCGACGACCAGGGTCAGTGCGACGAAGATCACCGCGAAGTACTGCAGGAACCACGAATCGCCCGCCGGGTTGTAGACCTCCTGGCGCGGCCAGCCGATGTTGACGACCAGCAGGCTGCCCATCACCACCGCGACGAGGTTGACCGGGATGCCCCACTTACCGAGGTCCATGACGGGCTTGCCGTGCGAGAGGCTGGTACCGCGGAGCCGGTGCACCAGTGCGGGCACCGTCACCATCAGGTAGGCCAGGTAGACGATGACCACCGAAACCGAGGCGATCGCCAGGAACGCGCTGGCCTGGCCGAGGTTGACCAACAGCACGCCGATGGCGAGCGTGGACACCGCGATACCGGTGATGACCGGGGTGCCGGTGCGCTTGTTCACCGTGGCCAGGAGCTTGCCGAACGGCAGCCGGTTGT
>JAHFVC010000277.1 GCA_023264765.1 Mycobacterium sp. | reverse complement strand
GCCGGAACCTACCAGCACTGGCTGCATCACTACAATCACCACCGACCCCACACCGGCATCGGCGGAATGACACCAATCGAGCGCCTACGCGTTCACAACCTACCCGTGAAGAACACCTAGGGATGCTGTGAACTGTCCCGTGCCCGTTCGAGTGCGGCGGTGTGCTCGCGAGTTGCCACCGTCAGATAGTGGACCTGCGCCGTTAGTTGAATGACCGCCTCGATGGCAGCCAGGCCGATCAGTTCGCTGGCAGAGGGATCGGAGTCGGTCTCTTCTGCGATGCGCCGCGTCCGCATGTGGGCATCGTTGGCTTCGGCCCACGCCTTGCCGCGGGCTTCGTTCAGTTTGTCGTAGAGGCCGTTGATCTCCGGTTCAGGTGTGGAAGTAGTCATGGCGCGATCCTCGCTCATGATCGAGACACGGAACAGAATTCGCAGGTCGGCGGCAACGCGCCAGACGCCGCGCGGCCTCACCGTCATGGTTAAGTCGAACCCCGGACAGAGCAGGTTGTGAGCGCAGCACACGGGGGAGGGACCAAATGAGCTACCAGCACGACGGCCAGGCCGCCGAGGAGGCCGCACGCCATGCCCTTGCCGCGGAGCAGCTCGACACCCTGCAAGACCGACTGGCTGCAAAGCGCCGCGCGCTCGGGGAGGGCGGAGTCCGCGGGCACCGCATCGACATCGGCACCAACTGGGGCGACGCCCTGCCCCCGGCGCTGCGCGACACCACCAGCGTCTCCCGCGGCGACGTGTTCGACCTGGCCGCCACAGGCGACTGGCCGGCAGTGTTCGCCGCCAGCTTCATCTGGGGCACCGGACGCATCGGATACGGGCCACACCGCTACCGCGAAATTGTCGAGGGGACCCATGGGCGACTCGGTGAAATGCTCACGGCCGCTGCAGAAGCCGCACAGCACGACGTCATCGCGGGGTACGCGCAGTTCTACGGCGGGCACGACCCCAAGCAGCGCGCGTCCGCCAACGCCGACGGGTGGTCGCGCATCGACAACTTCGGCCCGGCGTTCTTCACCAAGTTCCTCTACTTCACCACCCCCGGCGCACTGATCCTGGACAACGTGCTCGCCCGCAGAGTCCGCGACCTCGCAGGCATCCCGCACCTCGTCGTCGGCCGCGGCCGATCAGTGGCGTGGAGCCCGTACCGATACGCGGTCTACCTGAAGTGGATGCACCAGACAGCCCACGCGCTCGACGCCGCACCCGACGAGCTGGAGCTGACACTGTTCACTCTGCGAAATTGACGCTATCGACCCGACGGAAGTCGACATCAAGCGAAGAAAAACCATTGCCATAACATGGATTAAGCCTCTTGGCCAGAGCGCATCGACCCTGCATTTTTCAGCGCCGCGCCATTGGCGATGAACGCTCGGCGGAGGCTCAGGCGCGGCATACTTGGCACCATGCTCGGTGATTTGGCGCTGGTGACGCGCGACCAGCTCGAAGCGTTGGCTCTCGACGTTCCTGATCAACTGATTGCCGCAGCTATCCCGCTGTGGCAGACCTCGCGGAAATCGAAGTACCACTGGGCGGACAAGCGATCAGCCTGCAAGCATCTGCCGGGCGAGCGCGGTTGGAGACCCACGAAGGAGCGAAAGCCTCCGCCAGTATCGAAGCGGGTGGCAGCGCTGGAGTTCAACATTTCTCTTCATGACATGTGCTCCGGATGCGCTCATCAGGCCACCCTCTCGCCGGCCGCTGACGCGTTCGTGACTGTCGTCGCCGAGCTTGCACGTGCCGGGAAGTGGGTGCAGAACGGCCTCAATGGCGCAACCGCCGGCGACTGGTCGTGGCTGCAGTTCGCACGATGGAAGGCAGGGCAGCCGCTCATCGGTGAGGAATGGACGACGGCCGTACAGCAGATCCGTGGAAAGGGTTGGACTGCAACCGCGTTGGACGTCTCCGAAGCCATTCAGCGACATCGACTCGCCGCCGCATCCACCATGTCGAGCCTCGTCGACAGTATCGGAGACAACCCCGGTCGAGCCGCCATATTGGAGAGAGCCATCCGAATGGTCGAGACCGACAGCACGGCGCTGCAGGAATCAGAAACCATCTTGCAGATCTCGGGATGCCTCAAACCGCCGGATGCGTACGAGCAGCTGATCGGTGCGCGCCATCGCCCCGGCTACAAACAGCCATCTCCATGGCACCTCACCGCAGCGACCTGGCGCGACGCGACGAAACACGGCGGCAGCATCAACGTGGATCGCCTGGCCGACTACTTCGACGAGGAGTTTCCCCACGTCCACGACCTGGGCGCACTGCCATGCTGCACGGTGCACAACCCGGCACCTGTCGAGGGGGATTGCTTACACACGTGGGCGCTGCGAAGCGCCCAAGTCCACCGCCGCCTGCAGATAGCGGAGTGGATCCAGCGCTTGGAGCTGGCAGCCAGCGCGCTGTCCTCGGCAGAACGCGACGCGACCGACACCTGCACCCACCTGATGTGCGTTCCGTGGTGGCCTCTCATCGGCGAGGGTATGGACTCGATCGCCTACCTCGCACAGTTCGAAATCCTCAGCGGTCCACACCAACGTGAAGTTCACGACAGATACGGCATGTACCAGAGCGGCAGCGTCGCGGTTCTCAAAGTTCCGGCCTGGGCCGCAGCGCACGTCGCAGAGCTGCCTTCGCCCATGCTCACCGAACCGATCACCGGCGACCACCACCAAGCGATACGCCTAGTGAGACAGGCTGGCGTCGCGATCGTCAACGATGAATTCACTAGTAGGCGCAAGCCCACCGCCATGGTCCGAGAAGCCAGAACTGCTCGTGCACAACCGGAGCCTCGACCAGGCTTTTACTCCTATGCGCGAGATTACCGCCCGTTGTCGCCTGGCTGCATGCCGCCAGATCTGTACCGCAACAGTGACGACGGAAAGTGGACCGCCTATGCCGTCCGACACGCGCTCGAACCAGGAGCTGTATTCGTCTACGGCGCAGACGATCTAGCCCTGCTGAGCATGGGCGTGCCGGAAGACAGCCGATGGGGAGTGCGCGCACGCATCGAGGTGGAACTGCAGACTGAATGTCCATCGCACGACGACGGCCCTCACCTATGCGATGTCGAAGGGGTAGTTACCGCGGTGCGGAGCAACGGTGCTCTCACCTTCACTCCGGAGGGATTGCGCAACAGCGTCACGATCCCCGCAGCGTACATCGTTGGATTCACGGTCATCCGCTAAACGGGCCACTTATCCCTATGCAACGACTGAATCGAGGCGTTGTTTCTGGCGGAGCGAGAATCGGTGCCGCATCGACCGACGCAGCCGTGAGCGATGTCGGTGTGCTGTTGTAAAATATGTGTTGTCGGACAACGACATACGTTAACCGGCCGGATGTGCGCATTCGGTCACTGAACCCGCGAAGGGACGCATCGGGATGCAGAAACTCACCGCTAAAACTGAGAACACACACCACGACGCCAAAGCGTTTGCCAGGACGGGGATGCCCGTCCCGGGTCACATGAGCGGCCAGGAAACAGAGGCGATCTCCAACGCTGTCGAGCGACTGCAGGCGCTGGGAATCGACCTCGACGCAGCGGTCTACGTTGACGACGAGAACAGGCTCCCGTCCTACGCGCGGCATATCGGCACAGCGTGGGGCGGCCAAGAGCTGGACGACGATGAGCTGGACTACGCCATTGGATGGCTGCCCGAGGTGGCGTTCCTCAACGACGACTCACCTTGGCCCGGGTCATACAACCCGTACATCACCCTCGCCCACCTGCGAGCACTCGCCGGGGGCTGAAACGGCCCACGCCAGTGCCCGTGGCGTAGCTTGCGAAGGAACACTAACGACCAGGGGGTTGAGCATGAGGCGCAGTCTGGGACGGCATGCCCGAATCGTGTGTGGCGCGGTCGGCGTAGTCGCCGTCGTAGCGGGATGCGGAAGCTCATCCGAGACACCAGAGGCCTCGACCTCCGGCGCATCCGCGGCCACCGTCACCACGTCGGTGAGCCTGCCGATCTCCACGACCGATTCACCCGCCGCGGCCCCTCCTGCTCCTCCAGCTCCGCCGGTAGTGCCGCCAGGCAAGGTGCTGGCTGGCCCGCAGTCTTCGTGCACGTCGGCGGTCTCCGCTACACCGATCGACCTCACCGGCGTCGACGTCGAGGTCGGCGAGATGGCCGGCCGCGCCGGCACCAGCGCTCAGGTGACCATGACCTATACCGGGGACGTGCCGACGACCGGTACCGTGCTCTGGTCGCTGCTGGCCACCAACCCGGCCGGGGCGAGCGTGCAGCTCGGCTACAAGACGCTCGACGGGCAGAAGGTCGGCTACTTCTACTTCCCGTTCGCCGAGGGCACTCAGCACAACATGGACGGCTTCGCCGATACCGACACCCCCGGTGAGATCGGCATGGTGCTGCCCCAGGCAGGCCTGGATGCCCTGGGCCCGGTGTGGTGGTGGTCGGCCGCGGTCAACGTCGATGGCAAGGACATCGACTTCTGTCCCGACCCCGCCTGATGCCCGCGTCCGGGCGCATTGGGCCGTCGCGCCTGCCCGCGGAGTGGGGAAGAGGAGACTGAGTGGCTTCCCTGACGCGGTACGGCACCGAGGTGGGGTCGGCTTTCAGCCTGCTCGGCCAGAGCGAGAACGACCTGACCGCAGCACTCGGGTTCACTCTGTCGCGCTGTCGGGCACTCAGCGACGCCGTGCTCACCCGCGTCTGGCCCGGCCACAGGGGAGATGAAGACGTCGACTTCGCGCTGGAGGTACGCGCCGAGATCGGCCGCACGGATCTTGAGGTGCGGTTGCCGGCCAGCTCGGCGCTGCTGATCTTCGAAGCCAAACGGGACTGGCTGCTTCCCACGACGACGCAACTGGCGCAATATGTCTCGCGCATCCACCGGTACGGTGCGGGAGTACTGGTGTCACTGTCTCAGGCCTCTACCGCTCTCGCCGAGACCCAACTGCCGACCGAGATCGCAGGCATCTCAGTGGTGCACCTTCCGTGGCGCGACGTCCTCACCGACATCACGGAGTCCCGCGTGAAATGCCGTGGGCGAGAGCGCATCTGGCTTGACGAGCTGCACACCTACCTGATGGAAGTGATACGCATGCGCACAGTGGCCGACAGCCTGGTCTACAGCGTGGTGCTCAGCGAAGACCGCCCCGGCGGCGAGGACACCCCGACGTTCCGCGAGTTCGTCACTGATCAGTACTGCTACTTCCACCCCTACGGCGTCGGCGGATGGCCCACCGACCCGCCCAACTTCATGGCGTTCCGGTGGAGCGGCGCCGTGCAGCGCATCCACCGGATCATGCACGCCGATGTCGTCCCCACCATCCGCGACCGGTTCCCCTACCTGCCCGAGAACGACGCCAGCGACCGACCCCACGCGGTGTACGACCTGGGACCCAGAATCCCCCCACTCGAACCCATCCCCAACGGCGCCGGCGTCTACCCGTCCTCACGGCTCTGGGTACTCCTAGACCAACTGCAGACAGCAGCCACCCTGAAGGACGCAATTGCGCAAACGCATGCACTGCAGGAGAACTGGGCGGCGCACTGAACCCAGACCGGTTCAGAGGATGGATGTGGTTTCTCGCCTCCGCTTCCCGAGGGCGCCAACGGTATACGGGTACGCAGCAACTCGGATCGTCAGCGGGATGCTGCGTGCTTCGCTGTCGCGGTGCCCTGGGTGACTGCCATAAAGTCCGCGCGGTGAGAATGACCGATTGCAGTCACCGCCGCCACACGTGCACACGCTCATTCGCAAGAGGAGTGCCCTCAGGCCCTTTGATGTGGGGTGCTATCCACACAGGTTTGCGGTAGGTGCGTCCGGGGCCGCACGCCTGCTGTCGCCAGTGGCCACCCACCCACCACTGGTGAGTGTATGTTCGGTTCCGGTCACCGTCGGCGGCCGGCTCTGCGGGACTCGCAGCGATCCGACGTAGATCTATCAGACTTACAGCGGAACGGTCTGACGCATCAGCGCGGAGTGCACTGTTGCCAGCCTTTCGGGCTTGCGGAGGCGGGATTCGGCGACTCGTGGCGACTGTTGTTTGGGACATTAAGAGCCATGCGGCACCTAAAACCAGGATCAGCGGAACTGACCGCTCGTCGATGAGCTGGGCGCGGAGCGGCGCGTCGGGATCGATGCGGCCGCCGTCTCCGACCATGAAAGGGTTGTCCACCCCGAGCTGACGTCGTAGAGCCTCGTTTCGGTCGACTCTGCACGCCCCAAGTACTTGGAGTGTCCCGTCCTTGCGCAGGTACCAGGCCATAGCATCCGAGGGCATTTGGTTCGTGACGCCCGACTCCCAGTGCAGTGTGAAACCAGCGGCTGGCTTGGCCCAACAGAGCAGACCGCTCGACGACGGCATCGCGGCGCGTGGTGTCCACTCGGGTAGCGTGGTTGCGGCGCCGAGCGCGTAATCAACCATGTCCCGCGAGACCCAGAAGAGATCGGCATCGGCTAGCTGAGCGCGAGCGTGTACGTCGTCATCTATGTCCGCATCCAAGCGGGAAGCGGCGCGTGGTTGACCGCGGCGTCTCAGGTCTGCGGCCTCGTCGCGATCCGCAGCAATCCTCCGATCGAACTCGACCTGGAGCCAGTGGTCGCGAATGAAGGGCACCGAGGTTGCAGCCCATGGAGGTGAGGTCTTTCGAGTCATTGCGAGGCTCCAGACGCCGCTTGGTTCGTAACGTAATCGTGAGAAGAGGGGTGTGAAAGAGGTTGAGAAGCTTCAACAGTCGATGGCGCGTGAGTCACGCTGAGTAGCCTTTGTCGACATTGTTCCGCACGTGGGTCGCGTAAAGGTCGATACCTGCCGACCAACTTCGGTCTTCACGACCTTCGGGCGGTAGCAGCCGGTCAAGGCTCCCGATGAGCTCCAGAATTGCGGTGGGAGTGCCCCCAACATGGTGGCGGTGCTTGAGCTGAGGAACCCCGACGATCCACGCGTAATATTTTGTCCCGTCGGCCGTTTCGTCATCATCGACGCAGTACTCGAACACACAGTCCGCCAATGACGTAGAGAGTCGAGCAGCTGAGTCGGTGCGGGCGGCTACATCGTCGCCTGCTGTGCGCTCGGGGTCGGTGAGCGTAACGCGCCACACAATCCACGGGTAGGTGTCCAAGCCGCTTACCACCCGGCCAGGACTGAACTCATCGCTTATGGGCACTTCTCTTGTCAGTGGGGCGATCTCCACGTCCAACACGCACATAGGCATGCCGTCGTCGCTGACCGACTCCCGCCATCGCACATCGGTGACACCGAGGTCCGGGTGGGCGTCAAGATAGTCGGCGGCACGGCTGAAGAGGTCCCGCTCAGGGAATACCGCGAGCGGATTGGCTTTGAACGAAACCATAGTCACCACAGAGACATCGGTGAGCGGGTCGTCGGCCGGCACGCTGTCGAGGATGTACTTGAACTTGTCCAAGTCATCTGAGGCGATGGAATGCAAGGTTGCTTGGGTAGTGACGCCGACAGCGGTGTGCGGGGTATGACCGGCGTCAATCAGGTTGGTAATCGGCCATAGCTCGGGGTCCGCGTTGCGCATGCGCGTGTCGAGCTCTGCGATGTCGATAGCAATGAAGTCGTCTCGGACGCCCCTCAATCCCCGCGCTGCGTTAGCGATTCCTGTGAAGGCGGTATGTGCAAAGAGGAACCCATCCGCCTCAGTTGTTATGTTCAGCGCGGCTCGCCAATAGGCCACGTGCTGGGACTCGTGCGCTTGCGGTGGAGTTGTATTGGCCGGTGTCGGGCGGATCGCAAGTAGACCGGCGATGCTGTCAGCCATCCGGCTCACTATGTCGGTGACCAGCCAAGGCCCTAATGTATTGCCGCGCAGCGCTGGATCGACGTAGATGTGCTCCACCGCGATCACGTTGAACACCTCCTCATCCAGACAGGCCGCGGCAATGTCTGGAGACAGCTCTCCGCCGAGGAACAGCTGTGCGAAGGGACTGGGTGAAAGTGTTTCTGCTAGATCGACATTGGCGGGTATGTTGATGACCGTGAATTCGGCGAATCCACCGATGACTGTGACTGCCGGATCGTCCGCATCCGTCAGGTGAAGGTAGACGCGCCAACGGGTTAGATCTGGTGAGCCGGCCGCCGTGGCCTCGTAGACAGCCGTCGGTTGACACAGCGACACCGCTCCCGACCTATGCGTGGTGGAAAGAAGTAGTGTGGCGAAGTCCCCCAGCTGCTGGGGCTGCCGAAGGTCGGGCAGCGGCTCGTCCTTGCCGAACTCATCGACGTGACCGGTGTCGGCCAATGCGGCGCTGAGGACTTCGGCGTACGTCGTATCCACACCGTTGGCGATCGCCTGGAGGGTTTCTCGCTTTGGAACCGCGTTGACCCCCCGGCTTCGCCAGATATGCAGATTCTGCCTGGACAGTCCGATCCTGCGGGCAACTTCGGCATCGCTGATGCCCTCTTGGTCGCGGTATCGATCGATGATCTCGATCAGATTCCCGCCAGATGCGGAGCGTGTCATGCGCTGAAGCATGCGCCTGTACGAGGTCGATGTCAACGGTGTGTAGACAAAAGGTGTCACGGCGCTGTTTACGTTCAAGGTCGGCTTGTAGGAACTGCACGCGCAGAACATGGCTATAAGCGCTGAGAATATCACCGCCATTTGTGATTTATCGGCGCTGAGAATGTCACCACGGGTGGTGAATGCGGCTGAGTGCCAGCGCATTCGGGACATAAGGGCGACGAAACGCCGTAGCGGTTAGGGCTCGTGGCACGTCGACTGCGTGATACTTCGCGGGACACACGCCCTCAGCCGTATTCGAGGCCCAGTTTCAGGACTGTGCGCGTGACGGCGATTGGAGAACCCGTATGACTCGCAATGAGGAGGGCTAGGTGTTCTTCACGGGTAGGTTGTGAACGCGTAGGCGCTCGATTGGTGTCATTCCGCCGATGCCGGTGTGGGGTCGGTGGTGATTGTAGTGATGCAGCCAGTGCTGGTAGGTTCCGGC
>JAHFVC010000034.1 GCA_023264765.1 Mycobacterium sp. | reverse complement strand
GCCGGTCCGGGTAGTCGGCCACCCCGAAGTTCGCGCCGGCCGGCAGCGAATAGGTGGTGACGACATTCCAGGCGAAGCGGCCCGAAGAAAGTTCATCGAGGGCGAGCAGCCGGTGCGCGAGTTCCACCGGATCGTTGAAGGTGGACGACAGCGTCCCGATGATGCCCAGGTACTCGGTTTCGGCGGCGACCGCCGCCAGGATGACGCTGGGTTCCAGCGCCTGCGAGGGCCGCAGTGCCGGGTGGTCGCGCAGCGCGGGACCGTCGGCGAGGAACAGCGCGTCGAGGGTGCCGCGTTCGGCGATGCGCGCCATCCGCACGTAGTAGCCGGGGTCGGCGAACGCCGTGGGCGGTTCGCTGGTGCGCTGCCAGGATCCCGTGTGGATGCCGGTGTTGAGCACGTTGACGTTGAGAATCAACTGTCCGGCGGTCACAGGCGTCCTCCTGGATTGGGTGCGGATGCGAAGGCCAGGGCATGCCCGGCCAGATCGGGTTGTCGGGGCACCGGGAGCTGCAGCTGCTGCCGCAGGGATCCCGGTCGCGCGCCGGAGTCGACGAAGCCCCGCCGACGGGCCTCCGGGAGTGCCGCGTCCAGGAACGGTGTCAGCGCGTGCGGGGCGAGGCGCACCACCACTCCGGCAGCATTTCCGTTGGCCGACAACCGTTCCAACGCCGAACCGATGCGCTGGATGGAACGCACCCGCACCACCACCACCGGTCGGCCGGCGGGCACGGGCGCGCCCTCCTCGACGACGACGACGTCGGCCCCGCTGACGGACGCATCGGTGCCGGCGACCGCCTGCCGCCACACGGGTAGGTCCCCCTGCCTGGAACCGGGCACGTTCAACGGCCCGGCGATCCGGTAGCCGCGTGCCACGTCGGCACGACGGATCTGATCGGTGTCGGCGAAGACGCCGGTAGTACGGTCACCCACCACCGATTCCAGGGGCCAGGTACGCCACAGTGTGCGCACCGCGGCCACGGCGTCGGAGGTGTGGGCGGGCCCGAGTTCGTCCCCGAGCCAGGTGTCGGTGGCGGCGTTGAGTGCGGTGCCGTGGTCGAAGTCCAGCGCCAGCCAGCCGACCCGGCCCCGGGCGGCATGATCAACCGAGAGGAGCCGCCTGGCCAGGTTGTACGGGTGATCTCGGTGCGCGGCGGCGGCGACCACCAACCCCAGCGCCGAGGTGTGGCGGGCGGCAACAGTGGCGAGCAGGGACGGGTCGAGGGTGGCGTGCGTGGCGTCGCTGTGCTCGCCGCGTTCGGCGCCGAGCACCCAATATCCGACGCCCGCCGCCTCGAGGCGCTGAGCCAGTGCTGCGATGTCCCGCACCGGACCGGCGGTGCCGAGTTCCCCCACTCCGTCGCCGACCACTTCGACCCCCACCGACAGTGCGACAGTCATGCTCCTGACGTTAGCCAACGCGGCGGGAGGCGCTACGGTTGCGATCACGGCAATCGAATTGCCAACGCGTGCAACCCTTAAGTTCAGGTGAACTGTCGGCTTAAAATTCCTTAAGGGCGCAATCGTTGCCGGGGTCACCGGTCATCCATAGCGTTACCACCCGTGCTGGGTTTCACGCTGCGGCGTATCGGACAGTCGATCGTCGTGATCGTACTCGCTTACACGGCAGTCTTTTTCGTGCTCAATGTGCTGCCGGGCGACCCGATCGAAACGCAGATCTCAAACCCGGAGAATCCGATCTCGGATGACGACGCCAAGGTCCTGCGGGACTACTACCGGCTCAGCGAACCGGCCGTCGTGCAGTTCGGCGTGTCGGTCAAGCGACTGCTCACAGGCGATCTCGGCTACTCACTGAACAGTGGCCAAGAGGTGTCCCGATTGCTGGGCCACGCATTGCCCTCCACGGCCGCACTGGCCGGGATCGCCTTCCTCATCGCGGCCATCCTGGGTCTGGCCATCGCCCTGACCGCCGTGTTCGCCCGCCGTCCCGCGGTGCGCGAACTGGCCCGCTCGTTGCCCCCGGCGTTCCTGTCCGTGCCCGTCTTCGTCACGGGTCTGATTGCCCTACAGCTCATTTCGTTCAAGCTGGGCTGGGTGTCCGCCGTTCGGGACGAGGGATTGCGCTCGACGGTGCTGGCCGCCATCCCGCTGGCGCTGCCCGTGGCCGCCCCCATCGCCCAGGTGCTCATCCAGGGATTGAGCAACGCAGCAGGGCAACCGTACGTCGAGGTGCTGCGCGCCAAAGGTCTCAGTGAGAACCGCATCATCTTCGGACACCTGCTGAAGAACGGCTCGATACCGACCGTCACGATCGTCGCCATCACCGTCGGCGAGCTGCTGGCCGGTTCGGTCATCACCGAGACGATCTTCAACCGCACCGGGATCGGCTATCTGACCGAGACCGCCGTGCGTAACCAGGACACGCCGATCATCCAGGCGGTGGTCATCACCGTATCGGTGACCTTCGTGGTCATCAATCTGGCCGTCGACCTGCTCTACCCGCTGATCGATCCCCGGATCGACCGCGCCGCAACGTCCCCAACCCGGCAGCAGCCCGACACCGAGGCGGTCCCCGCATGACACTTGTCGAGGCGCCCGCGGCAGCGCCGGTTGCGTCCGCCCGCCCCCGGCGCCGTATCGGCATCAGTTCGTGGGACATCCCACCGCTGGCCTTTATGGTGCTGATCGCGGCGATGATCATCGCTCCCGGGTTGATCGCCCCGTACGACCCGCTGCAGGAGCATGCGGGCCCACCGTTGGCCGGTCCCACGCCGGCCCACCCCTTCGGGACCGACTACATCGGGCGCGACCTGCTCAGCAGGGTCATCGCCGGCACCACCGCCACCATCGCCGGATCCTTCATCGCGGTGATCATCGGACTGCTGATCGGCACCGTGCTCGGCCTGTTCGCCGCGTACTTCGGCCGGGCCACCGACAGCATCATCAGCCGGATCGTCGACGTGCTGCTGTCCATCCCGACACTGCTGCTGTCCATCACGATCATCGTCGCGCTCGGGTTCGGCACCGTGAACGCCGCCATCGCCATCGGGGTGTCCTCCATCGCGGTGTTCGCCCGGCTGGCCCGCTCCGAGGTGCTGGCCACCCGCAATCTGCCGTTCGTCGAGGCCAGCGAGCACCTGGGCGCCCGCCACACCACCCTGTTGTTCCGGCACGTGTTGCCCAACTCCTATTCCGCGGTGCTGTCGCTTGCCGCTCTGCAGTTCGGCACGGCAATCCTGGCGATCGCCTCGCTGAGCTTCCTGGGCTACGGCGCACAGCCGCCGGAACCCGAATGGGGACTGCTGATCTCGGAGGGCCGCAACTACATCAATTCCGCGCCGGGACTGGTCTACTTCCCGTCTGTGGCCATCGTGCTGACCGTGATGAGCCTGTCCAGACTCGCCCACATCGTTCGGAAGAAGGTCGGTTGAGATGAATTCACCAGCGCTGCTGTCGGTCTCAGGCCTGACAGTCCAATACAGCGGCGGCCCCGTCGTACGCGACGTCTCCTTCGACGTCCATGCCGGGCAGATCGTCGCCGTCGTCGGGCAATCCGGATCCGGCAAGTCCACCATCGCCCGTACGGTGCAGGGCCTGCTGCCCGACACCGGGGCGGTCACCGCCGGGCGGATCGACCTGGACGGCAAGGACGTGACGGAGCTGACCCAGCGAGAATGGCGCGAACTGCGTGGCACCCGAGTCGGTTTCGTACCGCAGGATCCGCTCGGGTCGCTGGATCCGTTCAAACGGGTCGGCGACCAGATCGCCGAGGTACTGATCGTGCACCGGATCGCCGGTCGCGATGACGCCCGCAGACGCGCCGTCGAACTTCTCGACCGGGTACACATCGCGGACCCGCAGCGACGGGCCCGCGACTACCCGCACCAACTCTCCGGCGGACAATTGCAGCGTGTCCTGATCGCCATCGCCATCGCCGGCGATCCCAGCCTGCTGATCGCCGACGAACCCACCTCGGCACTGGATGTCACGGTGCAGCAACGCATCCTCGAACTGCTCGACGAGTTGCGCCGCGATCGCGGCCTCGGTGTCGTATTCATCACCCACGATCTGGCGCTGGCCGAACACCACAGCGACCACGTGGTGGTGCTGCGGGACGGGCAGGTACGCGAGTCCGGGGTGACAGCGCGGGTGCTGGCAAGCCCTGCCGACCCCTATACCCGCCAGTTGATCGCCGACGCGCCCGCGCTGTCACCGGACAAATACGCCAGGCGCGGCACACCTGCCGACTCGGAACCGATTCTGGCGGTGCGGGATCTGATCAAACGCTTCGCCGGCAACTCCGCATTGGACCAGGTGTCCTTTGAGGTGCGGACCGGGTCCATCCACGCCCTGGTGGGCGAGTCGGGTTCGGGCAAGACTACCGCCGCGCGAATCCTGGCCGGGCTGAGCGACTTCGACGCGGGCGAGGTGCACGTCGACGGCGTCGTCCGCCAGGCCGCCAGCCCGTTCGGCCCGGCCCAGCAGCGGACGCAGGCACGCACCTTGCAGATGGTGCATCAGAATCCGCTGGCCGCCCTGGATCCGCGCTTCACCATCGGCGAGGCGATCGCCGAACCCCTGCGCATCAACAAGATCGGTTCGCGCGCACAACGCCGAACCGAAGTGGCCGGCGCACTGGATCGGGTCGGACTGCCCGCCGCACTCGCCGACCGCTTGCCGCGGGAGATCTCCGGCGGTCAACGGCAGCGGGTCGTGCTGGCCCGCGCCCTGGTGCTGCACCCGCCGGTGCTGGTGCTCGACGAACCCACCTCCGCACTGGACGTGACGGTGCAGGCGCAGGTGGTGGACCTGCTGATCGAACTGCAGCGGGAGCTGACGCTCACCTACTTGTTCATCTCCCATGATCTGAGCCTGGTCCGGCAGATCGCCGACGACGTGAGCGTGCTGGAGCGCGGCCGCCTGGTGGAGACCGGTTCGGTGGCAACGGTGTTCGCGAACCCCGCGGCGGAGTACACGCAGCGTCTGCTCGACGCGGTGCCCGGCGCACCGGCACGCGCGGCATGAGGCTGCACCGGCGGCTCGCGGTCGCCCTGGTCCCCATGCTGCTGCTCGCCGGTTGCGGAAGCGAACCCGCCACCCCGGCGGCCGGCCAGAGCCAGCAGCGTGGCGGGCACTTCACCTATTTGGACGCCGAAGCACCCGCGTCCCTGCAGATCCAGGTCAGCTACTGGCAGAACAGCCTGCTCAAAGATCAGATGCTCGACAGGCTGGTGTACCAGGATCCCAAGACCTTCGCCTTCGTCCCGTGGATCGCCGAGAAATGGACCGTCGACGATTCGAAGAAGGTGTACGAGTTCACCATCAGGGATGGTGTCACCTACAGCAACGGCCAGCCGCTGAACGCCGAATCGGTGCGACGCAATCTGGAGTGGGAAGCCAACGGCGACAAGCCCAAAGGCATCACCCGTAACCCGTACTTCCCGAAGGTCGAATCCGTCACGGCCGACAACGCCCGGCGCACGGTACGGGTCACCCTGACCGCACCGTATGCCCCGTTCATCGCCGTACTGTCGCTGAACACGTCGGGTCTGGTGGCCGACGCCACCATCGACGCCACCAAAGAGCAGCAGTCCGTGGTGACCAACCTCATCGGGTCCGGGCCTTTCTACGCCGAATCCGAGGTTCCCGACAAGAAGATCGTGCTCGCCAAACGCCGCGGGTACGACTGGGCGCCGGCGACCGCCCCGCATCAGGGAGAGGCGTACCTGGACACCGTCACCGTGATCCCGGTCACCGAGGACAGTGTGCGCGTGGGCGCGCTGCGGGCACACCAAGCCGATGCCATCCGCTACGCGCAACCACCCGACGAGCGGCTACTGGCACGCGAAGGCTTCGACGTCCGGGGCCTGCGCACGCCCGGGCTGGCCAACACCCTGGACATCCGCCAGACCGCACCGTTCATGCGGGATATCAATGTGCGCAAGGCGATCGGCTTCGGCATAGACCGACAAGAGATCCTGAGCACGCTGTACACCGACAATTGGAAGCCCGCACAGAACATCGTCACCAAGAATTTTCCGGGCTACTCCGATCGGAGTGACGCGGTGCGCTACGACCAGGCCGAGGCGGTGCGGCTGCTGGAGGCGTCGGGCTGGACACATCTGAACGACGACGGCTACCGGGTCAAGGACGGCCAGGAGTTGGCCGCGTTGATCTATGTCGACGTCTACGACCACACCGCCAAGCCGATGTACGAGCTGATCCAGCGCCAGCTCAAGCGGATCGGGATCCGGCTGAACATCCGACAGACCGACTTCGCGAACTACCCGACGGCCAGTATCGACCCGTCGGTCGGCCTGCGCCGCAACGGCTGGCCCACCTCAGACCCGGTGCGGCTGTGGCAGAACTACGGCAGCAAGTTCGGCGACCTGTACGCCCTCAAAGGTGCCGACCCCAAGATCGACCAACTGCTGACCGCACAGGTCGGCGCGACCGATCCCACGCAGCGGCTGGCCATCCTGCGTCAGTACAACGACTACGTCATCGACAACGCCTACACGATCCCGTTGCTCGAGGACACCCAGATATTCGCGGTCGCCCCGAGGGTGCAGGGGTTCGCCAACGCCGCCAACTCGGTGCCGTGGTTCTACGACACCTGGATCGACGACACCCCAACAGGGAGGGACTGACCATGACCACCGAATCCATTGCCCGCCAGGAGTTCGACACCGACGTCGACGGGGTGCTGGCCCAGATCGCGACGGACTACCTGCGCCGATTGCACGCCGGCGGCACCGAGCCGCCGGTCGAGGGCCTTCGACTGGTCCGCGAACACCGGCTGGGCGCGGTGCGCCTGGCCCGCGAGCACGGCGGCGCCGGGTACAGCGTCGGTGAATTCTTCGATTTCGCGATCGCGCTGGCCGAGGCCGACCCCGACCTCACCCACATTCTGCGAGTGCACTTCTCCTTGGTCGAAGAGCTGCAGCGGGCGCCGCACAAGCCGGGTGCGCAGCGCTGGATCGACGAAGTGGCCCACGGCCGGCTGATCGGCGGGACCAGTTCGGAGCAGAGCAGCAAGGCCGTCGGAGCCCAGGCCTACGACACCAAACTGGTCCGGGTGGACGGCGGATTCCGGTTGCGCGGCCGCAAGTTCTACAGCACGGGCGCGCAGTTCTCCGATTTCATCAGGGTGAGCGCCGAGGACGAGGCCGGCCGGCCGGTGGCCGCGGTGATACCCGTGGGCCGCGTCGGGGTGGTGCACGCCGACGACTGGGACGGCATCGGGCAGCGGCACACCGGCAGCGGCACCACGATTCTCGACGACGTGGTGGTCGAGGCCGACGAGGTGATCGCGCTGGGTACGACGGTGGGCGTGGACCGGGCTCGCGGCGCGCTGGTGCAGCTGTATCTGCACGCCATCGCCGCCGGCATCCTGCGTGCGCTGACGGCCGATGCCGCCGCGCTGGTGCGCGACAGGCACCGCACCTACACGTTCGCCTCGGCCGATACCCCCGCCGCCGACCCGCAGCTGCTCGAGGTGGTCGGTGAGATCGACGCGGTGGCCTACACCGCGGGTGCGTTGGTGCGCAGGGCCGCAGGCGAACTCGCCCCTGCCCTGGACACCGCGCGACTCACCGGCATCGACGCCGATCTGGAGGCGGCGGGCTCCGTCGCCGCCGCCCGGGTCAAGGTGGCCATCGAGGAGCCTGCGCTGCGGGCGGCCTCACGCATCTTCGATATCGGTGGCGCGTCCTCGATCCGGGCCTCGACACACCTGGATCGGCACTGGCGCAATCTGCGGACGTTGTTCTCGCACAACCCGACCGTGTACAAGGCCCGGGTACTCGGCGACATCGCCGTCAATGGTGCCCCGCTGCCCCCGTCCAGCTTCTTCTGACCCGTGATTTGTGCACGGTCCGTAACGGTGCGCGTTACGGACCGTGCACAAATCGCGCCCTGACCTACCGGGAAGGCAGGCCCAGGCGTTCGAGTTGTTCGCGCAGCCGGTGCCGGCCCGACAGCGATTGTGGGCCTGCCAGCCGATCGAGCACCCGGGTACTCCAGTTTCCGGACAGACCGAAGCGACCGTTGTAGGCGGCCAGGCGCTCGTCGTAGGTGGGCACATGAGCATCGGCGACATCGGCGTGATACCGCTCGTGGTGTAGCACCGCGCCCACCGGCAGCCGGGGCTTGATGCCGGCGTTCTCGGTGGGATCGGGCACCCCGACCGCCAGACCGAACGTCGCGACCGCGTGCGGGGGCAGACCCAGTTCGGCGGCGACCTCTTCGGGGTGGTTGCGGATGGCGCCGACGAACACCGTTCCCAGGCCGAGGGATTCCGCGGCGACGACGGCGTTCTGCGCAGCGAGTGCGGTGTCGACGAATCCGATCACCGTCGTCTCCAGATAGTCGGCGCCGTCGAGTGGGACGTTCGCCCGCGCCGCGAGTCGCCGGGCGCGACTGAGGTCGGCCACCCACACCAGGAACAGGGGCGCCTCGTCGATGAACTTCTGATTGTTGGCCAGCACCGCCAGCCGGGCCTTACGCTGCGGATCGCGGACCGCGATCACACTCCACGGTTGCAGGTTCGATGAAGTAGCGGCTGACTGCGCGGCGGCGACGAGAGCCGAAAGCTGGCCGTCGGAGACGGGATCCGGGCGGAACTGGCGCACCGAGCGATGTGCCAGTTGCAATGCCAGCGTCTCATTGTGGATCTCCAGGGTTGCTTCGGCGTCGCCGTACCGACTGATGACCGTCACGACCTCCCCGCCCCCACCAGCGGCGCCTCGGTTCCCAGGTTCTCCGGCCGGATGGACCGGTGCCCCGCGACCTGCCCGGCGATGGTGTCCAGACGCGCAAGCTGATCAGCGGTGAGCGCAACGCCTGCGGCGCCGACGTTTTCGCGTACGTACTCGGGATGCCGTGTACCGGGGATGGGGACGACATCGTCGCCGCGGGACAGGACCCACGCCAGGGCCACCTGCCCGGCCTGCACACCGAGTTCGTCGGCCACCGCGCTCACCTGCGCGGCCAGTTCCCGGTTGCGCTCGAACGCCTCCTGCGCGAACCGCGGGTGGGCGCGATGCGTGCCACTGATGTCGTCGGCGGAGTTGATCCGTCCGGACAACCAGCCACGCCCCAGCGGCGAATACGGCACGATGCCGATGCCCAGTTCGCGGGCCAGCGGTACGGTCTCGTCTTCGATATCCCTGGTGAACAGCGACCATTCGTTCTGGATCGCGGTGATGGGATGCACGGCGTGGGCGCGGCGCAACGTCTGCAGGCCGGGCTCGGACAGCCCGATGTAGCGCACCTTGCCGGCTTCGACGAGTTCTTTGAGCGCACCGACGGTGTCCTCGATGGGCACCTCTGGGTCGACCCGATGCTGGTAGTACAGGTCGACATGGTCGATCCCGAGCCGGCGCAGTGACCCTTCGATGGCGGTGCGCACGTACTCCGGCCGGCCGTCCAGGGCGCGGGGATTGGTGGCGCGGTCCAGCGTGTTGCCGAACTTCGTCGCGATGGTCAGCGCGTCACGTCTGCCTTTGATGGCGCGCCCGAGCAGGAGTTCACTGACCTCGGGCCCGTAGATGTCGGCGGTGTCGATGAAGGTGATGCCCGCATCGAGAGCGGCGTCGACGACGTCTTTGGCCCGGCGCTCGTCCTCGGTGCCGGCTGTGGTGCGAAAGCTCATGAAGCCCAGGCCGATCGAGGAGACCTGGGGGCCGTCGGTGCCCAGGCGGCGCAATGGGAGTGTCATATGTTGATCCGTTCCGTGTCAGGTGTCAGGAGCCGAGAAACGGCTCGCCGGAGATGAGTTCGGATTCCCTGCCGTCGACGCCCTTGGGGACATCGCCTTCCAGGGTGACCCGGTAGAGCACGCGGTCGTGGTCCAGATGTCCGGCGTCGGCGATCGCCAGGTGCGCGGTGGCGCGGTTGTCCCAGAACGCCACGCTGCCCGGCGCCCACCGGAACCGCACGGTGTACTCGGTGCGGGTTGCTTCCTCCCACAGCAGCGTGAGCAGGCGCTCGCTCTGGGCGGGAGTGAAGCCACGGATCTCGCGGGGACCGCGGGTGAATCCCGGGCTGACGAACAGGGCGCGCTCCCCCGTCACCGGATGGACCCGCACCGCTGGATGGTAGGCGGCCAGATTCGCCTCCCGCACTTTGCGGTCGCGCTGGCTGCCCGCCTCGGCTTTGGGGTGGAATTGATGCTTGATATCGAGGGTGTCCACGAAATCGCGCAACTCCTTCGGCAGATTCTCATACGCGGCAACCAGATTCGTCCAGCTGGTATCTCCGCCGTACGGCGGCAGGATGTCCGCCCGCAGGATGGACGCCGCGGGTGGGTTCACCAACGCGGTCACGTCGGTGTGCCAGCTGTGATCGTAGGACGTGCGTTTGCGGCCGAGGTTCGCCTCGTATCGCCGGCTGTCGATCGGCAGGATCTCCGGGAAGCCCTCGGGCGGGTTTTCCTCATGCGGGTGGGCCGGGGTGACCTTGCCGAACAACCGCGCGAACGCCACCTGCTCGCGGTGCCCGATGCGCTGATCGCGGAAGAAAACCACCTTGTAGTGGTGCAGGGCGTCGCGGATCTCCTCGACGACGCTGGGCGCCAACGCTTCCCGGAGATCGACCCCACGGATCTCGGCGCCGATGTACCCGGCGATGGGAACGACGTCGAAGCGCAGTGCGCTGTCCTGCAGATCTGTCATGGGCTGACTCCTCGTGATCGTCGCGTTGTGGTGCCTGCCAGCGTCGAGGTCGCAGGGTCGGCGAACAACGGTCTCGTGCTAACGGAACCTTTCAGCGGTTCTTAAGTGCTCACAGCGGGACTGCGTAGTTTTGGTTCAGCGAATCGGTAGCCCACGCCGGTGGTTCGCGGGCGTCAGGGCGGCCACAATCGGTGCCGACAGGACAGGAGTCTGCGATGGGTGAGCTGGAAGTGCGGCGGCTGGGCCGAGATGGGCCCGAGGTGACGGTGCTGGGATTCGGCGCGATGGAACTGCGCGGGACACCGCACCGCAATCCACGTCCGCTGGACGAGGACGTGGCAGGAGCCGTGCTGAACACCGTGCTCGACGAGGGCATCACATTCATCGACACCTCGATCGACTACGCGCTGAGCGAGGAGCGCATCGGCACGCACATCGGGTCCCGGCGCGACGAGTACGTGCTGGCCTCCAAGGCGGGCTGCCCGCTGGATTTCGCCCCCGATGCCACGCCGGGCCGGCCACTGCCCCATGACTATTCACCCGCCAACATCCGCGCCGGCGTGGAGCAGAGCCTGCGGCGGCTGCGCACCGACCGCCTGGATCTGGTGCAGCTGCACATCAGCCCGTCGCTGGAGGTGCTGCACCGCGACGACGTCCTGGACACCCTGCGCACCCTTCGAGAAGAAGGCAAGATCCTGGCGTTCGGGGTGTCCTCGACACTGCCGGATATCGACGACCACCTCGATATCGACGAGTTCGCCGCCTTCCAGGTGCCCTATTCGGCGCTGGAACGCGAGTTGGAAACCAGGATCGAGCTCGCCGGCGAGCGCGGCTTCGGGATCATCGTGCGCGGCGGCGTGGCCCAGGGCGGCAAGCGGGAGAAGAAGGCCGCCGATGGCCGCCCGGTCACATGGGCGGACACCGGACTGGACGAACTGCGCGAGGGCGACAGTGAACACGGCTTCCTACTGCGGTTCGCGATCAGTACGCCCGGTGTCACCACCGTGATCGCCGGGACCGCCGACCCGGCGCACGTGCGCGCCAATGCCGTCGCCGCGCGGCGCGGCCCGCTGCCGCACGACGTGTACGCCGAAGCCCGCCGCCGCCTCGATGACGCCGGAATTACATCCGCGGTGATTGCTGCGGCCCGCTAGCACGTAAGCCCAGTTGAGAGACCCGCAGGGGCGGGGTGGCCAGTCGGGCTCCACTGTGGCCCGGGCCACGTTGTGCCACCCTGGTGTGATGCTCGATCTGCGCCGGATGATGTTGCTGTGCGACCTGGCTGACCTGGGTTCGGTGACCGCCGTGGCCGAACGCCGCAGCATCACCAGTTCAGCTGTGTCACAACAACTCCGGGTGCTGGAGGAAGAGGCGGGCGCCATCCTGTTCCGGCGGGAGGGACGCACGCTGGGCCTGACCCGCAGCGGGCACGTGCTCGTCGAACACGTGCGCCGGGTACTGACCGCCGTCGACGAGGCGATGAGCGCGGTGGCCGCCACCCGCGATCATGTCTCCGGTCAGGTTGCCATCGCCGCGTTCAACATGGGCATCCCGACCCTGGCGGCACCGATGATGCAGCGCCTCAGCACGGCCGAGCCGGACTTGCGTGTGCTGGTGCAGCAGGAGACCAGCACGGTCGCCCTGCGCCTGCTGCGCCAGGGTGAGGTAGACGTCGCCATCACCTGTCGCTACGACTTCGGCGGTGAGGAATCCCTCGGCGGGCTGGCCTGCGAGGCATTGATGTACGAACCACTGGTACTGGTGGCGCCCAAGGAACTGCACCTGCGGATCGGCAAGCACGGCCTGGCCGCACTGGCCGAGGGCCCCTGGGTGACGGGCCCGCAGAACTCTGGACTGGAAGCTGCCGTACTACGTGCCGGCGAACAGGCCGGGTTCACTCCGCAGGTCAAGCACCGGCTGATCGGTGCCCAGAACATCTGCGAGTTGGCCGCGACCGAACTGGCCTCGGCGGTGGTGCCCCGATTGTCGGTGCCACGCAGCCTGGAGCCGCTGATCGTGCCCGGGATCAAGGTCGGTGGACGGACCATCAGCGGCGTGGTCCGGGCCGGCAGGCAGCGCGACCCCAACATCGCGCTCATTCTGCGCACGTTGCACACCATCGCCGCGGAAGCGGAACAGCAACTGAACCCCGAGCACCTCGACGTCGCGTCCTGACGGCCGGTCCCGCTTCACCTTTCGCGTAGCGAAAGTGTGCAGATTTTCTGATCGACGCTGGATACGTTCCGATGGAACGTATTTCGTCTCGCCGAGAGGACGGTTGTATTCGTGGGTGGTCGGCAGCTTCATCTCAACGTGTTCCTGATGACCACCGGACACCACGAGGCGTCGTGGCGGTTGCCGGAATCCGATCCGTACGCGGCGACCGATGTTGCGCACTACGTGAAACTGGCCCGGCTTGCCGAGCGCGGCACCTTCGATTCGTTGTTCCTGGCGGACAGTCCCCAATTGAACGGCGATATCGGCCGCCGGCCGCTCGGCATCCTGGAGCCACTGACCTTGCTGACGGTGTTGGCGGGTGCCACCGAGCGGATCGGTCTGATCGCCACCGCCTCGACGACGTACAACTCGCCGTACAACCTGGCGCGGCGGTTCGCCTCCCTGGACCATGTGAGCGGCGGCAGGGCGGGCTGGAACATCGTCACCACCGCAACCCTGGAGGCGGCGCGCAACTTCGGGCTGGACGAACTTCCCGAGCACGACACCCGCTACGCCCGCGCAGGCGAATTCATCGATGTCGCCAGAAAGCTCTGGGACAGCTGGGAGGATGACGCGATCCTGGCCGACAAGAATTCGGGTACCTGGGGTGATCAGGACAAGGTGCACCCACCGAAGCACCGCGGAGAGTATTTCTCCGTACACGGAGCCTTGAACATTCCCCGCTCGCCGCAGGGCTACCCGCTACTCGTGCAGGCCGGGTCCTCCGAGGACGGCAAGGAATTGGCCGCCCGCTACGCCGAGGCCGTCTTCACCGCTCAGCAGACCACCGCCGAGGCGCGGGCGTTCTACGCCGATCTCAAAGCTCGCGCCGCAGGGTTCGGCCGCGACCCGGACTCCGTGAAGATCCTGCCCGGCATCGTGCCGGTCATCGGGAGCACCGAGGCCGAGGCCCTGGCCAAGGAGCGCGAACTCGACGAGGCGATCGTCCCGCTGTATGCCCAGCGTCAGTTGGCGGACACCTTGCGTGTCCCGATCGAAAGGCTGCCGCTCGACGAGCAGTTGCCCGCCGATCTGCCTGCCGAGGCCGAAATCGAGGGCGCCAAGAGCAGATTCACCCTGATCGTGGAACTGGCGCGACGCGAGCGGTTGACGGTGCGGGAACTGATCGGCAGGCTCGGCGGCGGACGTGGCCACCGGACCTTCACCGGCGCACCCGAACAGGTCGCCGACGCCATCGAAGAGTGGTTCACCGGCGGCGCCGCGGATGGATTCAACATCATGCCCGCCGTGCTGCCGTCGGGGTTGGAGATCTTCGTCGAGGAGGTCATCCCGATCCTGCGCCGGCGCGGCCTGTTCCGCTGCGAGTACACGGCGGCGACGCTGCGCGGGCACTACGGACTGGCCCGCCCCGCCAACGCCAACCTGCAGGCGGCGGTGAGCGTATGACGCGGGAATTCCTCTGGTACATCCCGAACACCGTCGAGCCGGGACACCGCGGCGACGACACCGTCGAAGGCTGGGGTTCGCTGGAGTACTCGGTCGATCTGGCGCAGCGCATCGAGCGGCACGGCTGGGGCGGCGCCTTGATCGGTACGGGCTGGGGGCGGCCCGACACATTCACGGTGGCGGCCGCCATCGCCGCGCGGACCACCACGTTCACCCCGTTGGTGGCGGTTCGGCCCGGGTACTGGCAACCGGCCCACTTCGCCGCCGCCGCAGCCACCCTCGACCAACTCAGTGGCGGCAGACTGTTCATCAACATCGTCAGCGGTATCGACGATCCAGGTGCGTACGGCGACCACGAATTCAGTCCGGCGCGGCGCTATGACCGCACGCTGGAGTTCCTGCGGCTGGTGCGCAGGCTCTGGCACGAGGAGAACGTCACCTTCGACGGTGAGTACTTCCGCGTGCTTCGTTCCACGGTGGCGCCGCGCCCATTCCGGGCCGAGACGGGACGCCACCCCCGGCTGTACTTCGGCGGGGCATCGGAGGCGGCCGAGCGGGTGGCCGCGGCAGAGGCTGATGTGCAACTGTTCTGGGGCGAACCCCTGGACGGAATCGCAGAGCGGATCGACCGGCTCACCACCTTGTCGAAGTCCCTCGAACGGTCCCACCCGCCACTGGAGTTCGGTTTGCGTGTCACCACCCTGGTCCGCGACACCACCGAACAAGCCTGGCGTGATGCGGAAGCCAAGTTGGCCGTCATCGCGGGCAGGTCCGATCTGCACGGTCGTGTGCGCCGGGAAGCTGTCGGACAGACCCGGCTGCTCGACCTCGCGGAACGGGGCGAGGTCCTCGATTCGTGCCTCTACACCGCGCCCGGCCGGTTCGGCGGCGGCGGCGCGGGCACCACGTGGTTGGTCGGATCGGCCGCCGACGTGGCCGCGGCCCTGCAGAAGTACGCCGACCTGGGGATCTCACACTTCGTGCTGTCGGACACGCCGTACCGGTCCGAGATCGCCCGGGTCGGTGACGAGGTGCTGCCAGCACTTCGTCAGCTGATCTCGGTACCGTGAACCGGTGACGCACAGTCCCAGTCCGGCGGTGGTGGTGTACGGGGCCGGCGCGATCGGTGGGGTTGTCGCGGCGCGGTTGGCGCTGGCCGGCGTCGCGGTCGCCGCGGTCGCGCGTGGTGATCACCTGCGCGAGATCCGCGCCCACGGCCTCACCCTGGTCACCCAGACCGGTGAGGAAAAGGTCATGCTGGGCACCGCGGCCGATGCCGGTGAGATCGACTGGGGCGCAGAGCCTGCCGTGGTGCTTGCCGTCAAGAGTCATCAGACGGCGGCCGCCCTCGACGACCTCGCGGCACACGCCCCGCCGCAGTCACCGATCTTCTCGGCCCAGAACGGGGTGGCGAACGAGGCAGCGGCGCTGCGCAGGTTCGCCCACGTCTACGGTGTCGCGGTGATGCTCCCGGCCGCCCACCTGGAGCCGGGCGTGGTGATCCAGCAGAGCCATCCGGTCGCCGGAATCCTGGACCTGGGCCGCTACCCCGCCGGTTCGGACGAGCATGCCGACGCGCTGGCCGCCACGCTGCGCTCGGCACAGTTTCACTCCGAGGTGCGCGACGACATCATGGCCTGGAAGTACCGCAAACTCATCGCCAATCTCGCCAACGGTGTCATTGCCGTCTATGCGCCGGGTCCGGCGGCCGACGAGCTGGTCCGCCGTGCGCGCGAGGAGGCCGAGCGGGTGTTGAGCGTGGCCGGCATCCCGTTCGCCACCGCGCAGCAGGATCAGCACCGGCGCGCAGAGATCCTGCGCGGCCGGGTGAATACCGAGCACCACGGGTCGACGTGGCAGAGCGTGGCGCGGGGTCACACCCAGGTCGAAACCGATTGGTTCAACGGCGAAATCGTGCTCCTGGCACGCCTGCACGGCACCGATGCGCCCGTGAACGAGTTGATCCAGCACGTCACCGCCGAGCACGCCCGTCTCGGCCGGCCACCGCGGTCCCTGGATGCCACGACGGTTACGGCCTGATCCGTCTGCGGTACCAGCCGTAGGCCGCGAGTGCGCCACCGATGGCACCTATCCCACCGACCAAGAGGCACAGCCGAGGGTTGGTCTGGTCGGCGAGGACGCCGAACAGCGGTGCCGATACCGCCATTCCACCCATCAGGCAGGTCATCGCAACTGCTGCGATCCGGCCTCGGCGATCCTCGCTGACCAGGATCTGGAGCAGGGCGAAGGCTGGATTGGTGCTGGTCTGGGAGAGATAGCCCAGCGGTAGGAGGGTCAGTGCATACCAATGCAGACTCGGACTCACCGCGGCGCACACGCTGGCTGCGCCCAAGGCACCGGCAGCCACGCACAACCGCCGGACCGACACGTCCGACGATCGTGCCGAAAGTGCTGCGCCACATAATGATCCGACCGCGAGAAGGCTGTTCAACAGACCGAACACCGCGGCACCCGAGGTGAAGGTGACGGTGGTCATCAATACATTCGTGGGCCGGAACGTCAACCCGAACACGCCGACTGCCGTCAGCGCGATCAGCGTCGCCGAGATCTGGTGCTGCGACATACTGTTGGTCGCGCCGGGGATGACGGCGGCCGACGGGCCCGCATGCCGGCGGTCGACGAACCGGGAGGTGTCCAGCCGCCAGATCGCGCACGCCGAGGCGACGTAGCTCAAACAGTTACCCAGCACCACCCAGCCAGCCGCCTGCACTCCCGATCCCAGCGCCGAGATGAGCAGACCGCCGATCGCCGGACCGACCAGCTGTGCGGAGTTGAACGACGCCGAGTTCAATCCGACCGCGTTGGGCAGCAGGGAGTTCGGTACCAGGTCGGCGACGAAGGAGTGCCGCAACGGCGCGTCCATCGCGGAGGCGCAGCCGAACCACAGGATGAGTCCGAACAGCGCCGGGGCGGGCAACGCGGACATGACCGCCATGGTCCCGATCAGTGCACTGGGCACCGCCATGTGTACCTGCGAAACCAGAAGGGCCGCACGCCGGTTCCACCTGTCGGCAACCATTCCGCCCGGATAGGACAGCAGCAGTGCGGGAAGGAACTGCGCCATGGTGGCCAACCCGACCGCCAGGGCGCTGCCGGTCAGCTGCCACACCAACCAGTCCTGGGCCACCCTCTGCATCCAGGTGCCCACATTGGACACGATCGCGCCGCTGGCATACACGCGGTAGTTGCGCACAGCGAGCGAGGCGAAGGTGACGGGGCGGGAGGACTGCGGTACAGAACAAATGCTGCGCATTCCCCTCATCGCGTGCGAACCGAACGGCTGCAACGGTATCCGGGTCCGGGTGGCCAATCCCGGGTCTGCGGCTACGAGAACCGTGAAGGCCAGCTACACATGGGTTTTGCGCACTCCAAGGGAAACGGTTGAGCTGCCGGCATCCTCGGGTTTACCCTGCACGATCGGCTGAGTTTTCTTCTACACCAGCGCAATGCGTATCCCGAAAGGTGAGACCGTGCCCCGTCCCAGACTGATTCTCAACGCGTTCACCATGAATACCGCCACCCACGTCTCGTACGGAACGTGGCGCAACCCCGAGACACGCAGCGTCGAGTTCGACCAGCTCGACCCGTGGATCGAATTGGTCAAGCTGCTGGAACGCGGCACCTTCGACTCGGTGTTCTTCGCCGATGTGGTCGGGCTGTACGACGACTATCGCGGCGGCTGGGACACCTATCTGCGCGAGGGTCTGCAGATACCCAATCACGATCCGTCGGCCATCGTGTCGGCGCTGGCTCTTGTCACCGAGCACCTCGGTCTGGTCATCACCAGCTCGGTTCTGCAGGACCACCCGTTCTCCTTCGCCCGCAAGATCTCCACCCTCGACCATCTGTCGAAGGGCCGGATCGGCTGGAACGTCGTGACCAGCGCGCTGCGAAACTCCGCGCGCAACTTCGGGTTACCCGAACGCGAGGAACACGATGCCCGGTATGAGTGGGCCGAGGAGTACACCGAGGTGGTGTACAAGCTGTGGGAAGGATCGTGGGAGGACGGCGCGCTGGTGCGCGACCGGGCGCGGGGCGTCCATGCCGATCCCGATCGCGTCCACAAGATCAATCATGTCGGTGCGCGCTACCGGGTCGAAGGCCCGCACCTGAGCTTCCCCTCGCCGCAACGCACCCCGGTGGTCTTCCAGGCCGGCACCTCCAGTGCGGGAAGGGCGTTCGCGGCCAGGCACGCCGAAGGCGTGTTCATCAATGCGGCGTCCCCAGCGGGCGCCCGAAAGGTGATCGACGACACCAGGGCGACGGCGGTGGCCGCCGGCCGGCTCGCGACGGACATCAAGTTCTTCCAGGGCCTGTCCTTCGTAGTCGGATCCACCGAGGCCGAGGCGAAAGCCAAGGCTGCCGAGCTCGACTCCTACCTCAGCGTCGACGGACTGATCGCACACCGCAGCGGCGGGATCGGTATCGACCTGGGCGGACTGGATCACGACACCCCGATCGGCGACCTGGCCGCCAAGGTGCAGGGCACCCGTAGCACCATCGAGGCGCTCGTCAACGCCGCCCCGCCCGGCACCAACCCGACGATCGCCGACCTGATCCGCCAGCAGCAGGAGGCGACCCGGGTGGTCGGCACCCCCGAGCAAATCGCCGACGCCCTGGAGACATGGCAGGACGCGGGGGTCGACGGCCTGAACATCAGGTACATCACCACGCCGGGCAGCTTCGCCGAGTTCATCGACCACGTCGTCCCGGAGTTGCGCAAGCGTGGGCTGGCCCAGTCCGAATACCGGCCGGGAACCCTGCGGGAGAAATTGTTCGGCGCCGACGCCCACCTACCGCAGCGCCACCCCGCCCGGCACTGGCGCGGCCGGTTCGGTGCGCGTGCCGCAGCGGCGGGATGAGACCTACTTGCCGTCCGCCGTCAGCAGCTTGGCACGGTCACGCGCCGACAGGGCACCCCACACTCCGTGGGTTTCGCGGGTCGCCAGCGCGTGATCCCGGCACAGCGCGAGGACCGGGCACGCCCGGCAGATCTGCTTGGCCCGCTCTTCGCGGGCCCGCAGCCCGGAACGCCCGGAGTCCTCGGGGAAGAAAACCTCGGGGGCCAGCTGCCTGCAGGTACCCAGGGTTTGCCACGTCCAGTCCTCGGCCAGTGGTCGTACGGTTCGCCACTGACTGTCGCTCAGTACCGTCATCTGCCGACAACGCCTCCTGTCCCGGTCATCTGTTTGCTGCCAGTGTCGCGGTCGAGGCGACTGGGGACCAGAGATCGGCTCGCCGTGAGCCGAGGGCGCGACATGGTGGGCGCCGAAACTACGCATTCTGGCGCGAATAGGGGCCTTCGGCCACAAGAACCGTAGTCTCGGCGCGAAGAGGATCAGACCAGCTGCTCGCGGAATGCTCTGGCGGCCAGCATCAATTCCTCGACCCGCTTCTGATCGGCCCGGTTCTCGAATACGCCGCCTTCCTTGAAGTAGGTGCCCACCACGGCGCCGTCGGCGATCGCGAGCTGAGTTGCCACATTCTCGGCGCGTACCCCGGTGTTGACGAACACCGGAACGTCACCGGCCGCGGACTTCACCACCCGCAGTGCCTCGGCGTCGGTCGGCGCACCTGCGGTGGCACCGGACACGCAGATCGCATCCGGCAGTGTGGCGAACACCGTGGTACGGGTGATCGACGCCAGATCCCGTGCGGCCAGGTAGGTCGCCGACTCGGGCACGATGTTGAACAGCAGCTTCACCCCGGAACCGCCGACGCGGGCCCGGTGGCGGGCCACCTCGCCGACGTTGGTGTCCCACAAGCCGAAATCGCTGGCGTACACGCCGGTGAAGATCTCCCGGACGAACTTGGCGCCGGTAGCGACGGCCAGGTCGATGGACGCACGACCGTCCCACAACACGTTCACGCCATAGGGCACGAAGAGATCCGGCAGCAGTTCGCCGATGATCCGGGCCATCGTGATCGCGGTGATGGGCTCGGTCTTGGTCAGGTACGGCAGGCTGAATTCATTGCTGATCATCACGCCGTCCACTCCCCCGGACTGCAGCGCGTCGAGTTCCTCGCGGGCCCGGTCGACCACCGCGGCGATGCCGCCGGCGGTGTCGTAGCCGGGATCGCCGGGCAGTGCGCTCAGGTGGAGCATGGCGATGACGGGCTTCCGCACTCGGAAGACCTCGTCGAGCCAGGTGGTGGTCACTGATATGCCTTTCTGGTTGATATACAAGCGTTTCGGGGTGGATGGCTAGTCCATGTAGGCGCCGCCGTTGACGGCCAGCGCTTCCCCGGTGACGAATCTGGCATCCTCGGACAGCAGGAAGGCGACCACGCGGGCGACGTCGTCGGGCTGTTCGAGACGACCCAGCGGGGTGTCCTCGATCATCATGGTGCGCACGCCCTCCGGGGTGGTGCCGCGCAGCTTGGCCTCCCACTCCAGTTCTCTTGTCTGCATGGGTGTCTCGACGTAGCCGGGGCAGACACAGTTGACGGTGATACCGTGCTCACCCAGCTCGTAGGCCATGGCCTGGGTCAGGCCGACGACGCCGAACTTCGAGGCCACGTAATCCGAGAGAAAAGGCACCCGGCCCTGCTTGCCCGCCATCGATGCGGTGTTGACGATGCTGCCCGCGGTTCCGCTGCGCACCATGGCACGCGCCGCGGCCTGCCCACAGACGAAGACACCCTTGAGGTTCACGTCCATGGTCTGGTCGTAGGCGGCCACCGGTGCGTCGAGGAACGTGTGCATGAACGAGATTCCGGCGTTGCTCACCCAGGCGTCGAGACCGAGGCGGTCGGCGATGCCATAGGCGACCGACGCGGCGTCCTCCGGGGCGCTGACGTTGAGCACCGCCGATTCGTGCCCCGCCTCCGGGTTCGGCAGACCCGCGGCGACCTCACGGGCCGCGTCGCCGTTGATATCGGTGACGACGACGCGCCAATCACGTTGGGCGAGGGTGGTGGCGATGGCGCGACCGATGCCGGATCCGGCTCCGGTCACCACGACTGTCTTGGTCATATCTGTGCTGTGTCCTCGTCTTTCTAGTCCTGTGAGTTTCACTGGGTCACGCGCCGGGCAGGCGCAGGTGAGTCTGGGCATCAAATGCGTGGGCCGCCCCCGGACGCACCGACAGCGCCACCGGGGCGCCCTCGGTGATGCCGGTGAGCCGGGATGTCTCCACCACACTGGTCAATTCGGTGCCAAGTGCCTCGATGGTGACGATGGCGCGCGGTCCCAGCAGTTCGATCAGGATTACCCGGGCGGCGCCGGGCTCGTCGCCAGAGGCCGCCACCGGCACCAGGTCATCCGGGCGCACCCCGAGCGTGATAGGGCCCGCGGCGGAGATTCCTTCGACATCGAAGGTGAAACCCGTTGGCAGCGTGAAAGTCCGGCCGGACAGGTCACCGTCGAGCAGGTTCATCTTGGGGCTGCCGACGAAGGACGCGACGAAGGTGTCGGCCGGGGCGTTGTAGACCTCCAGCGGAGTGCCCTCCTGCGCGATGCGCCCGTCGCGCAGGACCACCATGCGGTCCGAGAGCGTCATGGCTTCTTCCTGGTCGTGCGTGACGTACACCGAGGTGATGCCAAGCCTGCGCTGGATCTGCAGCAGTTCGGTGCGCGTCTCGACCCGCAGCTTCGCGTCGAGGTTGGACAGCGGCTCGTCGAACAGGAACACCGACGGTTCCCGGATGATGGCCCGGCCGATGGCCACTCGCTGCTGCTGGCCGCCACTGAGATCCTTCGGCTTGCGGCCCACCAGCTGTCCCAGCCCGAGCGACTCGGCGACGTCATCAGCGCGGCGCAGCGCCTCTGCCCGAGGGGTTTTGGAGGCACGCAGCGGGAACGCGATGTTCTCCCGCACCGTCAGATGCGGGTAAAGCGCGTAGTTCTGGAACACCATGGCCACGTCGCGGTCGCGGGGCTGCAGGTTCGTGACGTCACGGTCGCCGATCGTGATGGTGCCCGAGGTGACCGATTCCAGGCCGGCGAGCATGCGCAACGACGTCGACTTGCCGCACCCGGACGGTCCGACGAGCACCGTGAAAGACCCGTCGGGCAGTTCCAGGTTCAGGTCGGTGACGATGGACGTGGACCCGTAGGACTTGTTGACGCCGGAGAAGCGGACTGTTGCCATGAAGCGTTACACACCAATCGTTTAGAACTTGACCGCGCCGCCGCTGATGCCCTGCACGAGCCGGCGCTGGATGAAGAAGCTGGCGATGACGACCGGCACCACCGCGATGAGGATCGCCGCGCTCATCGAGCCGATCTGCACGCCACGGAACGTGTTGAATCCCGCGATGGCCACCGGCAGGATGGCGGCCTTGCCCGGCGCCAGGATGAGGCCGTAGAAGAGGTCGTTCCACGACAGGGTGAAACCGAAGATGGCCGCGGCGCCGATGCCGGGGAATACCTGGGGCAGCACCACGATCCGGAATGCCTGGAAGCGGGTGAACCCGTCGACCTGGGCCTGCTCCTCCAGCGAGCGCGGGACTGCCTCGAAGAAGCCGATGAGAAACCAGGTCACCACGGGCAGAACGAAACTCAGATGCGCGAAGATGACGGGCACCACGGTGTCGTTGAGGCGCAGCGCGTAGGCCATGGTGAGGAACGGGAACACCAGCACCGCGGGTGGCAGCACCTGCGCGGCGAGCATGCCGAAGCGGGTGGCGGTGCCGCCGGCCCGGAACCGGGCGATGGCGTAGGCGCCCATGCTGCCGACCACCACACTGATGCCGACGGTCACCAGTGCGACCAGCGCGCTGCGGCCTGCCGCGGCAAGGATGCCCGAGGACAGCACGTTGCGCCAGCTGTCCAGTACCGGGGTGAACGCCACCAGGAACGGATCATTGAGCTGCTGCGCGGTTTTCACGCTGGCCAGCGCCACCCACAGCAGCGGGAAGAGCACGGTGATCGCGGCCGCCCACAGCAGGGCGACCCGGCAGGCGGTCAGCAGACGGGAGTTCTTCATGACTGTTTCGCCTTCTCCATCCGGCGGAACGCGATCACGATCACCGTCAGCACCACCACCAGCACCACGAACGCCATCGACGATGCGGAGCCGAGCCGGAAGAACTGGATACCAGTCTGATAGATGAAGTACTGCAGCGTCTCGGTTTCGGTGCCCGGCCCGCCGCGGGTGGTGGCGAAGACGTACTCGAACACCTTCATCGCGTCCAGTGAGCGCAGCATGATCGCCACCACCAGGACCGGCGCCAGCAGCGGGAGGGTTACCCGCCGGAACACATACCAGCCGTTCGCGCCGTCCACCCGCGCTGCCTCCAGCGGTTGGCGCGGAATGGATTCCAGCCCGGCGAGCAGCAGCAGCACCATGAACGGTGTCCACTGCCAGACGTCGATGAACGCCATGGTGAACAGGGCCCGGCCGGGACCGAAGAAGTCGTAGTCGATCCCGATGGCGCGCAGCAGGTGCGGGATGGCACCCAGCTGGTCGTTGAGCAGGAAACGGAAGATCAGCCCGACGGCTATCGGGGTGATGAACATCGGCGCCAGCAGCATCGAGCGGGTCAGATCGCGTGCCCAACGCTGCTTCTGCAACGAGAGCGCAATGGCCAGACCGATGAGCAGCTCCAGCCCGACCGCAACCAGAACATAGAGGGCGGTGGTGCCGAAAGCGTGCCAGAACTCGCCGTCTGCGAAGGTGTTGACGTAGTTGTCGGCACCCACCAGATTCGGCGTGCCGTGATTCGTCAGCTTGTAGTCGGTGACGCTGAGGTAGAACGCGTACCCGAGGGGGAAACCGACCACCCCGACGAAAAGCGCAACGAGGGGGGCGACCATGCCGTGTTTGAACTGCATCATGGTCTTTGCTCCTTTCGCGGGGTGATCGGTCTCGGTCAGGGCTAGCAGCCGGGGGGTGCGCTAGCCCTGGATCTTCTCGGCGGCGGCCTGTGCCGCGGCCAGTGCGTCGTCGACGCTCTTCGTGCCGGCGACCGCCTCGTTGAGCTCGGTGCCGACGGCCTGGATCATCTCCTCGCCGCTGGGCCCCTGGCTCAGGGGTGCGGAGTTCGCGAGCAGCTGTTCCACCGTGTGGTAGTAGTCGGCGCCGAACTTTCCGTTCAGCACCGCCGGATCCTTCAGGGTGCTCTGCCGGATCGCGGCGCCGCCCTTCTCGGTGCGCGCCACGTCATGCGGCTTGGCGGTGATCCACGATGCGAACGCCCAAGCGGCATCCGAGGATCCGGAGTTGGCCGGAATGGCCCAGCTCCAGGAACCCAGCACCTGCTTGCCACCGGGGATGGTCGCGAGCTTGAACTTGCCTGCGGCCGGGCCGGATCCGGGTTCGTTGACGGCGGGCAGCTGCCAGTTGTAGTTGATCATCGACGCTGCCTGACCGGCCGCCAACGACCGCTGCGCCTCATCCATGCTCCAGTTCAGGCTGTTCGGCGGCGCGGCGTTCTTGTAGGTGTCGATGTACGCCTCGAGTGCGCGCTTGGCTTCCGGGGTGTTCAGCGTGGGCTTGCCGTCCGGGCCGTAGATGGAACCGCCGGCGGCGAACAGCCAGTTGCCCCATTCCTCGAAGATCTTGTAACCCCGCTGCGGCTGCATCGCGATCCCTGCGCGGTCACCGGACTTCAGCGCCTTCGAGGTGCTCACCAGTTGGTCCAGCGTGGTCGGCACCGTCTGCTTGGCCTGCGCCAGATCATCGGTGTTGTAGAGATATCCGAGTGCGTAGTTGTAGAACGGCACGCCGTAGTGCACACCGTCGACGTTGGTGATGTCGGTCAGCGGCTGGAAGAAGTCACCCGAGTCGTAGTCGGGCGTGCTGTCGATGCGGGCGTCCAGGGGCTGCAGGAACTTGGCTTTGGCGAAGTCCACCATCCACGGGTTGTCCACCACGATCAGGTCGTAGTTGGGGGTACTGGACTGGAAGGACGACACCAGCTTGTCGCGCATCTGGTCATAGGTCAGCTGCTCGATGTCGACCTTGACGTCCGGGTAGTCCTTGTTGAAGTCGGCCACCATCGATTTGACGATGTCGCTGTCGGGGACGTTCTCCATCAGGATGCGCACGGTGCCCGAGCTGTTCTTCGGGACGTCACCGGTGCCGGTGGCTTGCGTCTGTTCCGGTCCGCCGCTGCCGGCACACGAGCTCAGCAGCATCGCGATCACGGACACCAGAGCGATGACGGCGGCTACGAAGAACGGCCGCCTCCGCCCTGGTGTCGGGGTGGTGGTGCTTTTCATTGCGGCACTGATCCTTTCGTGTTCTGTACTCATCGGGTGGTGCGAGCCAGTCGGTGCGAGATGGGCGTCATCGCCGTGCCCAGTTCACGCCAGGTGGCGTACGCGTCGTCGTAGGCGGCGGCGCGGGCCGGGTCGGGGGTGTACGGCGCGTCCAGGGCGATGAAGCGGGCGGCATCGGACCAGTCGTCCAGCGCGCCGATGCCGATGGCGGCGATCACCGCCGCGCCCAGGGACGCACCGGGGTGACCGCGCACCGGCAGCATGTCCAGACCCAGCACGTCGGCGTGGATCTGTTTCCACAATGTGGATTTCGAGCCGCCGTTGGTGATCATCACCCGGCTCAGCGGAATCCCGATATCGGTGAAGATGTCGACGTGGTGCCGGAACCCGAAGGCGATGGCTTCCAGCACAGCGCGGTACATGTCCGCTCGGGTGTGACCGAGGTGTAGCCCGGCGAAGGTGCCGCGAAGGTCGGGGTCGTGTAGCGGACTCTTCTCGCCGAGGAAGTACGGCAGACACAGGACCTCGGCGGGTGCGCGCTGGGCCGCCTCGTCGTCGAGGGTGGTCAGTTCCGCCCCGCCGACGAGTGTCTGGAACCAGCGGATCAGGCTGCCACTGGTGGCCATACATCCGTTGGGCAGCCAGTGCCCGGGCACCGGGTGCGCGTCCAGGTAGAGACGTTCGTCGACGACCTGGGTGTCACTGGCGACCAGGATGTCACCCGCGCCGCCCAGTTTGACCAGCGCGTCGCCGGGCCGGTTGACGCCGGCGGCGTAAGCGGAGAGCACGTGATCGGCACCGCCGACCACCAGGGCGGTACCCGGTCGCAGCCCGGTGAGTTCGGCGGCCGCTGTGCTGAGTTCCCCGACGCGGGTACCCGGACGATGCACCGGCGCAAGCGTTTCGGGGTCGAGCGCGGCGGCGGCGAGGACCGGATCGGCGATCGGGCCGTCGATGCTGAACAGCCCGGATTCCAGTGCCCAGTTCTGTTCTACGTGACAGGGCGCACCGAGAGCGGTGAGCACCCAGTCGTAGGAGCCGACCCAGTATGCGGTGCGGGCGTAGACGTCGGGTTCGTGCTCGCGGAGCCAGACGGCGGTCGGGGCCACCGACTGCTGGGTGAGTGCGGACCCGGTCAGGGTGACCAGGTCGACGCCGGACAGCGCGGCCGCCAGCTGGCCGACCTCGCGGTGCGCCCTGGCGTCATTCTGAAGGATGGCCCGCCGCAACGGGTTTCCGCCGAGGTCCACCGGTATGACGGCCGGCACCATTCCGGACGTGGCGACCGCACCGACCGCGTCGGCGGAAACGTCACCGACGGTGAGGACTTCACGGATCGACTCGATGACATTGTTGTGCCACTGCGATGTGTCGGCTTCGGCGATACCGGGTCCGGTCGAATGCAGGACGGTCTCGCGGGTGGCGGTCGCGGCGATGCCGCGCTCGGTACTGAACAGCACGGTCTTGGTGCCGGTGGTGCCGACGTCGACGCCGATGGTGTAGTCGCTCATGAGCTGCTGTCCTCATGCCCGGCGACGCAGATGACCTCGACCCCGGCGCCGCGAGCGGCTACCAGTGCCGGGTGGTCCACCTCACCGTCGGTGACGATGACGCCGATGTCGGCGAGCGCGGCGATGCTGACGAAGGTGACGCGGCCCAGTTTGCTCTTGTCGGCTGCGACGATGACCCGGTCCGCCCGGCGGGTGGCCGACCTTTTCACCCGGCTCTCGCCGTGGTGGTAATCGGAGATCCCGCGGTCGACGTCGATGCCGGCGACGCCCATGACGAAGGTGTCGCAGTTGTACTGGGCCAGGGTGTCCTCGGCCGTGGGGCCGATCAGGCTGAGTTCGCCGGGGCGCACCTCGCCACCTGTCAGTACGACGGTGGTGTCGGGCTCGTCGACCAGTTCCAGCGCCACCAGGATGCTC
>JAHFVC010000540.1 GCA_023264765.1 Mycobacterium sp. | reverse complement strand
CGCCCCTGCTGGCCGCGGCGGGCTGGCGGGTGGTGGCACCGTTCCAGCGCGGCTACGCGCCGTCGCCCGCATCCGCGGAGGGGAGCTATCACGTCGGCGCGCTCGCGGACGACGCGCTGAGAGTGCTCGACGCGGCCGGGCCCACGGGCCGAGACGTCGTGATCGGGCACGACTGGGGCGCCATGGCGGCCGCCGGGCTCGCGACCCTGCCGGACGGGCCCTTCGGCAAGACCGTGGTGATGTCGGTGCCGCCGACGCGCGCCTTCTGGCCGCAGCGCGGCGTGGGTGTGCGGCGCTCGCTGGCCGCCCTGATGCCCGCGCAGCTGCTGCGCAGCTGGTATGTCACCTACTTCCAATTGCCTTGGCTGCCAGAACGATCCGCATCGTGGGTGCTGCCGCTGCTGTGGCGCCGCTGGTCGCCCGGCTACCCGGCGGACCAGGACCTGCACCACGTTCGGGCCGCCATCGGTTCGCCCGTCAACTGGGCGGCGGCCCTCGGGTACTACCGCGCGGCATTCTCGGTCGCCACACCGCCCGAGCGCTACGCGGCACTCCAAAGTCGTTGGACCAAGTCCGAACTCGTGACCCCGACGCTGTATCTGCACGGCGCCACCGACGGGGCCATGGGCGCCAAACTCGCCGATCGGGTGCCCGCCGTGCTGCCCGCAGGCAGCGACTTTGCGGTGATCGAGGGGGCGGGTCACTTCCTTCAGCTCGAGCAACCGGAAGTCGTCGCCGAACGGATCCTGGACTTCATCGGGCGGCCCTGACGAGGGTGGGCTCGGCCCCCTGGCCGAGGGTGGGCTCAGTGGGGCGGCCCGGACGAGGGTGGGCTCGGCCCCCTGGCCGAGTGCGGACTTGATCCCCGCCCAAGCGCGCTGCGGCGTGGTGGTCACCCACGTTCGGCGGAAGGGGTGCGGCGGGAAGGGGAGTCGCGGGGGCTAGCGCTTCTTCAGCGCCGGATGGCTGCGCGACAGGATGGGCAGCAGCAGGCGGCGCGGCAGGTGCTGGTAAGCCGCCGCTCCGATCCTGTTGAGCAGGCCGGGCACGATCACCGTCCGGCCCGCAGCGAGTCCGTCGACGGCGGCCTTGGCCACGACGGCGGCATCCACCCACATCGCCTTGGGCAGGGCCGCTGCGGCGTCCGCATCCGAAATGCCGGCCTTCTGGCCGAATTCGGTACTGACTGGCCCAGGGCACAGCGCCGCGGCGACGACGCCGGTGCCACGGAGTTCCTCGCCGATTGCCGCGGTGTAGGACAGCACGAAGGCCTTTGCGGCCCCGTAAGCGGCCTGCCCCGGCAGCGGACCGAACGCCCCGACCGAGGCGACGTTGAGTACCGCGCCCCGACCGCGGGAGACCATGCCGGGCAGGAACCGACTGCACGCGTCGACGACGGCGGCCACGTCGACCTCGACGAGGTTGAGCTCGGCGTCGGGATCGGATGCGGAGACCGGCCCGGACGTGCTCAACCCGGCGTTGTTGACCAGCACGTCGACGACGAGTCCGAGCTCGGCCACCCGGCCGGGGAGCGCGGCCCGCGCGGCGGGGTCGGATAGATCGGCGGCCAGCACGTCGGCCGCGGGCCCCAGCTCCGCAGCCAGCGCCTCGAGCTTCTCGGCTCGCCGCGCCACCAGGACCACGTGCCGACCGCGGCCGGCGAACTCCCGGGCCAGTTGCTCGCCGATACCCGAGGAGGCGCCCGTGACGAGCACCGTCCCGTTGCCACTTGCCGGTGGAAGCATCCCGGGAGCCTAACCTTGGCGGGTGTCCACGCATCGACTGACCGCCGTCGATGCGCAGGCGTTCTGGACGTCGGCCAAGATTCCCAACGACACCTTCCTGCTCTTCGGATTCGCAGGCGTGCCGGCCGACCTGGACCAGGCGCTGGAGGCGGCCATGGCGTGCGCCGCCGGGTGCCCGGAACTGAGCGTCCGAGTCGACGACCGCGGCGGCTGGCCCTATCCCGTCTGGAGCCAGTGCGGAGTGGACCCAACCCAATTCGTGGTTCACGAACTCGCGGACGCCAGCTGGGCCGGCTGCCTGGCCGCCGTCGCGGGACTGATCGACGACCAACTTGACGCGCAGACCGCGGCCTGGCGACTGCACGGCGCCGTCGCGGTCTTGCAGATCTCCCATGCCCTCGGAGGGGGCGGGCGGACATCGGGGTCGGCAGCGCTGATATTCGGCCGCGACGGTGCGATGCCCGAGGTCGTGCCGGCACGGGTCGGCCCGAGGCAATTGCCGTGGCTCGGCCTTCGGGCCGCGCGCGCCCATCGTCGGCTGGTCGCCGACACCGCAGCGGGCCTGGTTCCTCCGCCCGCAGCCGCATGCCCGGTGCTGCGGACCAACACGCGACCGGCGGGTGAGCGAGGCCTTCGCACCGTCGTCCGCCCGCTGCCCCAGTTGTCGCGGCCCACGGTCACCGTCGCAGCGCTTGCCGGGATCGCCGAGGCACTCGCCGGGCAGCTCGCCGAGCTCGGCGAGGACCCCGAGACGCTGGGCGCCGAACTGATGATCGCCAAGCCGTTGCCGCGCCGGGCGTACAACCACTTCGGCACCGCGGGGGTGGGGCTTCATCCACAGGTGCCCCGGGCCGAGCGGGCCGACCGGATCGCCGCCGACATCGACGCTCGCCGCGAACGGCTGGCGCATCCCGCGATGCGCGCCTCCGAGTTGGCCTTCGCCGCCACTCCCGCGCCGTTGTTGCGTTGGGGGATAAATCAATTCGACCCATACGTGCGGCTGGCCGCAGTGACCGGCAACACCGTGGTGTCCAGTGTGAACTGCGGGGCGGCGGACTTCGCGTTCGGTGGTGCGCCGGTGTCGGTGGCCGCGGCGTTCGCGGGGTTGTCCCCGATGATGGGGCTGACGCACGTGGTCGTCGGCGTCGGCGACACCGTCACCATCGGGGTGCATGCCGCGGACTCGGCCCTGGGCGGACCCGGAGGACTGGACGCCTACGTGGCGCGCCTGGAGGCCGCCTTGGGCTCCCCGGGCTCGGCCTAACGCACGAGCGGGGGCCATTCCGCCCTGCGGCGCGGCCATTCCGCCGTGCGGCGCGGCGATGCCGACGGCGCGCACGCGCCCCTCGGGTGCCGCGACCGCGGTACAGGGGCAACGCGTTTACCCGGTTCG
>JAHFVC010000539.1 GCA_023264765.1 Mycobacterium sp. | reverse complement strand
GACGCCGCCGTGGCCGACGAGCTCACGCACCTGTTCTGCGCCCCGGTCACACTCGACCCGATCTGCGCCGAGTGCGGGATGGCGGGGCGCCTGCGCGACCACGTCCAGCGGAAGGTCACGGATCTACCGATCGTCGGACATCCCACCAGACTGCACGTGCGGGTACCACGCTTTGTCTGCGACAACGATGACTGCGGCACGAGGATCTTCCAGCAACGCATGCCGGCGTTGGCCGAGCCGCGGGCCAAGACCACCCGCCGCTGCAGCCGCTGAATCCTGCAGCGTCTGGCGATCGACCGCACCAGCGTGTCCGCGGTCGCCAAGGCACTCGGGCTGGGATGGGACCTCGTCAACGACCTGGCGGTCACCGAGACTCGCGCCATGGTCTACGACCAGCCCGGACACTTCGTGGCAGATAGGGCTTGTCGGTACCGCGGGTCCGGCGAGTTGGTACCGCTGTTCCGGCGACCCGGAACCGGCCCGCGCGTGAGGCGGGCCGGCACCGTCGGGGGTTACTCCCAGTAGCCGGTGGTCGCCCGGGCTTGGTCGTCGCGTTGGCGTCGCATGTCGACTTCGCCGAGGTTGATCTCGCGGGCGTTGTTGGCCAGCCGGTTGACGATGGAGTCCGCGGCCACCCGGTCAGGTAGGGCCTCGAGCCAGTACGCCGGTCGGGATTGTGAGGCGATCATCGTCGGCAGCCGGTGCTCCCGGTTGGCCAGCACGGCGAACAGGTCGTTCGCGGCCTCGGGGTCGATGCCCACGGTGAGGAAGTCGTCGATGATCAGCAGTTCCACGTCCGACAGGTCGTTGAGCATTTTTTGGTGGCGGATGCCGTCGCCGCGGGCGATGACCAGCCGCCGGGCGAGTTCGTCCATGCGGGCGTAGGTGACGGTGTGCCCGTTCTGGCAGGCGGCGATGCCGATCGCGCAGGCCAGGTAGGTTTTCCCGCCGCCGGTCGGTGAGAGGACCAGCAGGTTGGTGGGGTCTTGGCGCCAGTGGTGCCCGGCGTAGCGTTTCATCCGCACCGGGGTGATCCCGCGTCCTTCCTGGTAGTTGATCTCCGCGATCGAGGCCTGCGGGATCGGGAACTTCGCGGCGCGGATCAGCTTGTCGATCCGGTGGGCTTGGCGCTGGTCTAGGGCGTCGTCGACGGCGGTGAGGAAGATCTGCTCCGGGGTGAGCTCGTCATTGGCCTCATCGCTGATGAGCTCCTCGAACCGGGTCGCCACGTGCGTGATGCGTAGGTTGCGGAACTTCTGGTGATCGATCTCGGTGAACATCACACGCCCTCCCCGCTGCGGCCGCGCGCATAGTGATCGGCCGAGCGGACTTGAATCGCGCCGTCGTCTCGGGCCCCGGCCGGTGGCGGCGGTTTTCGTGTGGCCGCCGCCGGGACCACGGGCCGGGGCGCCTTGTGGTCGGAGTCGATGCTCGCCATGACGCGTTTGAGCACGCTGTAGCTACCGGCACTGTTCTGGTTGAGCAGTACCTGGCAGGCTGCCTCGAGCCGCTGGCGACTGCGCTTGCCGAGAGTTTCGAGGATGTTCTGGCAGTCCAGATAGCCCTGCGCCTCGATCACGTGACGATCAAGGATCTGGGCGATCACCTGCTCAGTGGCGGGGCCGAACCCGCGGGCACGGTCGGTGAACCACTGCCGGGACCACAGACCGTCGATACCCTGGTGCTCCTTCGGGGCGTGAGCGAGCACGGTCGAGTACTGGCCTTTGCGGCCGTGGCGCCGTGGGTGCTCGCAGACGACCTGGTCACCGTCGAAGAGCGTCACCGACTGCGCGGTCAACCGGACTCGCAGCAGTTGACCGGCGAAGGTGTACGGCACCGAGTAGTACTGCGAATCGCAGGAGACGTGATAGTTCCGTCCGACCTTGAGCTGCTTCCACTCCACCGTGGCGAACCCGTCGTCTGGCAGCACCGCCAGCAGCGGCGCCTCATCGGACTCGAATCGCTCCCACCGTGTCGTACCGTCAGCCCGGCGAATCTGGGTGTTGATCTCGGCGACGCGGTCATCAATCGCCGCGTTCAGGGCCTCGACGGTGGTCCACACCTCCTCGGCGAGGTAGCCGATCACGCGCTTGTTGACCACTTCCACTGCTGACTCCACGGCCGCTTTGTCGCGGGGTTTGCGGACCCGCGCCGGCACGATCGCGGTGCCGTAGTGGTCGGCCAGTTGCTGGTAGCGGACGTTGACAGCCCTGGCCGCCTCGCCCTTGGCCTGCCGGTGGGTGGCGGTGGTCGGGTTGTCGGGCACCACCATCTGCGGCGTCCCGCCGAAGAAGTCGAACGCTGCGACGTGAGCGTCGATCCACGACGGGGACTTCATATCCGTAAAACCGCGACAGAACACCGCACCGGAGTACGGCAGCACCGCCACGAACAAGTACAGCTTGGTGACCTCACCGGTGACCGCGTCGAGGACCTCGAGGGTGTCGCCGGCCCAGTCGACCAGCATCGTCCTGCCGGGTTCGTGATGCAGCGTGGCCACGACGTCCTTGATGCGGGCGTGGTCGGCGAACAGGGCGCAGTACTGGGAGTACCCGTACTTCTTCCCGGCCCCGACGGGGTCCGCGAGATATTTGCCCCAGGCCTGCTGGATGGTGAAGTGCCGGTTGAACTTCATCGACGCCAGCACCCGATCAAAATCGGGCTTGGTGTAGTCCTCCGAGACGCGTTTGCGCCCGTCGGGGAACATCCCGGCGATCTCGGCCGGGTTCATCGACGACGCTTGGCCGGCGGTGATGCCGTACGCGGTGATCGTCTTCTTCACCGCCGCGATCTCCCGACGCGAACACCCGACGGCGGCGACGATCTCGCTGTAGCTATGCCCGGCCAGCGCCAACGTCATGATGGCCTTGTACTCGGCCACATCAGCCTCCTCAAATAGGAAGAAGCGGCGCAGTCGCGCCGCCTCACCCCGAGCAGACCACCCCGCCCGCCCTAAGGAGTACCGAGTCGCCGGAATCGAAGTACCGGATCGCCGGACTAGGCGTACCCACTAGCCCTATCTGCCAAAACGCTCATCGAAGTCACCGTCGACGCCCAACTTTCACCCCATGTTCTCGATCCCCGTACTGCACGTGCACAGAAACTGTCGTTGCCTGTGCCGAGGCACGCAGGGCGTTGTCTGCTTA
>JAHFVC010000276.1 GCA_023264765.1 Mycobacterium sp. | reverse complement strand
GGCGATGTTTCCCGCCAGTCCGACCACGCCGGCGATACCGGCCGCCGTCCCGGCGATCACGATCCGCCACCGGCGGCTCGCGGTCTGATTGACGGTCCCGCCGTCGCCCACATTCCTCATCTGACGTCGGTCCTTCCCAAGATCATTCGCCAAGTCAGGGGCCGACTGTATCCACGCCCGAAGGGAGGTCACCAGGGCCGGAACCGAGCTGCAACCGTGCCCTGACCGCTCTGCAACGGAACCTTTACCAACCCGTGGCCGAAGGGCGCAGAACCGGCGCTTATACCCTGTTTGGCGTGACAGACGCCCCGGCCGACACCGACACCTCTCCTGATGCGGACGCCCCGAGCCACCGCTACACCGCGCAGCTGGCCGGTGCGATAGAGGCCGACTGGCAGCAGCGGTGGCACGCGCTGGGCACCTTCAACGTGCCGAATCCGGTCGGGTCCCTGGCCCCTGCCGACGGTGGCGCGGTGCCCGCGGACAAGATGTTCGTGCAGGACATGTTCCCGTACCCCTCCGGCGACGGCCTGCACGTCGGGCATCCGCTCGGCTACATCGCCACCGACGTGTACGCGCGCTACTTCCGGATGACCGGCCGCAACGTGCTGCATGCGCTGGGTTTCGACGCGTTCGGCCTGCCCGCCGAGCAGTACGCGGTGCAGACCGGGACGCATCCGCGCACTCGCACCGAGGCCAACATCGTCAACTTCCGGCGCCAGCTGGGCCGGCTGGGCCTGGGCCACGACACCAGGCGCAGCTTCTCCACCACCGATGTGGACTTCTACAAGTGGACGCAGTGGATCTTCCTGCAGATCTACAACGCGTGGTTCGACACCGACCTGCACCGCGCCCGCCCCATCGGCGAGCTGATCGCCGAGTTCTCCTCGGGTGCGCGGCCTCTTCCGGACGGCCGGGACTGGTCGACGCTGTCGGCGGACGAGCGTGCCGACGTGGTGGACGGTCACCGCCTGGTGTACCGCGCCGATTCGATGGTCAACTGGTGCCCGGGTCTGGGCACGGTGCTGGCCAACGAAGAGGTGACCTCCGACGGCCGCAGCGACCGCGGCAACTTCCCGGTGTTCCGGAAACGCCTGCGGCAGTGGATGATGCGCATCACGGCCTACTCCGACCGGTTGCTCGACGATCTGGACACGCTGGATTGGCCGGACAAGGTCAAGGCCATGCAGCGCAACTGGATCGGCCGGTCGGTCGGCGCTTCGGTGGAATTCGGGACTGCCGCCGGTGATGTCGAGGTGTTCACCACCCGGCCGGACACGCTGTTCGGCGCCACGTATCTGGTGCTGGCACCCGAGCACGATCTGGTCGACGCCCTGACCGCGTCCGACTGGCCGGCGGGCACCGATGCCCGCTGGACCTACGACGCCGCCACCCCGGCCGCCGCGGTGGCCGCCTACCGGGCCTCGATCGCGGCCAAGTCCGATCTGGACCGCCAGGAGAACAAGTCCAAGACGGGTGTTTTCCTGGGTTCCTATGCCACCAATCCGGTCAACGGGCAACAGGTTCCGGTGTTCATCGCCGATTATGTGTTGGCCGGCTACGGCACCGGCGCCATCATGGCGGTGCCCAGCGGCGACCAGCGGGACTGGGAATTCGCCACGGCGTTCGGGCTGCCGATCATCGAGGTCGTATCGGGTGGTGACGTCACCGAGGGCGCGTACAGCGGCGACGGGGAACTGGTCAACAGCGACTACCTGAACGGGCTGAGCGTCGCGTCGGCCAAGGAGGCCGTGGTGGCCCGGCTGGAGGCCGATGGCCGTGGCCGCTCGCGCGTGGAGTTCAAGCTGCGGGACTGGTTGTTTGCCAGGCAGCGCTACTGGGGTGAGCCGTTCCCGATCGTCTACGACGCCGACGGACGCGCCTACCCACTGCCGGAATCGGCTCTGCCGGTGGAACTCCCGGACATCCCGGACTATGCGCCGGTGTCGTTCGACCCGGATGACGCGGACAGCGAGCCGTCGCCGCCGCTGGGCAAGGCCACCGAGTGGGTGAATGTCGAACTCGATCTCGGGGACGGACTGAAGTCCTACACCCGCGACACCAACGTGATGCCGCAATGGGCGGGCAGCTCCTGGTACGAGTTGCGCTACACCGACCCGCAGAATCCGGATGAGTTGTGCGCCAAGGAGAACGAGGCGTACTGGATGGGGCCGCGGCCCGATGTCCACGGGCCGGCCGATCCGGGCGGGGTGGACCTCTATGTCGGCGGTGTCGAGCACGCGGTGCTGCACCTGCTGTACTCACGGTTCTGGCACAAGGTGCTCTTCGACCTGGGCCATGTCAGCTCGCGTGAGCCGTTCCGTCGCCTGGTCAACCAGGGTTACATCCAGGCCTTCGCGTACACCGACGCGCGCGGTAGCTACGTGCCGGCGGCGGAAGTCGTTGAGCGCGAAGGCAAGTTCTATTACCAGGATGCGCAGGTCAACCAGGAGTTCGGCAAGATCGGCAAGAGCCTGAAGAACTCCGTGTCGCCGGACGAGATCTGCGACGAGTACGGTGCCGACACCCTGCGCGTCTACGAGATGGCGATGGGCCCGCTGGACGCGTCCCGGCCGTGGGCCACCAAGGACGTCGTGGGTGCACACCGCTTCCTGCAGCGGGTGTGGCGGACCGTGGTCGACGAGACCACCGGTACCGAGCGCGTCGCCGAGCACGAGGCGCTGTCCGACGACACGCTGCGCGCCCTGCACAAGACCATCGCCGGGGTGTCCGAAGACTATGCGGCCCTGCGCAACAACACCGCGGCGGCCAAGCTGATCGAGTACACCAACCACCTCACCAAGGAAGGTGTGACGGCGCGTGCCGCCGTCGAACCGCTGGTACTGATGGTCGCCCCGCTGGCACCGCACCTGGCCGAGGAGCTGTGGCGCAGGCTCGGACACGAGACGCTGCTGGCACACGGACCCTTCCCGGTCGCCGACGAGCGATACCTGACCGACGACACCGTCGAACTGCCGGTCCAGGTGAACGGCAAGCTGCGCGGCAAGATCACGGTCCCTGCAGACGCCGACAAGGCGGCGTTGGAAGCGGCGGCCCGCGCCGACGAGAAGGTGCTGGCATTCCTGGACGGGGCCACCCCGAAGAAGGTCATCGTGGTGCCCGGCAAGTTGGTCAACCTCGTCGTCTGAGCGGAACCTCTCCGTTGAGCTAGTTTCTGCACGTATTCGCCCATCGGCATGCATCAGCGGGGGACAGTGGAGGTCGGGCCGCGCAGTCGCGGCGGAAATCCCGTCTGAGAGAACGACATACGGTGATCGCGGCCCAGTTTGGGGTGCGTGATGAGTGACAACCGGATCGTCGTATACAAGGGTCCCGGCAAGGTGGCCGTCGAAACACTGCCTTATCCGAAACTGGAGGTTCCCGCCGAGGTCGCCTCGGCGATGGGGATGAGCCGCAAGGCCGATCACGGCGTGATCCTCAAATGCGTGTCGACCAACATCTGCGGCTCCGATCAGCACATGGTCCGGGGTCGCACCACCGCCCCGGTCGGTCAGACCCTCGGTCACGAGATCACTGGCGAGATCGTCGAAAAGGGTTCCGACGTACAGTTTCTCGAAGTCGGTGACATCTGCTCGGTACCGTCCAACATCGCCTGTGGCCGCTGCCGCAACTGTCGCGAGGGGCAGACCGGCATCTGCCTGAACGTCAACCCGGCCCGCGCGGGCTCGGCGTACGGCTATGTTGATATGGGTGGCTGGCTGGGTGGCCAGGCGGACTACGTCATGGTGCCGTTCGCCGACTTCAACCTGCTGAAGTTCCCGGATCGCGATGCCGCCCTTGCCAAGATCCGCGATCTGACCATGCTGTCGGACATCTTCCCGACCGGCTACCACGGCGCCAAGACCGCGGGCGTCACCACCGGATCGACGGTCTACATCGCCGGCGCGGGCCCGGTCGGGCTGGCCGCGGCCTACTCGGCGCACCTGCTCGGTGCCGCCGTCGTGATCGTCGGTGACCTGAACGCCGAGCGGCTCAAGCAGGCCGAATCATTCGGCTGCGAGACCGTCGACATCAGCGCGGACGCCACGCTGGAAGATCAGATCGCCGACATCCTGGACACCAATGAGGTGGACTGCGCCGTCGACGCCGTCGGATTCGAGGCCAGTGGCCACGGGCAGGGAGCGGGAGAGCAGCCCGCCGCGGTGCTGAACTCCATCATGAACGCCACCCGCGCCGGCGGATCACTGGGCATCCCCGGCCTCTATGTCACCGGCGATCCGGGTGGCACGGACGAGGACGCCAAGCACGGCACGCTGAAGGTGCGCCTCGGTCTGGGCTGGGCCAAGAGCCACAGCTTCTATACCGGTCAGTGCCCGGTACTGAAGTACAACCGCGGCCTGATGATGAGCATCCTGCACGACAAGGCCCACATCGCCGACGCGGTGAACGCCACCGTCATCGGACTGGACAAGGCCCCGGACGGGTACGCCGCGTTCGACTCCGGCGTGGCGCAGAAGTTCGTGCTGGACCCGCACGGCATGGTGCCGGCCTGACCCTCAGCGGGGGCGGACGACGACCTCGTGCACGTGGCCATCCGGCGGGGTGGCCACGGCATGGGCGACGATCTCGGCGACGGTCTCCGGCCGCAGGAACCGTGCCGGGTCGTACTCGCGTTCCTCGTAGGCCACCAGATCCCGTTGCATCTCCGAATCGGTGCGGCCGGGGAACACCGAGGTCACCCGCAGCGACGGCTCGTCGGCGCGCAGCGAATCGGCGAACGCACGCAGCGCGAACTTGCTCGCAGAATAGGACGCCATGCCCGGCGACACCGTCCGGCCCGCACCCGAATTGATGAACACCACATGCCCGCGCGCGGAACGCAGCTGCGGCAGCAGCGCCAGCGTCAGGGCCACCGCACCGGTGACGTTGACCTCGAAACTGGCCCGCCACTGCTCCACCGTGGAGTCCCCGACGCGTCCCGGGTACAGCACGCCGGCGTTGTGCACCAGCACGTCGAGTTCGGCGAGGACCTCGGTCGCCGCCTCGATGGAGTCCGGATCGGTGAGCTCCAACGGCCAGGTCGGGGCGCCGAGTCGCTCGGCGAGTGCATCGAGGCGGTCCGACGGGCGGCCTGCCAGCAGCAGCGTGTGACTGGGGGCGAGCGCGGCGGCAATGGCGGAACCGATACCGCCGGCGGCACCCGTGATCAATGCGGTCGGCACCCCTGGAAGCGTACTGATCTGGGCGCTCCAATCTGCAAAGCGCCCTCCGGCGTCGCATGATTGATGCGATGCCACCCGATCCGAGCTTCGCCGCCACCCAACTCGCCGCCCGCGCGGCCTATCTGCTGCGCGGTAACGACCTGGGCGCGATGACGACCGCCGCACCGCTGCTGTACCCGCACATGTGGAGCTGGGACGCCGCCTTCGTCGCGATCGGTCTGGCGCCGCTGAGCGTGGAACGGGCCGTCGTCGAACTCGACACCCTGCTGTCCGCGCAGTGGCGCAACGGGATGATCCCGCACATCGTTTTCGCCAACGGCGTCGACGGCTACTTCCCGGGCCCGGCTCGCTGGGCCACGTCGGCGCTGGCGGCCAACGCCCCGCGCACCCGGCACACCTCCGGCATCACCCAACCGCCGGTGCATGCCATCGCCGTACAGCGGATCCTCGACCACGCCAAGACCAGGGGACGGTCCACGCGGGGGGTCGCCGAAGCGTTCCTGGACCGGCGGTGGGCGGATCTGGTGCGCTGGCACCGCTGGCTGGCCGAGAGCCGCGATCAGCAGGGGCACGGGCGCGTCACGCTGTATCACGGCTGGGAATCCGGGATGGACAACTCGCCACGGTGGGACAGCGCCTACGCCAACGTGATTCCGGGCAATGTGCCCGAATATCAGCGCGAGGACAACAAGATCAACACCGACTCCACCCAGCGGCCGTCGGATCTGGAGTACGACCGCTACCTGTGGCTGCTGGAGGAGATGAAGTCGGCGCGCTACGACGACGACCTGCTGCCGAAGGTGATGAGCTTCGCCGTCGAGGACGTCTTCGTCTCGGCGGTGTTCTCGGTGGCCTGTACGGTACTGGCCGAGATCGGCGAGGACTACAAGCGACCGCACGCCGACGTCCGTGACCTGTACGCCTGGGCCGACCGGTTCCGTGCCGGTGTCGTCGAAACGGCCGACGAGAGAACCGGTGCGGCAAGGGATTTCGACGTGCGCTCGGAGAAGTGGGTGGCCACCGAGACCGTCGCGCAGTTCTCGCCCCTGCTGTGTGGCGGCCTGCCGCACGACAAGGAGCGTGCGCTGCTCAAACTGCTGGAAGGCCCGCGGTTCTGTGGGCATCCGGACCTGAAGTACTCATTGATCCCGTCCACCTCGCCGGTGTCGCGGGACTTCCGGCCGCGCGAATACTGGCGTGGCCCGGTGTGGCCGGTGATGACGTGGCTGTTCTCGTGGTGCTTCGCGCGCCGCGGCTGGGCGGAACGCTCACAAGTGTTGCGCCGGGAAGGGTTGCGCCAGGCCAGCGACGGCACGTTCGCCGAATACTACGAGCCCTTCACCGGGGAACCGCTGGGCAGCATGCAGCAGTCGTGGACGGCCGCTGCGGTGCTGGACTGGTTGGGCTAACTCGGCTGGCCGGTGGCCTTCTCGGCGGGCTGCGCCTGATCGGCCAACCTGTCCAACGAACCGAGCGCAGCCAGCAGCGTGCACTGATCGTCGTGCGTGAGCTTGGCCACCATGTCGGCGAGGAACGCCCGCCGGGTGTCCAGCGCCTCGCGGTGCTGAACGAGTCCGCGGGGGGTCACCTCGACCAGGACCGCGCGCAGGTCGGAGGGGTCACGGGACCGCTTGACCAGCCCCAACTTCTCCAGGCGACGGATGGCAACGGTGGTGGTCGGTGTCCTGACCCGTTCGTGCGCGGCCAGTTCGGTCATCCGGATGGGGCCGCTGTCGAGCAGTGTCAGCAGGATGGACAGCTGAGCCAGCGTGAGGTCACCGGCCTGGCCCTTGTTGGGGTCGCCTCGGCGCATCACGGAGAACAGCTTGGAGAGCACCCGCTGGAGCTCCCCGGCCAGCTCAGCGACCTGCGGTTCGGTCTCGACCATAATTCGCTAGTCTAACCTGTCTGTTCCTGCCAGGTCGGTTCCACAACGAAGTTTCAACCCGCGAATGCCGATTCACAACACCTGCGACAGGAACCGGCGCAGCCGGTCCGTTTCGGCCGCCTCGAAAATCTGCTCGGGCGGACCGGATTCGACGACCTTGCCGTGATCCATGAACACCACGGTGTCGGCGGTGGACCGCGCGAAATTCATCTCATGGGTCACCATGACCATGGTCATCCCGCCGGAGCCGAGTTCGGCGATCAATTCCAGGATGCCCTTGACCAATTCGGGATCCAGCGCCGAGGTCGCCTCGTCGAAGAACATCACCTGCGGCGACATCGCCAGTGCCCGGGCAATGGCGACCCGCTGCTGCTGACCTCCGGACAGCGTCGCCGGCCGGACATCGGCCTTGTGCCGCAAACCAACCCGGTCCAGCTGCGCCAGCGCCAGCTCGCGCGCCGCCTCGGTGGGCAAGCCCTTGAGCTTGCGCGGCGCCAGCGCCACGTTGTCCAGCACGGTGCGATGCGGGAAGAGGTTGAACTGCTGGAACACCATCCCGATACGCTGGCGCAACGCATCCGGGTTGTCGCCCAGCACCGATCGGCCGTCGAGCAGGATGTCGCCCCGGTCCGGTTCGTAGAGCCGGTTCAGGGTGCGCAGCAGCGTCGACTTGCCCGAGCCCGACGGCCCGATGACCGCCGCGGTGCTCCCGGCGGGCACCTGCAGGTCGACCCCGCGCAGCACCGGATTCGATCCGAAGGACAGATGAATGTCCTTGGCTGCCAGCGACACTGGATCGGCGGCCATCAGATCACCTCCTCCTGCACCGGGGCCGGTTGGCGGCCGGTGCGCAGGCGTTCGTCGATGACGTTCACCAGGTGGGTCAGCGGAATGGTCAGCAGCAGGTAGAACAAACCGGCCGCCACCAACGGGGACAGGTTCCCGGTCTGGGCGTTGAGGTCGCGGCCCACCTGGAACAGTTCGCGCTGGGTGGCGACCAGCCCCAGGAAGTACACCAGCGAGGACGCCTTGAGCAGTGAGATGAACTGGTTCACCAGCGCGGGCAGCACCCGGCGTATGCCCTGGGGTACCACCACCAGTCGCATCGAGGAGGTGTAGCTGAAGCCGAGCGCCCGGGAGGCTTCCAATTGGCCCGCCTCCACGCTCTGGATACCGGACCGGAAGATCTCGCCCACGTACGCCGCCGACATCAGGCCGAGCGCGGCGATGCCGAGGGGATACGGGTTGTTGCCCGTCAGCCCGCCGACGATCGGCCCGATGCCCAGCCCGATGACCAGGATGATCACCACCTCGGGCAGGCCCCGGAAGATGTCGGTGTACACCCGCGCCGGCCAGCGCAGCCACCGGGAGCGCGAGATGCCCGCGATGGCCAGGACCAGTCCCAGGATGACGCCGATCACGGCGGCACAGGCGGTCAGTATCAAGGTGTTCGGCAGGCCGGTCCTGAACAGGTCGGGGATGGCCTGGCGGTACAGATCCCAGTCCAGGAACGCCGCACCCAGTTGGGCCAGCGTCGATTTGGGCGCGGCCCCGCCGGCGGCCGGGGTGTCGGCGTGCTGGGCCGCGATCGCGGCGAAGTCCGGAAGCTGTGGCACCGGTGCGGCTTTCGAGCCGGGCTTCCAACCGGGCGGCAAGGCCCGGGGAACCCAGTCCGAATAGAGCTTGGCCCAGGTACCGTCGGCGATCACCGCGTCCAGTCCGGCATTGAGCGCATCGATGAGCGGCTTGTTCTCCTTCGCGACCGCCCAGGCGACGAAATTGTCCAAGCTGAAGGTGTTCTCGACGATGGTGGCCGGGTCGCCCGCCTGCACGGTGCCGACCGCCTGCTGCGACGGCGCCACCCACGCGTCGATCTGCCGGGTCTTCAGGCTGGCGTACACCGTGTTGTAGTCGGGGAACTTCACCGGGTCCAGATGCAGCGTGTCGACGACGTAGGCCTCCTGCACGGTGCCC
>JAHFVC010000538.1 GCA_023264765.1 Mycobacterium sp. | reverse complement strand
TGGAGCCGGTGGCGCGCGAACTCGTCGTCGTCCGGCCGATCGGCTTCGAGCCGCTGCAGTGGGTGCGCGCGCTGGCCGCCGATGAGCCGCTGCCCGCCCCCAAGCAGCTGATCAGCACCGCCATCTCGGGGCCGGGCATCCTGCTGGCGCAGATCGCCGCCACCCGCGCGCTGCTGCGCCAGGGACTCGACCTGTACGGCACCCCGCCGGTGGCCGTCGCCGGGCACTCCCAAGGCATCGTGGCGGCCGAGGCGCTGAAGGCCCAGGGCACCCGCGACGCCGAGATGCTCGCGATCCTGCAGCTGATGGGCGCCGCGGGCTCCCTGATGTCGCGCCGGCGCGGGATGGTCGGCCGCGGCGACAAGTCGCCGATGGTGTCGGTCACCAACGCCGATCCCGAGCGCATCGCCGAGCTCCTCGAAGATTTCTCCACCGACGTACGCACCGTGCTGCCGCCCGTGCTGTCCATCCGCAACGGCCGGCGCTCGGTGGTCATCACCGGGACGCCCGAGCAGCTGTCCCGGTTCGAGCTGTACTGCAGCAAGATCACCGAGAAGGAAGAAGCCGAGCGCAAGAACAAGACCCGTGGCGGCGCCGTGTTCGCCCCGGTCTTCAACGGCATCCAGGTCGAGGTCGGCTTCCACACCCCCCGCCTGGCCGACGCCGTCGACCTCATCGACTCGTGGGCCGCCCGCATTCCGGGCATCGACCCCGAGCTCACCCATCACTTCGCGAAGGCCGTCTTCGTCGACCCGGTCGACTGGGTCGCCGAGGTCGAGCGCCTGCACGACGCGGGCGCCAAGTGGATCATCGACCTCGGCCCCGGTGACACCGCCACCCGCGTGACCGCCCCCGTCATCCGTGGGCTGGGCATCGGCATCGTTCCTGCCGCCACCCGTGCCGGCCAGCGCAGCCTGTTCACCGTCGGCGCCGCACCCGAGGTGCCCGCCCCGTGGAGCAGCTACGCGCCGTCGACCGTCACGCTGCCCGACGGCTCGGTCAAGTTGTCGACGAAGTTCACCCGCCTGACCGGACGTTCGCCGATCCTGTTGGCCGGTATGACCCCGACGACGGTGGACGCCAAGATCGTCGCCGCCGCCGCCAACGCCGGCCACTGGGCGGAGCTGGCCGGTGGTGGCCAGGTCACCGAGGAGATCTTCGAAGGCCGTGTCGCCGAACTGACCCAGCTGCTGGAGCCGGGCCGTGCCATCCAGTTCAACTCACTGTTCCTGGATCCCTACCTGTGGAAGCTGCAGCTGGGCGGCCGCCGCCTGGTGCAGCGCGCCCGTCAGGCCGGCGCACCCATCGACGGTGTCATCGTCACCGCGGGCATCCCCGAACTGCCCGAGGCCGTCGACCTGATCGAGGAGCTCAACGGCATCGGCATCACCCATGTGGTGTTCAAGCCCGGCACCATCGACCAGATCAAGGCTGTCATCAAGATCGCGGCCGAGGTGCCCGGCAAGGACGTCATCGCCCACATCGAGGGCGGCCGCGCCGGTGGCCACCACTCGTGGGAGGACCTCGACGACCTGCTGCTGGCCACCTACTCGGACCTGCGCAAGCTGTCCAACATCACCATCTGCGTCGGTGGCGGTATCGGCACCCCGGAGCGGGCCGCCGACTACCTGTCCGGCCGATGGTCGCAGACCTATGGCTTCCCGCTGATGCCGGTCGACGGCATCCTGGTCGGCACCGCGGCGATGGCGACCCTGGAGGCCACCACCTCGCCTGCGGTCAAGCAGCTGCTGGTCGACACCAACGGCACCGACATCTGGGTGGGCGCCGGAAAGGCCCAGGGCGGCATGGCCTCCGGGCGCAGCCAGCTGGGTGCCGACATCCACGAGATCGACAACGCCGCATCCCGCTGTGGGCGCCTGCTCGACGAGGTCGCCGGGGACGCCGACGCCGTCGCCGAGCGCCGCGACGAGATCATCGCCGCGATGGCCGACACCGCCAAGCCCTACTTCGGCGACCTGGCCGACCTGACCTACCTGCAGTGGCTGGACCGCTACGTCGAGTTGGCCATCGGCAGCGGGGATTCCACCGCGGACACCAAGCGCGCCGATTCGCCGTGGCTCGACATCACCTGGCGGGATCGTTTCGCCGACATGCTCAAGCGCGCCGAGGCCCGCCTGCACCCGCAGGACTCGGGTCCGATCGACACACTGTTCGCCGACACCGCGCTGCTGGAGGACCCGGCCGCGGCCCGTGCCGCGCTGCTGTCGCGCTACCCGGACGCCGAGACCATCAAGCTGCACCCGGCCGACGTGCCGTTCTTCATCACCCTGTGCAAGGTCCCGGGCAAGCCCGTCAACTTCGTGCCGGTCATCGACAAGGACGTGCGGCGCTGGTGGCGCAGCGACTCGCTGTGGCAAGCCCACGACGCGCGCTACACCGCCGACCAGGTGTGCATCATCCCGGGCACGCAGGCCGTCGCCGGTATCACCCGGGTGGACGAGCCGGTTGGTGACCTGCTCGACCGCTTCGAGCAGGCCGCCATCGACGAGGTCATCGCAAGTGGAGCGTCGCCGGTTCCGGTTGTGTCCCGCCGCCAGGCCCGCGCCGACGTCGTCGGCCCCATCGCCGTCGTGCTGGACTCGCCCGACGTGCTGTGGGCCGGGCGCACCGCCATCAACCCGGTGCACCGTATCGGCGCGTCGAGCGAATGGCAGGTCAACGAAAACCGTTCTGCGGTCCACCCGTCCACCGGTTCACGCCTTGAGCTCACCGAGGCCGGCGTCACGCTGAGCGTCCCGCTGAGCAACATCTGGATCGAGATCAAGCTGACCCTGCCGGCGGCCACCGTCAACGGTGGCATGCCGGTGGTGACCACCGAGGACGCGTCGGCCGCGATGCGCGCCGTGCTGGCCATCGCCGCCGGTGTCGACGGGGTGGATGCGCTGCCGACCGTGGTGGACAACACGGCCACCGTGACCGTCGCCTGGGATCCGGAGGAGATCGCCGACCACACCGGTGTCACGGCCACCTTCGGCGCCCCGCTGGCGCCGGGCCTGACCCTGGTGCCGGACGCCCTGGTGGGCCGCTGCTGGCCCGCCGTCTTCTCGGTCATCGGATCCGCCGTCACCGCGGACGAGTTCCCGGTGGTCGAAGGTCTGCTCAGCCTGGTGCACCTGGACCACGCCGCACACCTGCT
>JAHFVC010000275.1 GCA_023264765.1 Mycobacterium sp. | reverse complement strand
CCGGTGGTTTCATCGCCTCCGCGCAGGTCCACCGAATTGAGCAGCACGCCGGCCGCGCGGCCGCCTGGGTGCGCACCGACGTCCGGGTGATCAAAGACGAAGCCGTGAGCCCGACGGCCCGCGCCATCGGCCTACTCGACATCGCCAACGGCTTGGCGGTCCGCATGAACCCGGTCGATGTCGCGTTCCCGAACATCGACCTCACCGCGCACCTGTTCGCCGAGCCCACCGGAGAGTGGCTGGGCTTCGACACCACAGTGTCCGCCAGCCCCACCGGAACCGGCCTGACCCACAGCGTCGTTCACGACGAGACGGGCCCCATCGGGGTGTCCTCGCAAATGCTGACCGTCAGGCCCAGCCGCTGATGCCTAGTATTCGCGCAACTTGGTGATCAAGTTGTCCTTGGACAGATTGGAATAGCCCGACAGCCCAAGCTCTTTGGCACGCTTGCGCAACTCGGCGACCGTCCAGGCGTCATAAGCCCCCGAGCGACCCCCTCTGCGCCCCACCCTGGACGCACCGCGACTGGCCACGGAATTCGATACCCGGGCCGCCTGCTCCTTGGAGTCGCCCTCGTCCCGCAATTCCTCGTACAGCTCCTCATTCTTGATCGATGCATTCGGCACCGTGATTACCCCCTTGGCAAATCGTGTGCCGTCTTCTCATTCCCAATCATCCGCCGGAGCAAACCTTTGTATGGTTTGCCGATCGAGCGGCCGCCCGACGGACGGGTTCGTCTAATAATTGACACCAGCGCTGTTTTTCCCTCCGAACAGGAGGCGGGGAGTCGGACACAGGGTGTTGCCTGCGAGAGGTTCCAGGCAATCTTTGCCCGGGCGGATGCGGGTCAGATATCTCGCGGAATCATCGGAGGTTGCCTGTCCGCCCGAATCCCGGTGATCGCAATCAGCGCGCAACGGATGCGCTTCTGAAACGGTTCGGTGCATGGCGGCATGGGAATGAATACACACACCGCCGGGTTGGTCCGGGTACTCCCACGACGACCGACGGAGCCGGCCCGGTGAAGTTTCTGCTGCTCACCCTCATCGCGCATCACCCGGACGCGGTGACGGGCGAGAAGAAGAGCCCCTCTGAGCGGCTGCTCGATGTGGTCGACTCGGCGGTGCGTGCCGAGGAACTGGGGTTCGACGGATTCGCGGTCGGCGAGCGACACGAAGACCCGTTCATCTCCTCGTCCCCACCGGTGGTGCTCAGCAATATCGCGGCGCGCACGTCGCGCATCGGGTTGTTCACCGCGGTGACCACCTTGAGCCTGCTGGACCCGGTGCGTGCCTTCGAGGACTACTCGACGCTGGACAACCTCTCCGACGGCCGCCTCGAACTGATCATCGGCAAGGGCAACGGCGCTGCGCAGGCCGAGCTGTTCCGCGTCACGACCGACGACCAATGGGATCGCAACCGCGAGGGTTACGAACTGTTCCGCGCGCTCTGGGACAGCGATCACGTCACCTGGTCGGGCCGGTTCCGCCCGGAACTGGTCGCCGCCAGGGCGCTCCCCCGGCCGCTGCAGCACCGGATCCGGATCTGGCACGGCAGCGCGACGAGCAAGGAGTCGGTGGATCTGGCCGCCCGGCACGGTGATCCGGTGTTTTCGGCCAATGTCACCTATCCGATCGAGCCGTACGCAGAGCTGATCCGGCATTACCGGCAGCAGTGGGCGTTCTACGGACATCGGCCCGAGAACGCCTTGGTCGGTGCCGGGACCGCGGGCTTTCACATCGCGTCCAGTTCACAACAGGCGGTGCGCGAATTCCGGCCCGCGTTCGAGGCCCGGCTGGCCTTCGCGCGGCGCACCGGACTCCCGGTGGTCTTCGAATCCATCGAGGATTTCATCGACCGCAGCTCCGCCCTGGTCGGCAGCCCGGCGCAGGTGATCGACAAGGTGAGCCGGTACCACGAACAGCTCGGTCACGAGGTCATCCACCTCAGCGCCGACACCGACGGCGTGACCCCCGCCCAGAAGCGCGCGAGTCTCGAATTGTTCCAGGCCGAGGTCGCACCGGCGTTGCGCACCCAGATCCCCAGCCGACCGCTGTCCGCGACGCGCAGAAGCGTTGCACTGTAAACCGTTCCGACCACACGAGGAGCACCGCCATGACCCTCTCCACCGATGCCACCGACACCTTCGAAGCGGCCTGGGCCCAGTGGCACACCGACCGTGAGCGCTACTACGGGCAACCACTGGGCTGGGTAAGCCTGACCGGCTTGTACTGGCTCACCGACGAATTCGCCGCGGTGGCCGACCTGCCCGGCCGTTGGCGCGCCGACGGCGACGCCGTGCACATCGAGGGCATCAAAGGAACCGAGCGCCTCGAGCCGGTCGAAGGTGCTCCCGGCCTGCTCGTCGAGGACGGTGACCGGCGCATCGAGGTCATCCGCCGCACCGGCGCGGTGGCCTTGCGCGTACATGACCCCGAGTCGCCACATCTGGCTGCCTACCGGGGAATTCCGGCGTACGCCCCCGACGAGCGCTGGCGTGTCGAAGGGACCTTCACCCCGTACCCGCAGCCACGCAGCGTCACCACCGGGGCCGTGGTGGAGGGCCTCGAACACCACCACAATGCGGTGGGTGTCATCGATTTCGAATGGGACGGCACCCCAGGGCAGGTCGTGGCATTCGCCGGGCCCGGCGGTGCGCAGGACGGTTTGCAGGTGCTCTTCACCGACGCCACCGGCGGGGTGACGACCTATGCCGGAGTGCGGTCGTTGGCGCTATCCGCACCGTCCGCCGACGGCGCGGTGATCCTCGACTTCAACCGGGCATCCAACCTGCCCTGCGCGTTCACCGACTACGCGACGTGCCCGGTGGCACCGGCGGAGAACCGGTTGGCGTTCGCCGTCGAGGCGGGCGAGCAGAACCCCCGTTGAGAGAATCAGCTTGACGGCAAACGTTTTCAGCGTGTCACGGCATTTTTAGCCTTGGGCGATGAGCACGCGATTCGGCGTCTGGGCACTGGTGTACGGAACCTGGGGCGCCAAACAACACCCACTGGAACCGGTCGACGCGTCCTGGGCCCGTAACCGCGACCAGATCGTGGAGGCCGACCGCCTGGGGTTCGACGCGACCCTGGTGGCGCAACACGAGGTGAACCCGTCCGGTGATCACTACGATCAGCTCGAAGCCTGGACTGCCAGTGCGGCTTTGGCCGCGGTGACCGAGAACATCGAGATCATCACGGCCATCAAACCGGCGCTCTACCATCCTGTGGTGCTGGCCAAGCAGGCGCTGCAGATCGAGGAGATCAGCGGCGGCCGGTTCGGTATCAATGTCGTCAACGCCTGGTTTACGCCGGAGATCGCCCGTGCGGGCCTACCCTTCCTGGAGCACGACGAGCGCTATGCCTACGGCCGTGAATGGCTGAGCGTCGTCGACTCCCTGATTCGTGGCAAGCGAACGACTTTCCACGGCAAGTACTTTGACGTCGACGACTATCAACTCAAACCGGCGAGCCGGCACCGGTCCCGGCCGGCGATCTATGTCGGGGGCGAGTCCGACCCGGCCCGGGCGCTGGCCGCCGACTACGCCGACGTCTGGTTCATCAACGGTCAGCCCGAGGACAACGTCGCGCGGTTGATCGCCGACGTGGCCCGTCGCCCCCGCGCGGCTGCGCCGGCCAGGTTCGGACTGGCCGCCTTCGTGATCGCCAGGGACACCGATCGTGAAGCCACTGAGGAGCTCGCGTACGCGTTCGAGCTGGCCGGCCACGACACCGCCGAGACACATTCGGTGCTGTCCAATGCCGACCCCAAGGCGCAGATGTTCAAGACCTTCGCCGCGCACCCGCATGTGGGTACCAACGGCGGCACCGCGGCCGGGCTCGTCGGCAGCTACGACAAAGTCGCCGAACGCATCGTCGGGTTCGGCAGCCTCGGCATCGAATTGTTCATGCTGCAGTTCCAGCCGTTCGAATCCGAGATGCGCCGGTTCGCGGAGCACGTCATCCCGCGGGTCCGCCGGCTGGAACGACGCGCCGCGTGATTCAGCGATCAGCACCTTGGTGACCGGAGCGTTCCAGCGCATCACCAGGGCGCAGGAAACCCAACGGTTGCAGAGTGCGCACGGCGCGCACCGCCCCGGATGGAATGACCCGGCTGAAGAAGACGCCGGCATCGAACGTGCCGCGCACTTCCTTGACGAACGCCTTCGGCAGGCCGAACCGGATGAATCCCTGACTCACATCGATCAGATCGGCCCGCCGTACGGCCTCGACCAACTCGGCGTGCGGCCGTGGCGCCCGATACCGGGATAAGCGGTGATGTTCGGCGACGACGACCGCCAGTTCGTCCGACCACTCCTCGCGCCCCGTCCGTTGCAGCCAAGCATCCTGCGCCACGATCGACGGAACCAGATAGTCGAGGGTGTCGAAGGCAGCCAGGTCGTGAAACGCGGCGGCGATGGCCAGCTTGTCGTCACGCCCCGGGGACACGGCCGACAGCGCGCGGGCGAAGTTGATGACACGGTAGACGTGCGCCTTATAGGCGTCGAAGCCGGCATCGTCGCCACGAGCGCGGTATCGGTGCGATTCCAGGATCTCCTCGGCCAAGGGCTGACTGTGCAGGATCTCGGCTGTCGTCACAGGAAAATCCTAGGCCGGGCCCACGAAATACGCGGCGTGTCAGCGCGGTTCTGAAAAGGAACCGAGGGAACGGAGGGCGTATGGGAAACCAGCTGAAGGTGCTGGTCCCCGACGAGATCGGGCTGCGGGCGATCGGCGACTCACCGGCACTCGACGCCATCCAGTACGAGCCGGGCGCGCCATGGCCGCCGGCGGGGCGCGACGCGTCGGTCGTGGTCGTCGGGTACGAGAACGCGCAGGCGGTCGGCGCCAGGTTCCCAGAGCTCCCCGCGCTGCAGCTGGTGCAGACGCTCAACGCCGGGTACGAGCAGTGGCTTCCGCTGCTACCCGACGGGGTCTTGCTGTCCAATGGCAGAGGCGCACACGGCGGTTCATCCGCGGAGTGGGTCGTGGCTGCGCTGCTGTCCATCTTCCGGGAGTTGCCGTTCTTCGGTGAGCAGCAGTCCGCCGGAGTGTGGCGTCCCCAGGTCACCGAGACGTTGATCGGGAAGCGGGTTGTCATCCTCGGGGCAGGCGACCTGGCGGTGAATCTCGCCGCGCGGTTGGCCCCGTTCGAGACCGAGGTGACGCTGGTCGGCCGACGTGCCCGACCCGGGGTGCACACCCTCGACGAACTCGACGACCTGCTCCCGAACGCCGATGTCGTGGTCGCGATGCTGCCCGCCGATGATTCGACGTACCGGCTCGTCGGCGCCGACTTCCTCGCCAAGCTCCCCGACGGCGCGGTGGTGGTCAACGCCGGTCGGGGCGGGGCGGTGCACACCGCCGCCCTGCTCACCGAGCTGACGTCGGGACGGCTGCGCGCGGCCTTGGACGTAACCGAACCCGAACCTCTACCGCCCGGACATCCGTTGTGGTCCGCGCCCGGTCTACTGCTCACCCCGCACGTGGCCGGCAGCACGGCGGGCGCGTGGGAACGAGCCTGGGCCGTCGCTCGGACCCAGATCGACGCCTACGCCGCGGGAGGCGTCCCGCCGAACACCGTCGCCGGTGACGTCAGCCGGCGATGACCTTGCGGTAAGCGCGGGGTCCGTCGTAGCCAGGTAGAACGGCATAAGGGCTCGGATCACGAGGTAAGGATGTTCCCGGAGAGGAGTGCGGCATGCCGACATTGGAGGAAGCGGCCGCACTGGCCGTTGCAGACCAGGGCCTGGCGGTGGTCTCCACGTTGCGGGCCGACGCCACCATCCAGTCGTCGCTGATCAATGCGGGCGTGCTGCCGCATCCGTCAACAGCGGCTCCGGTGCTGGGTTTCGTCACCTACGGTCCGGTGAAGCTGGCCAACCTACGCGCACGCCCGCAGATCTCGGTGACCTTCCGGTCGGGCTGGCAATGGGCCACCGTGGAAGGTCGCGCCGAACTGGCCGGACCGGCAGATCCGCAACCGTGGCTGACCGAGGCCGACCGGTTACGGGTGCTGCTGCGCGACATCTTCACCGCGGCCGGCGGCACCCATGACGACTGGGACGCCTATGACCGGGTGATGCGGGAACAGGGACGCACCGCGGTCCTCATCGATCCGGTCCGGATCTACAGCAACGGGTGAGTCCGCGCGGGCGCTGACACCCATCGCTCCACCTTACCGTTACCTTAGGTATCTCTTATTTTTCTTAATTTGCGTGTACGGTGGCCACTGTAGGTGCCAGCACGGGCGGAGCGATCTCCCCTGTGATCAGCGGAAGGAACCGATATGCACGACACCCGGATCGTCTTGGTCACCGGAGCGTCCCGCGGAATCGGCGCCGAGGTCGCCCGCCAGCTCGCCGAGCCCGACACCCACGTCATCGTGAACTACCGCGAGAAATCCGCCAGGGCGCAAGCCGTCGCCGACGACATCCGACTGCTCGGCGGGCAGGCCTCGACCGCCGGGGCAGACATCTCCGACGAAACGGCGGCCGCCGCCATGATCACCGAGATCGCGCAGCGGTTCGGCCGCCTCGACATGCTGGTGCTCAACGCATCCGGCGGCCTCGAGCTGGGCGCCGACGCCGGCTACGCCATGCGGCTCAACCGCGACGCCCAGCGCCGCCTCGTCGAGCTGGCGCTGCCTCTCATGCCCGCCGGCGCCCGCATCGTGTTCGTCACCAGTCATCAGGCCCACTTCTACCCGAACAAGGCCGTCCCCAAGGGCTACGCACCCATCGCGGTCAGCAAGCGCGCCGGCGAGACCGCGCTGCACGGGATGAAGCGTGAGTTCGACCGCCGCGGAATTCATTTCACCGTGGTGTCCGGCGACATGATCGACGGCACGATCATCATCCGGCTGCTGCAGCGTCGTGATCCCGATGCCGTCGACGCCCGCCGCGCCTACGCTCCCCTACCGACCATCGAAGAGTTCGCCTCCGCGATCGCCGGAGCGGCGCGCTCGCCCTACCATCCCGGCGTCGTCTATGTCGGAGGCTCGGACTACCTGATCGAACGGTCCGCCTAGGGTCAGCGGATCGAGGTAGCACCGCCCCAACGCGTCAACAGCCGGGTGGTGAGTCGCCGCTCGAGAAGTTCGAACGCCCGGATGCCCAGCACCACTTCGGATTCCAGCTCAGGTTCGGCGTCGAGAAGCGCCGCCACCGTCTCGCATCGCGCCTTCAGGCCGGTGCGGACATTGTCGCGGTAGAACTGCACGCACGGCTGCGGAGCGCCGAGCCGAACCAGCGCGTCCACCAATCCGGCCGACGCGCTGCGCACGGCGATCCTCGTGGCCAGTACCTGACCGGTTGCGGCGCCACGCAGGTTCCCGTGCAGCGCGAACATCGACATCATGTTCACCATCGCCAACGCCTCAGCGCTCGCATCGTTGAGATAGTGCAGATACGACGCGTCGAGTCCCGCTGCGCGCAGCACTTCGGCGAAACGCCGCCTCGGCTCGTGATCCGATCCGCCCAAAGGCGATTCGCCGAACTTGACCGGCGTCATCCCATCGGTGGTTCGTGCGTCGTCGACCCTGAGTCGATACACCGACCGTTGCACGAAGTACTCGCGCATCTGCGCCCACGTGCCATGCTCCCGCAAGTACCCCGCCAACGGTGAATTCTGTGTGCACAGCCGCGGGATCTCGTCGACCGCCTTACACCGCGATACGTCCCCGACGCCGTCACGTAGTGCGGTCCCGAACGCCTCCTCGAGACGGGCTCGCAATTGCAGCACCCCGGGATCCCACTCCCAGCGCGGGTCGACGCCGGCGAAGCCGCGGTGGTGCAACTCGTAACTCACGTACAGCGCAAGCTGCAGATCCCGGCCGTGCGGGTCCGAATCGGCCACCGGGGCCGCGACGGGAACGTAATGCCGACGCGGCGCCCGGCAATCGAGGTGGTCGAGAAGCGCCCCGGAAACCGGTCCGACGGCGGAGGGCAATGCAGGCTGGAGGTTCGTGGCAGTCGACGGCACGAACCTGTATACCCGCACGTAGAAGGACTAAACCGAGGCCGTGGTCTCGTCGATGACGGTGTGCACGAAACGCATCTTGTCCAGCACGGTGGACGTCAGCACGAACGGATAGAGATCGTCCTTGCCCATCGAGCGATTGACCATGTTCAGTCCCCACGAGAGCGGCAGCCACATGTCGGTGAGCGTGCCGAATCCGCTCGGACCGAGCACCCGGCGGTCATACGTGGCGCCGGCGGGTGCGAACCCGAACGCCGCGGCCGTATCGAGGGTGTCCCGGATGTGCAGATAATGCGCGAACGTCTCGGCCCAGTCCTCGGCCGGGTGCATGGTGGCGTAGGAGGAGACGTAGTCCCGCTTCCAGTCGGCCGGCGGCCCGTCGTTGTAGTGCCGGTCCAGGGCCTCCTGGTAGTCGGCATCCGGGTCGCCGAACAACTCCTCGAACTGTTCGGCGTAAGCCGCCACCGGCGCCACGAGCCGGTAGAAGTAGTAGTGCCCCACCTCATGCCGGAAGTGGCCGAGCAACGTCCGATAGGGCTCCTCCATGGCGATGCGCAGCTGTTCGCGGTGCACGTCGTCACCTTCGGCCAGATCCAGTGTGATGACTCCGTTTTCGTGGCCCGTGAACACCTTCTCCGTCTCGCTCGACAGCAGGTCGAACGCCAAGCCGAACTCCGGATCGGCGTCCCTGCCCACGATCGGCAAGCCCAGTTCGTGGAGTTCGACGATCATCCGTCGCTTGGCCTTCTCGGCCCGCGCGAACGCGGCCAGCGCGTTGGTATCGGCATCGTTGGGCCGAGTACGCGTCAGCGCGCACGATTCACACAGCTTGCGCACGCGCGCGAACGGCACGATCCAATTGCATTTGGCCACATGCAGATTGGCGCACAGCTGATACTCGGTGTCGGCGACCGAACCGGCCTGATCAGCCGCCTCTTCGTCGGCGATCACCAGGAAGGCCATCTCGTCCAACGAGAAACCCAGCTTGCTCTCACAACTCAGGCAAACCGAGTTCTCGAATGACAGTCGCTGTCCGCAGTTCGGACAGGTGAAATCCCGCATCGGGCATCCTCAATATCAGTGCAGCAGACGAGCGGCAGGAACCAGCTGGCTCCTGCCGCTCGGATGATCTGCG
>JAHFVC010000274.1 GCA_023264765.1 Mycobacterium sp. | reverse complement strand
CGCGATGTCCCGGCCGTGCAGAACCCCGTACTCACCGAGCAGATCCACCAACCGTCCGCGCACCTGCGGCGCCACGAGCGCCTCGTCGTCGGAGTCGAGCAGGTCGATCAGATCGAACGGGTCGATCCCGTGCATGGCATGCAGGGCGCGGGCGTCGGCTTCGGTGAGTGCACCGGTGTGCGAAGTTTCGGCGAGCAACCCTGCGACCGGGACGACCGTCATCACCGTGTCCGCGAGCTGACCGGCCAGACGCGCAGCATGTTCGGACGCGTGCTGCAGGGGATCACGAACCCCGAGCGCCCCTTCTCCGAATCCATCGGCGCGCGAGAGAACCCCGAGGGTGGTCAGCGGGGTGAACCCGAGCTGACGGAGAAAATCGATCTCGTCGGCGCGGGGAGCGCCGTCGAACAGAAACACCGCAGCATCCGCCTCGACCGAGGCGGTGCGGGTCTGCTCGAACCCGTCGATGAGCACCCGCCGGGTCCGGGCCTCGTTCTCGGCCGTCAACGTCGCCAACCCAGGGGTGTCGACGAGGGTGTAGTCGCGGATCGCCGCCGAGGGCAGCCACCGGTGCAGGTAGGCGATCTCGTGCGGGGGCACCGGAAGGTCGGTGACGGCGCCGCGGTCGGTCGGCACCGGCACCCTCCTGTTGTCGAGTAGGACCGCTTCGGCGCGTGCGGGAGCGCCTTCCTGATACACCGAGACGATGGTGGTTGCTTCCAGCGCGGCGGTGTCGGCGACCTTGGCCCCGATGAGTGCGTTGACCAGAGTGGACTTGCCGGCTTTGAGGCGGCCGACGATCACGATCCGCGGCGGTGACCACAACAGGGCGCCGATGCGGTTGGCGTGCGCTGCGGTCTCGGGGCCCAGGGCTGCGAGAGCGTGCAGGGCGCGGTCGAGTCCGGCGCGGACCGGATCGAGCGGTGGCTGCGGGACCGTCACGGGCGCACCCCCGCAGGCTGCGCTGAAGGTGTCCCGGTCCTGCCCGGTGGGGCGGCGGGGTCGGTGAGCTCGGCGATGAGGGCTTCGGCGCGGGTGATGTTGCCGCTGACTACCTTCAGGTTGTTTTCGAGGCGGGCCAGTTTCTTCTCCCGCGTCGCCGAATCGGAGCGGGCACTGTCCTCGGCGTCCTTGATCTGCTTCTGCAGCAGCGCAGTCGAGGACTTGAGGTGTTCGCGGTAGCGGATGACGATGTCCGGGCGCGCCAACGCCAGCGCCCCTTCGAACATCCGCGCCGCGGACGTCTTCGTCGCTGTCGTGGTTTCCCGCATCCACGTCAACAAGTTCGTCTTCGCCGCGCGCATCGCCCGGAATCCGAGATTGACTCCCACCCAGGCGATTCCGACGACAGCACCGACCCCGATGACGGTGGAGACACCGACGATGCCGCCGATCATCGACGAGCCCATCACGCCCATGGTGAGCATCGACGGATCGAGCAGCCCTTGTCGTTTCCCGGCGACCGAATGGGTCTCGATCCCGCGACCGGCGAAGGTCTCCGCGACCTTGGTGTAGATGCCATCCCACACCACCTCGGAGTCGAACCGCGGTTCGACGATGGTGGTGCGCAGCTGGGAGAGGAACACCTCCATCGACCCGGCCAACGCCGACTGGAAGTCCCGCTCCATCTCCGCGGTGAAGTACTGCGGATTGCGCCGCAAGACTTCCATGCCGTTCTTGTTGATCCGCGTGGTCCACTTCTCCCGGATCTCGTCCAGACGCCGGTCGAGCTCGTCGGTCGCGGACTGGCGGATCAACGTCAGATCGCGTTGGAGGTACTGCTCCCACTGCTGCGCATGATCTTTGAGCTCCCCAAGTTCCTCGAGTTGCGCGGTCAAGTTCGGAACGAGGCGGTCGGCGTCGGTGATCGCCGAGATCTGCACCCCGAGATCCGCGGCGAGAGTCCGCAATCCTCCGATCGCGGTCCGCAACCCGCTCGCCGCCGGAAGCTGATCGGCAACAGCAAGTTTGGCATCGATCAGCGAGCGCAACGCGGTGATTCCCGAACGCTTCTCGGCGCTCTCGCGCGCCGGCCCGGGACCCATCTCGGCGGCCACCACCGCCCGCAGACTCGAGACCCCGAGGACGGGGATCTCGCGCCCGAGATGCTCACGCAACAGTGCCGCGTTCTTCTCCACGATCGGTTTCCACCGGCGCACGTTCTTGTCCGTTTTCGTCACCGCCACGATCAGCGCTTCCACACCCGCACCGGCGGAGGTGATGAACTCCATCTCCGGCGCGGTCAGCGGCGTGGAAGCATCGCACACGATGACCACCACGCACGCCTGGGCAAGACCCGCGGCCGCGAGAGCGGCATAGGAAGGGTCCAGACCCCCCACCCCCGGGGTGTCGATCACGGTGGTGGCGCCCATGCGGTTGCCGGGCACCGACACCACCGCCCGCGTCGGAAGTTCGGTAGCCCGGGCGTCCCGCACACGGGCGCCTTCGCACGAGACCCAGTCCGCGAGCTCGGCGTGCGCGATACTCTCGCTGCGGTCCGGGTAGATCAACTCCGCGCTCGCACCGCCCAGGGCTGAGTCCGGGCTGGGGTCTGGGTCGGCGGCGGTGAACGACAGGGTCGTCGAGGTGGTCACATCGACTCCGACCGGGGAGCCGTCGCGGTACCCGACAAGGGCATTGACGAGAAAGCTCTTGCCGCGCTTGACTTCCCCGACAACCACCACGGTGCGGGTGCGGCGTTCGGCGGCGCGCTGCACGGCGAGATCGGCGATGTCAGCGATATCGAACGGCCGCAGGATCTTGGTGGTGATGGTCCCCAGCAACGCGGCAGCCCGTTCGATCGCCGGGGCAGGGGCAGCTACCGATTCGCTCATGCTCGTGGTCTCGCCCCTTCTCCGTCGTCGATGGTGTTCGCCCAGCCCGCGCGCCCTCCGGAGGGCGTCGGTGTGACCGAGGTCAGACTGTAACCCGCATACCGCAGCGCAGCTCGATGCATCCCCGCGCCCGTCCTCATCCTCGCGCACCGGCAAAGGGGCGTGGCAGTGACCCGATCGTCGGTGCGGTGGCGGCTGCGGGAACCTTTTCCCGGTCCGCCCGCATCCAACTGCCAGTGACACCGACACCCACCCTCACCCCCGCACCCCCCGAAGGTTCGGTGGCCGGGCGGATTCCCCTAGTGAAAGGATCTTCCGCGTGCGTTCGAGAACATCGCCGAGACAACCACGGCTGAGACAACCATGGCTGAGACGAGCAGCGGCGCTGCTGTGCGCCGGAGCGGTTCTGGCCGCGTGCGGCACCGACGACGGCAGCGTCGACGGTGAGCCCGTCGCGAAATCCGGCGGCGACTCCAGCAGCACGAGCAGTGCGGTGGATCCGGCGGCTCTGGACACCGGTGACTACCCGACCAGCCCCGCACCGGAATTCGGGCGCGCCACCGACGAGAACATCCTCGACGTCGAAACTCAGCGTCTCGCCGAGTTCGTCGTGGCACCGTTCGAGGTCGATCCCACCTTGGTGTCGGTGAAGATGCCCACCATGGTCATCCGGAGCTCGCAGAACCTCGGCGTCGTTCTCAACGGCGGGGCACCGGACATCGCCAAGAACAACGGCCTGCTCTACGGCTACGTTTCCACCGCCGCGACCCCGACCGCTGCGGTGACCGATCCGTCCAAGTCGGTGGTGCAGATGGTGCTGCGGTTCACCACTGCTGACGGCGCCGCGGCGGCCGCGCAGCAGATCCACACCGACCTGACCACTGTCGACTCCGATGACACGGGCCTCGACACCCCGGAAACCATCGCTATCCTGCCCAATACCCTCGTCTCGACGTCCGAGCACAGTTTCGATGCCGGCCCCACAGTGTCGGTCAACGCCCTCACCGCACACAACGATTACCTGCTCTACACCTACGCCAGCGCCCCCGCCGATCAGAAGGACTGGACCGCGCAAGCCGTTGCGACAGCACTCGAGCAGCAGGGTCCGTTGATCGATCAGTTCCCGGCGCAGCCGACCAAAGAGCAGAACGGCGGTCAGGGAGCGGAGTTCCCGATGATCGATCAGGACAAGATCCTCATCTACGCCCTCCCCGAAGAAGACGCCCAAGCCCAGTCCGGCAACGACATGGCCTCCTACGGCCCGCGCGGGATGGCGCACCGCTCGACGAACCCGCCGCTGACCTACCGCGTGCTCGAGGAGACCGGCTCCGAGCACAATGCGGTCTACAAGACCACCGTCTACCGTGCCTCCGACGCCGACGGCGCGCAGAAGATCGTCGACGAGTTCTACAACGACCTCACCTCTCAGGGTTACGCTGACGCCCCCACCCCACAGGGCCTGCCCGATGCGGTGTGCGTGGCCAAGGACACCGTGGGCGGCACTCAGGATTACTGCATGGTCATTCTCGGCCGCTACGTCGGCGAAGCGTCCGGCCTCGACAACAAGATCGATGTCGATCAACAGATCAGCGCCCAGTACCTGATCCTCGAACAAGCAGACCAGGACGCCGCGTAACCCGCTCGTACGTTCCACCGACGACAGAGCCGTCCGGTGCACCCCGCACAGGGTGTCCACCGGGCGGCTCTGTCGCTGTCCGGGCCCAGAGGCTGCGGGAGCCGGGCCAGGAAGGAGCCGCGGCCGGCGCGATCCGGCGAAGGGGCGGCGGGCTCGCCCGGCGATTCGGTCAGAAGCCGTGATCGAGGCTGTCGATCTCCGGCGCGAGCAGGCCCGCGAGTTGCTTCCGGGCCCGGTGGATGCGGGTCTTGACCGTCGCCACCGACACACCTTGATGTTCGGCGATGTCCGCATACGGCAGGTCGGCGAATTCGGCGAGCACGATCGCCACCCGGAAGTCCTCGGGGAGTTGATTCAAGGCGTGCTGCACGACCGCGGTGGTGACGATGTGATCGTCGAAGCGGGGACGATCGTCCACGAGCTCGATACCGGGTTCGTCGGTGTCGACGTCGAGACTGTCCACCGGTTTGCGGCGGCGCACGACCGCGAGGGCGGCATTGGCGGCGATGCGGTGCAGCCAGGTGTTGAACCGGGCGTCACCGCGGAACTTGTGCAGATTCTGCCAGGCCGCGGTGATGGCGTCCTGCAGCGCATCTTCCGCATCGTGGGTGTTGCCGGTGATCTGCAGGCACACATGCCAGGCGTGAGTACGGTAGCGGCCGACGAGGTCGGCGAACGCCCGGTGATCGCCCAGACGGCAGGCAGCGATCAGGTCGCTCTCGCTCATCTACCCCCCCGATCCGTACCTTTGCGCCCAGCCCTCGTAGGTGAACCCTGCGTGCCCACGCGCGGCACGATTTCCGCGGCGCGGAGAAATAGTACCCATCGGTAGGTACCGGGCAGGGCGGAGCATGCTCGCAGGCACACGGACGTCCGCACGCGTGGGATGTGCGGGTCAGAGCAGGTCGTCGCCGGGGTGGCCGCCCGGGCCGCTCGGGTCGAGGTGACCTGCCGTACCGATCTCTCCTGCACCCATGTCGCCGAGGCCCGTGTCGCCGAGACCGGTGCCCGGGTCGATGTCCAGCTCGTCGCCGGAATCGATGTGGCCGATATCGTGGTCACTGTCGTCGCCGTGGTGCCCACCTTGACCTGTGGGGCCCGTATCTTCGCCATCGTGCCCGGCGCCATCATGGTGGTCGCCGCGGTGCTCGTCGGCGGTATCGGTGTCGTCGAGCAGGATTCCGAGATCGAGATCGTTCTCGCCCGCAGTGACCGGGAGATCGTCCTGTTCGGGGACGAGATCGGCGTCGGCGGCGGCGTCGGGGTCGAAGGCGGCAGCGAGGGTGCGCTCCCAGACCTCGTCGGGTAGCGGCGGCAGATCACCGGTGAGGTCGCGCAGCGTCGGGGACGGCTGATCGTCGGTCATCGTTCACCTCGCTGATCCTGTGTCGCTGGTACCCGGGGTGTCGTCGGTACCGGGGGTGTGGTCCGCGTTCGGTGCGGCCGGGTCTGGTGTGTTCATTGTGCCTGGTGGGTCACGGCCGCAGCGAGATGACCGTCGATCGCGTCGGCGTAGGCGCCGCGGCAGCCGAGGTCGATGCGGTTTCTGCGGTGGACGGGTTCTCTGGCGGCGCTGTGGGAGCGGCGGTGATCAGGTCGGGATCGGGGTGGTCGGCGACGAGCATCTGATTCCCGGAGTCGGCCCAGGCCTGCTCGAATTGCTCGATCGGAACTTCGAGCTGACTGCCGTTCGGAACTCCGGGATCGGAGAGGATCACCACCCCGCGGTCGTCGTCGATGCCCGCGACGACCAGCACATGGTCGGGGTTGTTGTCCTCGGCGCCTTCGCGGCTGGGTTGCCAGATTTCTCCGGAGTCGACCATGGCGATGACGGCGTGCCCGTCGCCCAGGCGCGCGCGGAGGTCATCGAGCGATCCGGAGCTGATGGTGGCCGGGACGCCTTGGTCTTCGAGTAGTCGTTCGATGTCGGGCAACGTCATTCCCGCGGCCGGGTCCTCGGCGGAGAGCAACCCGAGTTCGACGGCGCGGTCGACCAGATGCTGCGGGTCGGTGATGTTCGCGCCGGTGTACTCCGCAACGAGCTGCCCGACGACCGCCGGACCGCAGTATCCGTCGACTTGTTGGTAGAACCAGTCGATCGTCCACTGCACCGGATTGCCGTGCACCCCGCTATCTTCTCCGGTGTCCGGGGCAGCGGTGGCCTCCGGTTCGGGATCGGCACCGGTGTCGGTATCGCTGTCGTGGTGACGCGGGTTCGGTACGGCGTCCGGGTCTGCGCCAGAAAGATCGATGTTCGAGAGGTCGATGTCGAGTGCCGGGTTTCCTGTGAGCAGCGGATGCTGTGAGCGAGGTGGGAGTGAATCGGGTTGCGCTGCAGCATTGTCGGCACCATCTCGGCTGCCGGGGTGATCGGTGGGAGGGGGGGCGGCCGTGGGTTCTCCCTGATCGATCGGCACCGCATCGTCGCCGTGCCGGGAGTCGTCGTCGTGAGCAGCGTCGTCGTCGGCATCGGTGTCGTCGTACTGAGTGTCGTTGTACTGAGTGTCGTTGTACTGGGCGGTGTTGTCCCCGTATAGATCCGAGGTGATGGTCTCGGCGATATCGTCTGCGACCGCGAACGAGAACAGTGCGCCGTCATCGAACTCGTGCATCGGTCGGCCCCCCAGAATCGATATGGATCAGCACGGACATGGATCAGGATGGGTATGGGACAGCGGCTATAGGTCGGCGCCGCAGTGCCCTTCGGGTGAAGGACACTGCGGCACGGTGAATCTCGCGTGGTGCGGTCTCAGACGTCGGTGTCGAGGCTGCTGTGCGGATCGGCGGGGTAGGTACCGGCCTGGGCGTGGTAGTGATCCTCCGCCGGAATCGCGGCTTCGAAGGCATCGATGCTGCCGAGGTCGGCGTCCGCACCCGTCACCACTGCGTCGAGCGATCCGTCACCGTCGGTGTCGACGCTGGCCAGATCGAAGCGGCCATCGGCATCGGTGTCGACGAGAGAGACATCGGTGTAGCCGTCGGCATCGGTGTCGACGATTGCGGTGTCGAAGCGGCCGTCGCCGTTCGAATCGATCAACCGGGTATCGGCGTTGCCGTCGCCGTCGGAGTCGAGGAGCGTCTCGGTGATCAGGGATCCGTCGATGGTGTCTTGGCGGACCGGGGCGCCGGTGGCCGGGTCGTGGAAGGTTGCGACATCGACACTGCCGTCGTCGTCGAGGTCTTCGGCGACGCGGATGGTGCCGTCGCTCTGCTGATCGGCCGCGGTCTCGTAGGTGCCGTTGACGTCGGTGTCCTGCTCGATCAGGGTGATCGAGCCGTCCTCGTCGTAGTGGGTGATCGTGTCGATCCCGTCGACCCGGGAATGGGTCAGATCGACAAGGCCGTCGCCGTCGACATCACGCGCAGAGACGTAAGTGACGTCTCCGTCGATGCCGATGGCCTCGTTCGCCGGCGACGATGCACCGGACCCCGCCGGTGTCGCGGCGGCCCCGCCTGATCCTGCCGTGGTGTCCGCACCCGTCGCGGTCGCGGTCTCGCCGGCCGGAGCGGGTGTCGTGGCCGAGGTCGATGCGGCGCTCTCGCCGTAGGTGGCGGTCGACGGATCGGCAGTGACCTCCGTCGACGGCGCAGCCGCGCCAGAGGTGGGCGCAGCGGTGGCCGGCTCCGATGCAGTGGTCGTCGTCGGCGCATGGTCCGCCGCCGAGGAGTCAGAACCCGAGGAGTCAGAACTCGAAGTGCTGTCGGTGTCAGCCTCAGGGGTGGCGCCGGAAGAAGCAGGCGTATCTGCCGGCGCCGATTCGGACCCGGAGTAGGCGGTGATGGTGGTGGCCTCGTTGATCTCGTCGATTTCGTCGGCGATGGCCTCGTTGACGGCGTCGACCTTGGCGTCGATGCTCGCGTTCGGATCAGTGGCGATCGCTTCGAGCTTGGCGTCGTACTCGGCGACGTCGGAATCGTCGTAGACGCTCTTGTCGTCGTTGTCCATGATGTGTCCTCTCGCAGGGGGTGGGTCCGAGGGCATGTCTCTCGGTGTGTGTTGCGGTCGATAGTTGGATGCACCCGGAACCGGAAAAGGTTCCCGCCGCCGAAAAAAATCGGTGCGGACAGTCCGCCCACACGGTGCGCCTGCGAGTACGACAAAAGGGGTCTGCCCGCACCGTGCACGGTGCGGGCAGACCCCTCTCTGGTACAGCTTCTCGCGGAGTCGGCGGTCCCTAGTTGATCAGTCCGGCGCGGCTGAGAAACGTTTTCGCGCCGTCCATTCCGACGGCATCGCTGTAGTTGAGCATCACCCCGGTGGCGCCGTTGGCGTAGACGATGGAGTACGTGTCGGCGTAACCCGGCCCGTACACAGCCGCTGCCGCGGTGCGGGCCACGTTCTCCACGATCTCGTTGTCGGGCACCGCGGTGTTGTTCTGATACCCCTGCCGCAGACCCAGCACATCCTTCTTCGCTTCCCGCACGTCCACCGAGACCGTGATGTAGGAGGACAAACCGTCATCGTCGACGATGCCGCCCAGCAACGAACCCGCCTGGGACATCTGGCACTGCAGCTGCAGACCACCGTTCTCGGTTTCCCCGGTCTGCTTGCATTCGGACACTTCCGATCGCAGCGCGGGCGGAAGGGAGGCGATGACCGCCTCCTTCGTCGACGGCGGCGCCGTGGCTGCGGCGTCCCCGCCGGATGCGGCTG
>JAHFVC010000581.1 GCA_023264765.1 Mycobacterium sp. | reverse complement strand
CGACTGGCTGCCGCCCTGGCGGCGCGCGGCCGTGCCGGGCGCGCCGCTGCACCCGCGCCCGCGGCGAACGTGCCGAACTGCAAGAAGAACATCTCCGTGGTCATGGACTGGGAAGACCGCGCCGAAGATGTCTTTGCTGCCGGAGCGTCGAAAGCGCAGTGCCGGATCGCATGCGCCGAGGCCGAGATGCTGTGCAAGGGCTGCCCGCTGATGGAAACCTGCGCCCAGGAAGCCAAGACCACCCACTACACCGGCGTTGCCGGGGGCCGCATTTTCGTCAACGGTCGGCACCGGTTAACGCCCTCCGCCCCGGCTAGGATCGTCGCATAACTGCACTCCAGAGGGGTGCATGTTCCGCTGCGGTGAGAAGGCTTGGTGAGCGATGACGGCAGGTGTCGGACTGAAACCACTCGACGTGTTCACGCTGGGGTTGAGGTACCTGCGCAACAGTCAGACCGATGAGGCGCGCGAGGCGTTCCGCCAAGCCGCCGAGCGCGACCCCGGGATGTGTGACGCGTGGCTGGGGATGCTGGCCACCGGGTCCACGTCGGCTGACGTCACCGCCGGCGCCTACCGATCGGTGTCCAACCTCGGGGTTGCGCTCAAGACCGCCGGCATGACTGTTGCCGATCTCAGTGTGTTCACGTCGATGACGTTGGGGTCGTTCGGGCTGCGGATGCCCACCCACACGCGGCTGCACGTTGCCGTGGCCTACGCGGTGGCGCTGGCCGAGGCGCAGCCGCCGCAGCTGGCCAAGGCCGAAGAGGTCATCACCCGCGAAAGCCGCCTGCCGAACATGTCCGCGCTGGATCTGGACCTGCTCGATTACGTGCGGCTGGGGCTGCTGGGCCTGGCGAGGCGCTGGCCGGATGTGCTCAGTTTCGAAGGCAAGCAGCAGTGGCGCTCCCAGGAGAGCAACCCGGAGTTCGTGAAGTACCTCAACGCTGGCATGTTGGTGTGGAAGGTGTGGGCGCTGGTCGGCACCGGAAATCCCGCCGAGGCTCAGCGCTATGCCGAAAGTGGGCTGTCCACAGCGGGACTGCCCAACGACGTCCACGCCAAGCTGCGGCTCGGCCGCGGCTACGCCATGCGCGCCCAGGGCCAGCGCGACGAGGCGATGGCGGCATTCAAGGAACTGCAGGCCTGGGTCAATACGCCCGAGGTGCAGGAAGCGATCGAGGACCCGGAGAAGGTCATCGAGATCGTCACGGCGTCATCGTTGGCGACCCGCAGCGATGTCTGGGATCCCGAGTCGGGCAGCTCGGCGGCCTCACTGGAGGTCGAGGCGCGCGAGAAGCGCCGCGACGGTGTGCGTGCGGAAGCAATGGCGCTGCTGGACAAGCAGATCGGCATGCACGGGGTCAAGGAGCAGATCCGCCGGCTGGAAGCCAAGGCGATGATGGACCAGAAGCGTGCCGAGATGGGGATCGCCAAGAAGGACGTCGGCGCGGCCTACATCTTCACCGGCCCTCCCGGTACCGGTAAGACCACGATGGCGCGCATCCTGGCGCAGCTGCTCTTCGGGCTCGGTGTCATCGCCCGCCCAGAAGTGATCGAGGCCTCGCGGCCCCAGTTGGTGGACCAGTACCTCGGTAAGACCGCGCAGAAGACCAACGCCGTGATTGACAAGGCCCTCGGTGGGCTGCTGTTCATCGACGAGGCGTACTCGCTGTACCAGAAGGGCTACTCCGACGGCGACGCCTACGGGCAGGAGGCCGTCGACACGCTGCTGGCCCGGCTGGAGAACGAGCGCAAGACCGAGGACCCGAACAAGAAGCTGGTGACGGTGATTGCCGGCTACGAGGCCGACATCAACCGGTTCCTCACCATGAACGAGGGCCTGGCGTCGCGGTTTACCACCCGCATCCACTTCGACTCCTACACCCCCGAAGACCTGGTGAAGATCGCCGACCTGATGGCCAGTACCGAATCGGCGCTGTACTCGTCGCAGGCGCAGGACCTGATGCTGGCCAACCTGCAGCGGCTGGCGGCGATGCAGGTCGACGACGTGGACTCCGGCGGCACCCCTCGCCGGGTGTCCGGTATCGACAAGGCCGGCAATGCCCGCTTCGTGCGCAATGTCACCGAGAAGGCCACCGAGATCAGGGATTTCCGGCTCTCATCGAGCACGGAGATCGACCTGTCGGTCAAAGAAGTGCTCGTCACGATCGAGGCTGAGGACGTGGCCTCGGCGTTCCGTGAAGTCTGCTCCGTGCAAGGAGTTCCGTTCCATGAGTAGTCGGGAGGATCGTCGTGGCTGAACTGGAGGGCCCCGAACAGCGGCGCCGCCGGGGGTTCCGGCTCACGGCGAAGTATCAGGTCAGTGGCTGGCGGTTCCTGTACCGGCGGCTGCAGCACGCCCTGGTGCGCCGCGACACCCGCATGATCGACGACCCTCAGCGTGCGCAGGCATCGCCGCTCGTGCTCGGTGTCGCCCTGGGCGTCGTGGTGTGCATCGGCGCGGTGGTGTGGGGGCTGTTCTCCCCGGCCGGCCAGGTCAAGGACGCCAAGATTGTCGCCAACAAGGACACCGGCGCGCTCTACGTGCGGGTCGGGGACCGACTGGATCCGGTCACCAACCTGACCTCGGCTCGGCTGATCGTCGGGCAACCCGACAACCCGGTGCGCGCCAGTGCCGCCGAGATCGACAAGTATCCAAAGGGATCGCTGGTCGGTATCACCGGTGCCCCCAACGACATTCGCGACACACAAGATCCGTGGTCGGTGTGGACGGTGTGCGACACGACGATGACCGGAGCCGCAGTGCCGCTGGACCCGGTGTCCGGGCTGCCCACCACCGCGCGCTCCCCGGTCACGACGACTGCCATCGGCGGGCCGCTGACCAAGGGTGCTGACACCGCCACCATGGGCGGTAACCAGGCCCGGCTCGTGGGCTACGACAACCGCACGTGGCTGATCTACTCGCGGCCCGACGGCGTGGTCGTGCGCTCGACCGTGGACATCACCGACCCCATCGTGGCCGACGCGCTGGGTCTGCGCGCCGATGATCTCGTGCTGCCGATCTCGCAGGGCCTGTTCAACGCGATCCCCGCCGAGCCGCCGCTGATCGCGCCGGCGATCGCCGGGGTGGGCGAGCGGCCGGCGTTCGCGGGGGACAAGCCGTTGACCGTGGGCACGATCCTGAGCGCTCGGGACCTGGGCGGGCAGAAGACCTACTACGCCACGCTCACCGATGGCGTGCAGGAGGTCAGCCTGACCGCGGCGACCATGATCCGGGCCGCCAACCCCCAGGTCGGCACCGAGCCCGTCGAGGTCGGTCCCGACGACCTCGCGGCATTCCCGAAGTCCACGCAGTTGGCGGTGTCGTTCTACCCCAAGGACACCGTGACCCTCGTCGACGCCGACAACGAGCCGGTGACCTGCTGGTCGTGGTCGCACTTCGGGGATGAGCCCACCTCGCGAACCGAGGTGATCACCGGGCGGACCCTGCCGTTGGCCCCCGAGCAGGTCAAGGCGCTGGTCCCGATGGTGTCGGCGGCGACCTCGGAAGGCATGACCGCCGATCAGGTGTACATGCCGACCACGACCGGTCGATTCGTTCAGGTCACCAGCGCGGCAACCGATTCCCGGCTGCGTGAGTCGTACTTCTGGGTCGCCGACAACGGGGTGCGGTTCGGCCTGGACACCTCCGATCAGCAATCCGGCGACGTCACCCTGACCGCGTTGAAACTGCACTACCCGGTACCGGCGCCGTGGGTGGTGGTCTCGCTGTTCGCCGCTGGGCCCACGCTGTCGCAGAAGGATGCGCTCATCCGTCACGACGGTGTTCCCCCCAACCCCACTGTCGCCGGCCTGGACGTCAAAGGAGCGAACTAGTGCGTACCAGCTTCAATCGACCGTTCACACCGGTTGCGCCGCCGCGCATTTCGCGTGACGAGATCAATGTCCCTGCGCCCAAGGAGATCGAAGAGGGCGAGCCGGTATCGAAGCTGCGCACCATCGGTGTGCCGCTGCTGATGGTGGTGGTGTTGGCCGGCATGGTCGCGATGATGATGCGCACCGGGCGGTTCAACCCGATGTTCCTGATGTTCCCGCTGATCATGCTCATGGGCATGGGCACAATGATGTTCGGCCAGAGCGGCGGCGGTGGCACCTCGCGCGCGCAGCTGCTGTCGGACCGCAAGGCCCAGACGCGCGGGCTGGGTGTGACACGGGAGAAGGTGTTCGACCGCGGCCTGAGCATGCACGAAGGTCTGCAACATGCCTTCCCCGATCCGGTGATGCTGCCCAGCCTCATTGGGACAGAACGCATGTGGGAAGTGACACCCACCAACGACGGATTCACCGCGCTGCGTTATGGGCTCGGTGAGGTGGAGCTGGCTGCGCGGATCGTCGCTCCTGAGGCGCCGCCGGGGGAGTTCCTGGAGCCGGTCGGGTGGGTGCAGACCGTCCGATTCCTGCGCCACCACTCCACGGTGTCGTCGATGCCGCTGGCGTTGGCGACCGCCCGGTTCCCGGTCATCGGGTTCTCCGGCGACCGGGAGGTCTCGTTGGGGATGCTGCGGGCGATGCTGCTGCACGCCGCGATCACCCATGGGCCCGACAACCTGGCGATGATCGTGCTCACCGACGACCCGGATGGACCGCAGTGGTCGTGGATGAAGTGGCTGCCCCACACCCAGCATCCCTCCAAGCTCGACCGGCTCGGCAGTGCCCGAATGATGTACTCGGACTGGTCGACACTGACCGCAGACGTCGGCGGCGAGGACGAGGACGACCCCGCCAAGGTCATCGACTTCATGATGAACTTCGACCCGCACGTCGAGTTCACTAACGACAAGTACCGGCACGTGCTGGTGGTGGTGGACTCCGCTGTCACAGACAAGCTCATCGACTCGGTGATCGAGCCGCGCGCCGGCGTGACATGGCTGATGGTCAACCCGCCCGAGGACGCGTTGACGTCGCGGGAAGGGATCGTGTTGCGCTGCGACGCCGACCGCACGGTGTGGCGCACCGAGGCCGACAAGCCCCTGGCCGAGCCCACCAAAGTGGCCGTCGCCGACCAGATCTCGCTGACCGATGCACGCACCATGGCGCGCCAGCTCGCCAAGTACGAGGTGGCGTCGCTGACCAGCCTGGGACGTCAGGCCAAGCAGTCCGAGCGCGGCCGGGACTGGGGCACGCTGATGCGTGTCCGCGATCCCGGCGCGCTGGATGCGATGGACACCTGGAGCGCGATCAGCCGCTACGGCGACAAGCGGCGCCTGCGGATCCCCGTCGGATTCCTCTCCAACGGCGACCGCCTGGACCTCGACCTCAAACAGGCCGCCGACGGTGGCACCGGCCCGCACGGGCAGCTGCTGGGAACGACCGGCTCGGGTAAGTCGGAGTTCCTGCGCAACCTGGTGATCAACGGGTGCGTCTCGCACTCCCCAGACATGCTCAACATGCTGCTCGTCGACTTCAAGGGCGGTCCGACGTTCCTGGGTATGGGTGATCTGCCGCATGTCAGCGCGGTCATCACCAACATGGAGCAAGAAGCCCACCTGGTCACCCGTATGAGCGAGATGATCGAGGGCGAGATCGCGCGGCGCTTCCAGGTCCTGCGCAACGCCGACGAGCTGAGTAACCGCTACGACGTCAAGGACATTCGCGACTACGAGCAGCTGCGCGAACGCGGTGTGGACCTGCCGCCGCTGCCGTCGCTGTTCGTCATCATCGACGAGTTCGCCGAGCTGCTCGCCGAGTACCCCGAATACGGTGACCTGTTCAAGCGCATCGGCCGCGTGGGACGGTCGCTGGGTATCTATCTGCTGTTCGCGTCGCAGAACCTCGACATCTCCGGGCGTACGAGCGGCCTGGAATCCAACATCGGCTACAAGATCGGTCTGAAGACCCAGACCGCCCAGGAATCGCGGGCCCTGCTCGACAGCTCCGATGCCGCCTATCGCCTGCCGGGTACCCCCGGGCACGGCATTCTGCTGGGCAGCGCCGGTGATCGTGCCGGTGAGCTGACCCAGTTCTACGCCGGGTTCACCGGCGCCGCCTACTTCCCTCCGGCCTCGGAAGTGATCGTCGAACGTGCCCAAACACGTGCCGAGGACGGCGGATTCGTCGGCCCACAGGCGTTCACCGCGATCGAGGCGCCGCTGCCCAAGGATCCGGCCAACGCCGCCGAGGTGGTCAGCGAGCCCGAGCGCACCGAAGAGGAACTCGAGAACGCCCCGACGATCTTCACCACCGTCGTCGAGCGGCTCCGCGCGGCCGACGCCGCGCCGGCCTACCGGATGTGGCTGCCCCCGCTGGAGGTCAAGACCCTCGATCAGGTCGAGCCGGACCTGCAGCACTGGGCGGTGCCGGCCAACACCGCGCTGCCCAAGCTGAAGGTGCCGATGGGTCTGTTTGACGACCCCGCCAAGCACGCGCAGCCGCTGTGGAGCTTGGACACCACCGACCAGAACATCCTCATCATCGGTGGCGCGCAGTCCGGCAAGTCCACGGCCATCAAGACGCTGGCCTGCTCGCTGGCCCTGCACAACACCCCCGAGCAGGTGCAGATGTACCTGGTCGACTACGCCGGCGGCGGCCTGGGCCCGCTGGCCGATCTGCCGCATGTGGGCGGCGTGGCCAGCCGGTCTGATCCCGATGCGATCAACCGCATGATCGCCCAGGTGCGGACACTGATCAGCGACCGTGAGCGGATCTTCCGTGACCACAAGATCGGCACCATGGCCGACTACCGCAAGCTGCGCACCAACCCCGACTACCCGCTGCTGCGCGATGACCGCTACGGCGACGTCTACATCATGATCGACGGGTGGGACGCGGCTGTGGCCGAAGGGCAGGTGCTGCAGTTCCGCGGCAGCGAGATCGAGTCGCTGATCGTGGGTGCCCTCAACTACGGCGTGCACCTGGTCCTGTCGACGGCGCGCGTGGTGGAGATGCGCGGCATCGAACCCCACATGAAGGGAATCGTCGAGCTGCACTCCGATACGGAGTTCTCGCGCATCAGCAATGCGCTGTCTAAGAAGCGGCGCAAGGAACCCGGCCACGTCATGGTCGCAGGGTCGGAGCTGTACGGGTTGGTGGCGCTGCCGCGCATCGACGGGATCGGCGAGCGCACCACCGTCACCGAGGGCATGACCGCCCTGGTCCGCCAGATCGCCGAGCAGTTCGCCACCAGCTCGGCCGAACGGCTGCGCACCCTGCCGACGTCGTTGACCCACGAGCAGCTCGCAGCCATGGTCATCGAGGCCGACCAGAAGTCGATCGAGCAGAACGGTGGCCGGTGGGATCCGCGCCGTAATCTGCGCATCGCCTTCGGTATCCAGGAGGAACGGCTCACCCCGGCCTACGCCGAGATGTGGCGCGAGCCGCACCTGCTGATCGTCGGCAGCGCCAAGTCCGGCAAGAGTGAACTGGTCGGCTCGTTCTACGACAGCCTCACCCGCCGGTTCCCCGGAGGGGTGGACGAGGCCGCGGTGATCTTCATCGACCCGCGCCGGCGCCACCTGGGCAAGATCCGCGACAACAATCTGTTCGCGTACGTCACCAACGAAGACGAACTGATCGCCGCGGTGTCCAAGCTCTGGGAGCGCTACGACATCTCAGGGCGCGAGCTGCCACCGAACATCGACGCCGAGACGCGGGCGGCCCGGTCATGGTGGAGCGGGCCGGAGATCTTCGTGATCGCCGACGACTACCACCTGTTCGCCAACACCCGGAACCTCGCCGAGACGCCGAAAATCTTCAAGATGCTGCCCCAGGTGGAAAACGAGCCACTGGCTCAAGGCTGGCACTTCGTGATCGCACGAGCGGCCGAGGAGTTCTTCATGGGAGTCAACCGGGACCCGATCCTCAAGCGCCTGATCAACGATGCCGCCCCGACCGTGATGCTCTCCGGCCAGAAGTTCGACGGACAGATCGGCGAGCACAAGTTCGAGAACTTCGGCATCCCCGGCCGAGCCCGCTACCTAGAGACCGCCTTAGCGCGCAAGGGCCGCATCCAAAGCGCCTGGTCGGGAATCCGCTACAGCGACGACGACAATCTGGGGGACTGATGCGTCAGCGACCGCAAGCCCCCGAGCAGGAAAAAGTGCGACACCACCCCCCAACGGTGGCGGTATGCTGTTGGGGAGATTTACCATCACAGGTAACATTGCCGCGAAAGCGCCTTTCACGGCACCGGGGAAGTGAGGTTTGCTAGTGATCACCAATGTTTCGTCACCGGTCATGATGGCCAGCGTGGCTGACGTCGTGAGCAACGCCGCCGCAACCGCCGGCGTCATCGACGGAGGGGCCCCCGTCATCATGGCGCCCGCGCCCGCGGGAACCGATGAGGCGTCCGCGCTGGCCACCGCCAATACCAGTGCCCACGCCGCCGACCTGCTCGGCACCGCGCATCTCGGCTTCCTGGAGCTGGCGCGGTACGCCGGCACCCTGGCCATCACCGACGCCAGCTACACCACAGTCGACGCAGCCAACAGCACGCAGTTCCTGTAGCTGAGGGCGCAAACCAGACCATGACGGCGGGCGTGCAGCTCCGCGGAGAGGGCACCATGCCCGCTCCCACGACGGCGTTGCACCACGACGGAGGGGAGGAAAGCTGTGTTTGGACCTCCTGAAGTGATCACCGGACGTCTCATGTCCGGGGCCGGTGCTGCCCCGATGACCGCGGCATCAGCGGAATTCACCGCCGCAGCGGTCGCCTACGAGATCTCCATCGACCGACTAACCGCCATGAGTGCCTACCTCTCCGCGTCCTGGCAAGGCCCCGCCGCCCAGATGATGCAGGCCACCCTGATGCGGTTCATCATCATCTGCCGGCTCCTGCAGGCCCAGATCATCACCTCCGGCGCGCGCACCGCCGCCCAGGCCGCGTCCTTCGCCGAGGCCTACACGACGATGGCGCAGATGGCCGAGATCGTGGAGAACCGGGTCACCACCGCCACCCTGCACGCCACCAACTTCCTCGGGTTCAACACCATCCCCATCGGCATCAAAGAGGGCCAGTACCTCGAAATGTGGATGCGCGACGTCGCCGTGCAGACCAACTATCTCGCCCAGACCGTCGCCAACACCACGTTCGATCCGTTCGCCAAGCTGCCCCCGCTGTCGACGAACGTCAGTTTTCCGTCGGTGGTCAACCAGGCCATCGGCGCGGCGCTGGCAGCCACCGATCG
>JAHFVC010000537.1 GCA_023264765.1 Mycobacterium sp. | reverse complement strand
CCCAAGAGCAGCAGCACAACTGGGCCAACCGCGACCTGGAACCGCACCTGCACCGCGAGGCCTATCTGCACGTGCTGCGGGAATCCGGGCTCACCGGCGACGACGCCGCAGCGCTGTATCCCAAGCTCGTCGATCCCGCGTCCTGGACGCCCTACCCCGACGCCGCGGCGACGCTGAACGGGCTGCGCGCCGCCGGCATCAAGACGGCGGTGGTGTCCAACATCGCCTTCGACCTGCGCCCGGCGTTCGCGGCCGCGGGCACCGCCGCCGACGAGTACGTGCTCAGCTTCGAGGTGGGCGCGATCAAGCCGGACCCCGCGATCTTCGCGACCGCGCTGACCCGGCTCGGGGTCGATGCCGCCGATGCTCTGATGGTCGGCGACAGCGAGGAGGCCGACGGCGGTGCGCGTGCACTGGGCTGCGCCTTCGCCCTGGTGGACCCACTGCCCACCGCGCAGCGGCCGGACGGGCTGATCGCGGCGTTACGGACGCACGGCCTCGAGGTCTAGACCGCCAGCCACGTGTGCGTCTCGCTGTGGGACACCACCGCGCCGTTGTGGATCACGATGCGGTCGGCCGGGGCGTTGGCGATCACATCGGCCACGCCGGTCCCCCGCACCGCGAGCAGTTCGGCGCGAGCGCCGACACGAGGTCCGGCGCCGGGCAACCCGAGTACCGCACGCGCCTCGTCGGTGACCATCGCCAAGGCGGTGTCGGGGTGCACGTGGCCCGCGATCACGGTCAGCATCGCGGTTTCCAGGGCGTCGCTGCGCCCGAGCGGGTTGAACGGGTCGCGGACGTTGTCGGCGCCCGCCGCGACTCGCACCCCGGCTGCGAGCAGCGGTGCGATCGCGGTGATACCGCGCGGTGCGGCCGCGACACCGCGGCCTTGCAGATAGAGGTTGGTGATCGGGTTGGCGACCACACCGAGGCGGGCCGCGGCGATCCGGGGCAACAAGCCATCGAGCTCACCGGCGGACATCGTGCCGAGCCGGGTGCAATGACTCGCGGTGCGGATCCGCCCCGCCGGCCACTTCCCAGCCCGTTCCGCATAGTCGGCGATGGTGTGGTGATCGCCGAACAGGAACTCATCGGTGTGGAGATCCGCGCCCACGCCGCGCCGTTCGGCGGCGCCGAGCAGCCGATCCAACTCCGCGTGCGGGTCGGGGGCGTTGTGTGGTGAGCCACCCACCAGGTCGGCTCCCGAGTCGAGTGCCGCGTGCAGGAGTTCCACCTGTGAGTACGCCTTGACCAGGGCCACGATCTCGATGTCCATCACCCCGCGTAGCTCGCGGCGCACCGCGTCCACGGCGCGGATGCCGCGCAGCGGATCGTCGCCCGCCAGGATGTCGACGTGGGTGCGCACGGCGGTGGTGCCGTTGCGCAGCAGGGCCAATGCCGCGGTGCGCGCCCGCACCCGGAACGACTCTTCGTCGAACCGCAGCGAGCCCTCCTTCCAGGTGGCGATCGCATCATGCAGGTCACCGAGCTCGGGCCGCAACGCGTCCCATGACAGCGCCTTGTCCAGGTGGGCGTGCGGTTCGGCGGGAGCGGTGATCAGCAGATAACCGCGCAGATCGACGTGGGTGTCCAGGGAGCTTCCCGCACCCGTGTCCGGGGTGGCCGGCGAGACGGAGGTGACGACACCGTTCTCGATTCGGACATCGACCACCGAGCCGTCGGCCAGGGTGGCCGAAGTCAGCAGCACGCTCACACCCGCCGGGTCCGCACGTACAGGCCGGCGACATGGGCGCACGCCGCCGAGCGGGCACCCTCGGCGTCGCCTGCCTCGATGGCGGCGACGATACGATCGTGCTCGCCGACGGCCAGCCTGCGATTGAGTTCGGTGGTCCACATGTCGGACCGGTACAGGTGCGACTGCCCGTCGAGGCGGGACAGCGCGTCGCACAGTGGGCGGTTACCGGAGGTGTCCCGGATCAAGGTGTGCAACTGCAGATCGAGCCGGGCGTCGCGGTGCCGGTCCGGCGCGCCGTCCAGCAGTTCGCGCTGTACCTGCACCATCTTGCGCAGTTGTGCGACGGTGGCGCGGGTGGCGATCAGGGTCGCGTTGTGCGCGGCCAGCCCGTCGAGCACCTCGCGCACCTCGAACACGGCCTTGACGGCGTCGTCGTCCAGCAGTGTCACCCGCGCCCCGGCGTTGCGGGTGTGCGTCGCCAGGCCCTCGTAGATGAGCTGTTGTACCGCTTCCCGCACCGGGGTGCGGGACACGTTGAGCCGGGCTGCGAGTGCGGGTACCGACAGCGGGCTGCCGGGCGCCAGCTCGCCGCTGAAGATCAGCTCCTGCAGCGAATCGTGCACGGACTCGGTGAGCAGCGTGCCGTCCGATACCGTCACAGACTGGCCTCCTTCACCCGCGCCGCCTCGCGCAGGTCCGCCTTCGGCGCGACTCCGGTGCGCAGTCCCGCCACCTTCATCGCGATGTTCTCGGCAACGGTAATCGGCGGATAGCCGACTTCGCCGTCGGCCAGCGTGCCGGGCAGCGCTTCGAGTACCGCGTCGTGATTGCCGTCGAAGAAAAAGGCCGCGGACCGCCGCCGCTGGATACGACCGTCGATCACCGGCGGGTCGACGCGGTGCACGGTGGACATCCACCGGTCGTTGGTCCAGCGGGCCATCGCGTCGCCGAGGTTGATGAGCAGCGCACCGTCGGCCGGTTGCACGTCATGCCACACACCGGCCCGGTCGAGCACCTGCAGCCCGGGCACCTGGTCGGCCCACAGGATGGTGAGGATGCCGAAATCGGTGTGCGCCCCCATCCCCTGGAGTTCCCCGGCGATCTCCGAACCTCCCTCCGGCAGTGCGAAATTGTTCATCTTGAGCACCTCGATGGAATGGTCGATCATCGCGTCGAAATAGTGCGCCGGCAGCGCGAGCGCATCGGTGACGGCCGTCATCAGGGTGCGGGCCAGTCGCTGTGCCTGCGCGAAATACTCTTCGACGCGAGGCCGGAAGGCCGGGGCCTCGTCGGGCCAGTTGTTGGGCGCGTAGCCCTGCTCCGGCAGGTCCAACCCCGGGAAGGAGGCCGCTTCGGCACCGACGGTGTAGGCCTCGTAGTAGTCGTTCATCTGATTCGTGGTCACCCCCAGGCTCATGCTCAGCGACTCGCTCTTGGGCGGCGAGTAGCCACGATTGGCCGACGGGTCGCGCCGGTACGGTGTCTT
>JAHFVC010000033.1 GCA_023264765.1 Mycobacterium sp. | reverse complement strand
ATCTGGTATGCGTCGGGCAGCGTCTTGACCAAGTCGTCGACGTAGGCATGGTCCGCCTCGATTTGCCCAGCCGTCCGATCCGATTGCACCACGGCCTCTTTCAGAGGCGGACGCATGTCGGTGAGCAGATCGGCGACGGTCGCCGCCGCCGCGCTGATGTGCGCCACACCGTGTGCGATGTCGGTGCGGCGGTCCGACAGCCCCTGGACCAGTTCCGAGAGTTTGTCCAGTCCCGTCGAGAACTGCTCGTCGCGCTCGGCGAAGGTGCCCAACACGGTGTTCAGGTTGGTGATCACCTGGCCGATGAGTTGGTCACGGCCCGCCAGTGTGGTGGTCAGCGCCGACGTCTGGGCCAGCACCGAGGAGATGGTGCCGCCCTGCCCCTGGAACACCTGCAGAAGTTCACCGGACAGCGCGTTGACCTGGTCGGGGTCCAGCGCCCGGAACAGCGGGCGGAAGCCACCGATCAGCGCGTCCACATCCAGCGCGGGCGACGTGCGTTCCTTCGGGATGGTTTCGCCCGGAAGCAACCGGTGCACCGATCCCGCTCCCTCCTCAAGGGCCAGATACCGGTCACCGATCAGGTTTTCGTACCGCACCGCCGCCGTGGTGCCTTCGGTGAGGGCGAGATTGCGGTCGATGGCGAAGTCGACATGCACCGTGCCGTCCTTCTGCAAGGTCATGGTGCCGACCTTGCCGACCTCGACGCCGGCGATGCGGACGAAGTTGCCTTCTTTGAGTCCGGACACGTTGGTGAACACGGCGTGGAAGGTGGCGCGCGAGTCGAACCGGAACTGTCCGAACACCGTCACCAGAGCGAACAGGAAGACCAGGCACATGGCGGTGAACAGCGCCACCCGCACCACCGTGCCGGTGATGCTCTTTCGTCGCATGAGGTCGTCCTAGGGGGCCGGGTGGTCGGGCGGGAGGGGCACAGGGTGGTCGGGTGGGAACGGGGGCGCCGGGTCGGGTGGCGGCGGCGGACCCGGTGCGAACTGCGGCGGGAACGGTCCGGGCGCGGGCGGTCCGTTGTAGCGGATGCTGGGCGGTTCCGGCACGGCGCGGGTGACCGGCAGATAGTTGGCCCAGCCGGGGAACCCGATACCGGGGTTGGTGCGGATGTCCGGCCCGGTACCGAAGCCGGTGTCGGTGACCAGGGCCTTGACCGGGAAGTTCTTGGTGACGTCGGGCAGCGATCCGCAGCTCGGTCTACCGCCGGGCCCACCCTTGGCGTTGACGACGGGCAGGTTGTCGGGGAAGCGGTACGGGTCGTCGCCGGCGAGCATCGCGGCATCCATGATGACGGATTTTCCGTTGCCGCCCATGGCATCCCGGCCCCCGTGCTCCAGGAACCACTGCGCGCCCTGGAACAGGCAGGTGTAGGTGGGCGAATATTTCAGCAGCAGGCTGGTGGTCGGGTCCAGGATGTTCATGGCGCGCACCAGGTTCGTCTCGTTCCCGCCGATCACGTCGACGCCGGACTGGGCGAAACCGATCGCGGACAACAGCACGGCGTCCAGGGCTTGCGCGTGGGTGGTGATGGTGGTTCCGACGGTGGCCGCCGAGTCGAGTATCGACAGGATGTCCTGTGCGGCATCGGAATAGGCGGCCGTCGTCTGGCCGAACAGCTGCCAGTCCCGCTGGATCGTCGGCATCCGCGGATTCACGGTGAGCAGTAGGTTGTTCGCCGAGGTGATGGCCTCGCCGATGCGATCGCCTTTGCCGCGCAATGATTCCGCGACGGCGGACAGCACGGAGTTCAACTTGGCCGGGTCGATGGCATGTACCACCGACTGCAGGTTCTCGAACACCGTGTTGACCTCGACGGTGACGTTGCGGGACTGCAGCACAGCACCCGGCTTCAGGGACTCGGGACTGGGCCCGGCGGCGGGCACGACGAGGTCGACGTATTTGGCGCCGAACGCGGTGCTGGACTTGATCTCTGCCTCGATATTGCCGGGCAGGTACCGGAACGGTCCGGGGTCGAGTTTGAGGTTCAACGAGGCCAGCCCGTCATGGGTGCCGATCGCACCGACCTCGCCCACCTGCACGCCGCGCAGTTTGACCTTGGCACCGTTCTCCATGACCAGACCAGCGCGGTCGGAGATCAACGTGACCGGGACAAAGGAGCGCAGCGTCCCGTTGAACAGCACGGCGGTCAACGCGATCAACGCGCCGATCACGACGAAAAGGACGGGCGCGTACCAGATCGGGTCGATCTTCGCGCGGCGGGCGCTGTCGGTCATGCCTGTCAGCCCGACAGGTGGAAGTTGCCGGACTGTCCGTATACCGACAGCGTGATGGTCAGCAGCACGAAGACCGTCGCCGTCACCGAGGTGCGCACCGCGCGGCCGACGGCCTCCCCCACGCCGGCCGGCCCGCCGGTGGCGGTGAACCCGTAGTAGGTGTGCACCACCATCACCGCGGCCGCCATCGACAGGGCGGCGATGAACGACCACACCAGGTCCATCGGCCGCAGGAACGTCGAAAAGTAGTGCTGGTAGACACCATTGGACTGGCCGTAGATGACGGTGGTACCGAACTGGGTGGCCAGGAACGACATCAGCACGGCCACCGTGTACAGCGGGATGACGACCACGACGCCGGCCACGATGCGGGTCGACACGAGGTAGGTGATGGCCCGGATGCCCATCACCTCCAGCGCGTCGATCTCCTCGTTGATCCGCATCGCACCCAGTTGCGCGGTGGCGCCGGCACCGATGGTGGCCGCCAGGGCGACGCCGGCGGTGGCAGGGGCGATGAACCGGACGTTGAGGAAGGCCGAAAGGAAGCCCGTGAGCGCCTCGATACCGACATTGGACAGCGTGTTGTAGCCCTGGACCGCGATCAGCGCCCCGGTGGACAAGGTGAGGAAGCCGATGATGACGACGGTGCCGCCGATGACGGCCAGCGCACCCGTGCCCAGGCCCATCACGGCGATCAGCCGCAGCACCTCACCCGGGTAGCGCCGGATGGCGTCGCCGATGTAGGCCAGGGATTGGCCGTAGAACGCGGTCTGTTCGCCGATCCCCCGCAGCCGGTCGGTGACGGTCCGTCGGGTGGCTGTCGAGTCGGCCATCACGGTGCCACCTTCACGCCGAGCGCGGTGGCCAGGATGTTGATCAGGAACAACGCCATGAAGGCGAACACCACCGTCTCGTTGACCGCGTTGCCCACGCCGGTGGGTCCGCCGCCCACGGAAAGGCCCTTGTAGCAGGCGATCAGGCCGGCCGACAGGCCGAACAGCAGAGCCTTCACCAGTGACACGACCACCTGCGGCAGCCCGGTCAACAGGGTGAGGCCCGCGACGAAGGCGCCGGGGGTGACGTGCTGGACGTACACGACGAAGATGTAACTGCCCGTCAGGCCGACGACGGCGACCACGGAGTACAGCATCAGCGCCACGAAGGTGGCGGCGATGACTCGCGGAACCACCAGTGCCTGAACGGGATTGACACCGATGACCTTCATGGCGTCGATCTCTTCACGGATGGTGCGGGCGCCGAGGTCCGCGCACATGGCGGTGGCGCCGGCACCGGAGACGACGATGGCGGTGACGACGGGGCCCACCTGGGTGACCGAGGCCAGTGCGGCCCCCGCTCCGGAGAGATCGCCGGCACCGATCTCCAGCAGCACGATGTTGAGGGTGAAGACGATCAGCACGGTGTACGGGATGGACAGCATGATGGTCGGAAAGATGGACACCCGGGCGACGAACGCGATCTGTTCGAACAGTTCCCGCCAGGCGAACGGCCGCCGGAACATGTGGGTGAACGTCTCGGCGGACAGCACGACGAACTCGCCCACGGCGTCCATGGACTTGCCGAGTTGTCCCGAAACGGGCCGAGCGGTCATCGCGCGGACGTTAAGGCCACTGAAGTTAGCTGTCAAAAGCAGTACTCGCGGGAACGTCGACGTCAATATCGGATTTTGCTGGTGGGTATGACGGGAACAATTTTGCTCAGCCTGATTTCATCTCGTCGATGAAAACGCTTGCCGCGCAGTAAGCTCGTGCCATGACCTCTTCCGAGCCGGCAGTCGACCCGAGTGCGTCCCCCAGCGGTACCGGTTGCCTGGAGTGCGACGAGGCCGGCGGCTGGTGGGTGCACCTGCGCCGCTGCGCGGCGTGTGGACACATCGGCTGCTGCGATGATTCGCTGTCCCGCCACGCTCAGGCGCATTGGCGCAGCACCGGCCATCCCGTCATCCGCAGCTTCGAGCCGGATGAGGACTGGTTCTGGAACTACGACACGAACCAATACTACGACGGCCCGGAACTGGCTGAGCCACAATGCCACCCGGCCGACCAGACGGTGCCCGGTCCCCGTGCGCGGGTACCCAAGGACTGGATGGACCAGCTGCAGAATCGCTAGGCCAGGACCGCCTGGGCCGCGTTGTAGCCCGGGATGAAGGTGATACCCGGCCCACCGTGGCAGCCCGCGCTGCCGAGGTAGAGCCCGTCGATCGGAATCGGCTGGTCGGCATAGCCCCGCGCGCCGGGCCGGTTGGGACCCATCTGCTCGGGGTGGATGAGTCCGTGGCAGTAATCGCCGCCGGGCGCGCCGAACATGGTGCCCATGTGCCGCGGGGTGAACGTGGTGTGCCGGGTGATGAGTTTCTCGAAATCCGGAGCGATCCTGGTGATCTTGTCGATGACGCGTTGCCCCATCTCGGCTTTCATCTGCCCGTAGGACGCCCCCGCCGTGCCTTCTTGGATGGGGAACCACAGCGAGAACGCCGACACCGCGTGCTTACCGGGCGGGGCGAGGTCGGGATCATGTACCGACGGCATCTGCATGGCGATGGCCGGATCGGCAGGCACGATGCCGCGCCGGCAGTCCTCCCATTGCTGTTGCAGTTCCTCCGGCGTGCTGAAAAGGCCGATGGCCGCTTGCATCTCGGGATCATTGAGGGCCCCGTACGGTTCGGCGAAGGTGGGGACACCGTCCAGTGCGAAGTGCATCTGCAGATAGCTGCCGCGGTGGTCGATGCGCGCGAAGCGCTCCCGGATGTCGGCGGGTATCGCGCCGGGGTCGATCAGCCCGTTGACGGTCAGATCCGGTGCGACGCCGGAGACGACGACGGGCGCGGTGACGGTGGATCCGTCCTCCATTCGCACCCCGGTGACCCGTCCGGCGTCGACCAGGATCTCTTCGACCTTGGCCCGCAACCGGAGTTCGCCGCCGGCCTCGGTGAGCCTGCGTCCCAGATGTGCGGTGAGCGTGCCGATCCCGCCGCGCAGCTTCTTCATCAGGACGGCGTTCTCGTCGGGGACCGCCAGGCCGAAAGCCAGCGCGGCGGCGCTTCCGGGGGTGGCCGGACCGCGGAAGGTGGTGTTGACCGCCAGGAAGGCCAGCATGCCGCGCAGCGCGCCGTGCTTCTCGCCGTCCGGGAGGTAGTGGTCCAGCACGTCGGTGACGGAACCGAACAACATGTCGCTGATCGCGGCTCGCTCGAATTCATTTGTGGCGCAGGCATACATCTCATCCAAGGTGCGGGGCGGCCGGCCGGCCTCGAAGCGGCCGAGGGCCCGGGTCGGCGCCTGACTCCAGGCCATCAGCCCGGCCATCCCGTTGACCGCCTCGGCGCCGTGCACCTCGTTGAGGTGGGTGAGCAGCTTCATCGGGTCGGTGTAGTAGACCACCGGATCGTCGCCGATCCCCCGCAGGGACACCGACATGACGTCCACGTCGACGCAAGCCAACTCGTCGAGGCCGAGCTCCGCGCTGACCACCGCCGAGGTCGGGAATTGCAGCGAGCCGGCGATCTCGAATCTGTAGCCGTCGAAGAGTTCGACGGTGGACGCCATCCCTCCGGCGTAGAGCTTGGAATCCAGACACAGCGTGCGCAATCCGGCGCGTTGCAGCAGGGCGGCGGCAGCCAGGCCGTTGTGGCCCGCCCCGATGACGATGGCATCGAAGTCCGACATCAATCGAGGCTCGCAGCAGTCGGATGTTTTGTCAATATTGACAAAACTAGGTCGGCAGGATGCCGGTCTCCAGGGAGTTCAGCGCGTTGCGGGTCAGCCGGGCCAATTCGGGTAGGGACCGCTCACCCAGCATCCAGACCTCCATGGCGCCGAACACCGCCGCCGCGATACACCGTGCCGCCACGGTCACCCGCAGCCATGCGTCGACGCCGGGACGCGGCGGGTAGTCGCGGCGCAGGTGCTCCTCGACCACCTCGGCGAAATCGGCCTCCACCTGGCGGATGTGGCGCACTATCCGGCCGGGCTCCAGTTCCTCGGCGCGCAGCGCGGCGATCTTGGTGACCGCCTCGACGTCGTACGGCGAAGCCAAGATGGCAGAGTGCACCGACTCCACGATCGATTCGCCCGAGGACCGCTCGGCCAGGGCAGACCGGAACCATTCCAGGCCGGCGTCGTAGTCGAAGAACAGCAGATCGTGCTTGGACGAGAAATGGCGGTAGAACGTTCGCAACGACACCCCGGCGTCGGCGGCGATCTGCTCGGCGGAGGTCTCCTCGACCCCCTGCGCCAGAAAGCGCACCAGGGCGGCCTGCCGCAGCGCGTCGCGGGTGCGCTCACTTCGCGCCGTTTGGGCTGGCCGAACCATCATTTCAACGTACCGCAGTGCTAGCCGGTCACTTCAGCGTGACAAAGTGGTGTCTTTGACACCTCGCCGCAGACCACCAGAGGGAGCCCACCGTGAAGGTCCACCATCTCAACTGCGGCAGCATGCGGGTGCCGACCTATCCCCTGGTGTGCCACGTACTGCTGGCCGAAGCCGACGACGGTCTGGTGCTGGTGGATTCGGGCTTCGGCTCCGGAGACTGCGCCGACCCACGGCGCCGGCTCGGCCCCGTCCGGCGCGTCACCCGGCCCGTGTTGTCACGCACCGAGACTGCCCTGCACCAGATCCAGGAACTGGGCTATCGCGCCGACGACGTGCGCCACATCGTGGTCACCCACTTCGATTCCGACCACATCGGAGGGATCGCCGACTTCCCGCACGCCCGGATCCACACCACTGTCGCCGAAGCGCGCGGAGCGGTGCACGCTCCGTCTCCACGCGAGCGCGTCCGGTACCAGAAGGCGCAGTGGTCGCATGGCCCGCTCTTGGTCGAGCACAACCCCGATGGGGAGGCCTGGCGCGGATTCGCCGCCGCCAAGGAGTTGTTCGATGGCATCGTCCTGGTCTCGCTGCCCGGGCACACCCGTGGCCACGCCTGTGTGGCCGTCGACGCCGGGCACCGGTGGGTACTGCACGCCGGTGACGCCTTCTATCACCACGGAACCATCGAGGGCACCGCAGTGCCGAAGATACTGTCTCGCTTCGAGAAATCGGTGCCCTTCGACCGGAAAGCCTTGAAGGACAACCATGCCCGGCTGGCCGAGCTGGCCGGGCGCCAGGAGACCGACCTGCTGATCGTCAACGCGCACGACCCGGTGATCCTCGATCGGGCCCGCGCCACGGCGTGAGTGGTCAGCGGCGCGCGCGGCGGCGCAGCACCGATTCCACCCGGCTCATGACGTCGTAGTAGTGGGTCGGCGCGACTCGGGTGAGCGTGTCGAATACGTACGCATCCGGCCCCACCAGGACGCGCGCCTTGCCGGCCTCCACGCCGCGGTGGATGACGGCCGCCGCCTTGTCGGGCTCGGTCATCGTGAGCGCCGCGAACTCGTCCACCATCTGGTCGTGCGTGCGGCCCCGCCCGTCGGGGTCCTTGCGGAACCGCGCGTTGCGCACGATGTTGGTGTTGATTCCGCCCGGGTGCACATTCACCGCCGACACTCCGGTGCCACGCAGCTCCTGACGCAGCGCGTCGGTGAAACCGCGCACCGCGAACTTCGCCGAACAATAGGCGCTCTGGTTGGGCATACCGGCCAGACCGAACACGCTCGACGTGTTCACGATGACCCCGCTGTCTTGGCGGACCAAGGTGGGCAGGAAGGCCCGGGTGCCGTTGACCACGCCGTGGAAGTTGATGTCCCACAACCAATTGTCATCGTCGGGGTCGGCGTCGAGCACACTGGAGGACACCGCGACGCCTGCGTTGTTGAACACCGCGCCGATCGGCGCCGGCGTCCACCCGGCGACCTCGGCCGCGAAGTCGCGCTGCGCCTGCGCGTCGGCGACGTCGAGCACCCTACGTAGCACGGGTCCCGGCAACGACGCCTCGGTCTCCTTGAGGCCTGCCTCGTCGATATCGGAGATCGCCACCGGGCAACTGTGCGCCGAGAGGCGCTGCGCGAGCGCCCGTCCGATGCCGGAGGCCGCGCCGCTGATGACGACGGTGCGGCCGCTGATGGTTCTACGCGTGGACTTGCTCACGGTGCTCCTCTTGGGTTGTCGCAGTGTGTGGCCGGCGGCGGAACACGACGGCGCGGCCACCGTTGCCGGGGGCGACCGCGACACCGCGGGAACGTTGGTGTTCCCCGGCTGCCGTGGTGGTACCGAAAGTGAAGTCCTGCAACAAGATCCGCAGGGTCACCATCATCTCCATGTTGGCGAACGCCGCGCCGATACAGCGCCGCACACCGCCGCCATAGGGGATCCAGGCGTAGTTGTAGGGATTGGATCCGAGGAACCGATCCGGGTCGAACACCGCCGGGTTGTCGAAGTTGGCCGCCGACCGATGAGACAGACCGAAGCTGGGGATGATGGCGGTGCCCTTCGGAAGCACCCAGTCCCCCAACCTGATTCGGGTATCGGCGATGCGGGCGGTGATCTCCACCACCGGCCGGGTGCGTTGCACTTCCCAGATGACGGCTTGGCGCAGCGCGCCGTCATCGTGCTCGAGCCGGTCCAACAGTGCCGGATGCCTGCGCAGCCGCTCGACCGTCCAGGACAACGTGGTGGCGGTTGTCTCGTGGCCCGCGGCGAGCAGGGTCAGCAGTTCGTCGGCCACGTGGTCGTCGGCGATCGGTGCACCGTCGTCGTAGCGGGCACCCAGCAGCAGCGCCAGCACGTCGCTGCGCTCGCCGAGCCCCGGATGATCGGCGCGGGCCTGGGCGGGCAGGACGCGTTGCCGGGCGCTGAGGAAGGCGATGCCCTGGATCAGTGCGGGTAGCCGCGGACCGGCGGGCAGTCGGATCGGGTCGGTGGTCGCTTCGGCCATGTATACGCACACCCATCATGTCGGTACGGCGATGTACCGCCACGGTACGCGTATGTACCGAGCCTCACAAGGACGACTATGTCGTCGGCGTGATCAGTGCGATGGTGGCCGCGACCGCCTCCTCGGTGAAATCGCTCATCCGTCCACCGCTCTCCACCGTCATCGCTGTCAGTTCGCGCAGCCCACCGAGCAGCATGATGAGGCGCTGCCGCGAGATCGGGCCGATACCCGCGGCGCGGAACTCGGCCCGGTCGACCAACTGATTCACCATGTCGACGAACTGTTCCATCGCGTCGCGGGTGAGCGCACGGCCCGCCGCCCCGAGCGACGGACCGTCGCGAATCCAGCTCAGGGACAGGTCCGGACGCGACTCGGCCGACGCGATCCAGGCCTCGATCGCCTGCCGGGCCTGCTGCTGCCACGTCGCCTCGGGATCGACCGCCGCGGCGATCTGTTGCACCTGTTCGGCGTTGGCCTCGCTCAGCAGGCCGACGAAACACTCCTCCTTGCTGGCGAAATGCTCGTAGAACGTGCGCCGCGAGGTGCGTGCCCGCCGCACGATGTCGGCGATCGTCGTCTTGGTATAGCCGGTCTCGGCGATCGACTCTTCGAAGGCCGTCAGCAGTCGCTGCCGGAAGTCGGGCGCAGCGGGTTCGGTCGTCACCAGGTCCACCTCATATCGGGCAGTCATCGTACTGCCCGGCAACGCGCAGGTGTTGCACAGCGACCACCCGCATACTGGCCGCCATGTATCCGGCGGTGGCTCCGCTGACGCCGTCTGCCGTCTTCACTTCCTGGACCGTCGACGCGGCGTCGATGGCACTTCTCGTGCTGATGGGTGGCCCGTACGCGTGGTGCTGCCGACGGGCGCGGCCGGCCGGGATGGCGCTGCCCGCGCCCAGGCGAATCGCCTTCTGGGCCGGTATCGGGGTGTGGGCGCTGGCCACCATGAGCATGATCGGCGTGTACGCGGCGGTGTTGTTCTGGGTGCGGGCCCTGCAGGTCCTGCTGTTGCTGTTCGTGGTGCCGATGCTGCTGGCCCTGGGCACCCCGCTGACGGCGGCGCGCCACGCGGGAGCCGCAGCACGGGTGGACCAGCTACTCGCCGCGCGCACCACGCGGGTGCTCACCCACCCGGTAACCACCTCGGTGTCGATGCTCGCCACGCCGTGGCTGCTGTATCTCACGCCGTGGTACGTCGTGTCGCTGACCAACCCGCTCATCGGAGCGCTCACCCGAATTGTCCTGGTGCTCATCGGCTTCGGATACTTCTACGCGCGCATCCAGGCCGACCCGGTGCCGCGTCGGTACCCGCAGGCCATCTCGATGATGATCAGCGTTGCCGAGACGCTCGGCGACGGTCTGCTGGGCATCGTCTTGTGGCTGGGGCCGCTGATCGCCACCGACTACTACCTCGCCGTCAACCGCACCTGGGGTCCCAGCCAGCGGGTGGACCAGTCGATCGGGGCGGGCGTCCTGTGGATCCTCGGCGATGTGCTGGGGGTGCCGTTCCTGATGGTGCTGATGCGCGCGATGTCCTCGGACGAGAAAGCCCAAGCGGCGGAATTCGATGCGGCCGATGACGACGAACCGGGGGACGGACCGGCCGCGCTGTGGTGGGAAGCCGACCCCCAGCTACGGGCCCGATTCCATCGCGGCGCGTCCGATTAGGAACCGCCCCGGAGCTGTTGCGTTATCGCTGGAGCGGCCCCGGTCGTACACTTCGCCTGATATGCCCGACGCCGCCCGGCACCGAATGCCCGAACCGCCTCGGCGCCGGCTCCGATGGGCCCGCGTCGCCCTTGCCATGCTGTCCACCGCGTTGGTGGCGGTGTCGGGGGCCGCGTGGTGGACCACCCGCGGCGTCCTCACGGGGTTCACCGTCTCCCACGCGCTCGCCGATTCCGCGCACATCAGCGGCGGCCCGATCAACATCCTGCTGATCGGGCTGGATTCCCGAAAAGATCAGCATGGCAATGACCTGCCGCAGGAAGTGCTGGACCAGTTACACGCCGGGGACTCCGATACCGGCGGATACAACACCAACACGCTGATCCTGGTGCACGTCGACGCCGACAACAAGGTCACCGCCTTCTCCATCCCCCGCGACGACTACGTCGACTTCCACCGCCTGCCCGGGTACAGCAACATCAAGATCAAAGAGGCGTACGGGCTGACGAAGTTCTACACCGAGCAGCACCTGGCCGAGCAGGGCTATGACGACCGGGCGACCGTCGAGACCGCGGGCCGCGAAGCCGGGCGTGCCGCCACCCTGAGCGCGGTGCGCAACCTGGTCGGCGTCCCCATCGACTACTTCGCCGAGATCAACCTGGCCGGCTTCTACGACCTGGCGTCCAGCCTGGGCGGCATCCAGGTGTGCCTCAATCACGCAGTGCACGACGACTATTCGGGGGCCGACTTTCCCGCCGGTCACCAGACGCTGGACGCCGCACAGGCGCTGGCCTTCGTCCGGCAGCGGCACGGGCTGGAAAACGGCGACCTGGACCGCACCCACCGCCAGCAGGCGTTCCTCGTCGCGGTCATGCGGCAGCTGCAGGAGTCCGGTGCGTTCACCGACATCGGCAAGCTCAACGAACTCATGGCCATCGCCCACAAGGACATCGTGTTATCCAGCGGGTGGGACTCCGACCTGTTCCGCAGGCTCGGCGCCATCAGCGGTCATGACGTCGTCTACAAGACGCTGCCGGTGGTGCGTTACGACACCCGCAACGGCCAGGATGTCAACATCATCGATCCCGACGCCATCAAGACCCAGGTGCGCGAGGCGTTCGCCGACGGCGCCCCGGTCACCACCACCGCCACCGCTGTCCCGACGAACCCCGTGCAGGTGGTCAACGCCGACAGTAATTGGACGGCGTCCAGTGTGGCGACCGCACTGGAGAAGCGGGGCTTCCAGGTGGAGAAGCCCGACATCCAGCTCGACGACAAGCCCACGCTGACCACCATCAGTTATGGCGCCGACGCCGACAGCGTCGCCCAGGAATTGTCCGGGCTGCTCGGCAGCGTGGTGACGGAGTCCGACAAGGAGCTGCCCGCCGGACAGGTCCGCGTGGTGATCGGCAACGGGTACCTGGTTCCGTCCAAACTGACCGCGTCGGCATCTCAGACCACCAGCAGCACCACAACCACGACGACACCCACCACCACGTCCGCGCGCTCACCGTGGTTCACCGGTGAGCGCACCGCCGAGGTCGACCCGACCCCGGATCACGGTGTGCCCGTCAGCGGCGACCGCACTCCCTGCGTGAACTGAGACGCCCACAGCGGGTTGCCACCTGTACAGGAGTCGGTCGCCAGCACCCTTACCTAGCCTGGCCCGACGATGACGCTGCCATTTCTGGGCCCGATCGCGTTGACGGGCTTCGCCCACGCGTGGTTCTTCCTGTTCGCCCTCGTCGCCGCCGCGGTGGCAGTGCTGTACCTCGTTATGCTGCGCAGGCGCGGGACCCGGGTGCTGCGCTTCGCCAATCTGCCGATCCTGGCTGCGGTCGCGCCGAAACGTCGCGACCGTTGGCGCCATGTGTCCGCGGTGCTGCTCGTCGCCGCCCTGCTGTTGCTGACGTGCGCACTGGCCGGCCCCACCCATGACGAGCGCATCCCGCGGGACCGGGCGGTGGTGATGCTGGTGATCGACGTGTCGGAGTCCATGCGCGCCACCGATGTGGCCCCGAGCCGGCTGGCCGCCGCGCAGACGGCAGGCAAGAAATTCGCCGACGAGCTGACCCCGGGGATCAACCTCGGCCTGATCGCCTACGGTGGCACCGCGACGGTCCTGGTGGCACCGACCACCAACCGCGCGGCGATGAAGAAGGCCATCGACGGCCTCAAAGCCGAAGAACGCACCGCCACCGGCGAAGCCATCTTCACTGCGCTGCAAGCGATCTCAACCGCAGATGCCGTCGTCGGCGGGGGTGACGGCCCGCCCCCGGCACGCATCGTGCTTGAGTCCGACGGCAAGGAAACCGTGCCGTCGGAGCCCGACGAGCCGCGCGGGGCGTTCACCGCCGCCCGCGCCGCCAAGGACCAGGGCGTGCCCATCTCCACGATCTCGTTCGGGACCCCCACCGGCTACGTCGATCTGCAGGGGATTCGGCAACCGGTGCCGGTGGACGACGCCACCTTGCAGAAGATCGCCGAGCTCACCGGCGGTCAGATGTTCCACGCGTCGAGCCTCAACGAACTCAACAGCGTGTACGCCACGCTGCAACAGCAGATCGGCTATCAAACGGTGCCCGGGGATGCCAGCGCCGCCTGGCTGCGGTTGGCGGTGTTGGTGACCGTCGCGTCCGCGGTCACGGCGCTGACGTTGAACCGCCGCGTGCCTGCCTGAGACAGGCGAAAAGCCCGGGACCCCTCGCCCCGGGCTTTTCGGAAATACAGATCAGAAGGTGGGGATGAAGGTCCCGTTGACCCAAACACCCCAGTGGTTCCAGCCGGCATCCCACACCTGCGGGGCGCCGTTCGACCAGACCGGCTCAGCCGGCTTCGGCGGGGCCCAGGCCGGGGCCGACGCGACACTCGGACCGGCAGGCGGAACGGGAACAGGCGCGGGCTGCCAACCCGGGTCCGCACCCGCGGTCGCGGCCATCACGAGCGGCCCAGCGAAGAGAGCGCCTGCCACGGCGGCGCCGGCGAGCACATTCTTCTTCTTCATTGCGTCATCCTCTCCAAGCGGAACGGCTTCGGGTTTGTCCGAAACACGCTGAACTGGAGCTGAATACCGTTTTCGCCCGGCAAACAAACCAGGGCGTGACGTAGATCTCACAAATTTGGGAGGCCGACCGAGCGGCAGAGTGGAAATGGTGGCCAGGGCCGGGATCGAACCGGCGACCTTCCGCTTTTCAGGCGGACGCTCGTACCAACTGAGCTACCTGGCCGGAAGGCGCCGGTCTTTCGACCGAGCGAACCTTACGCCGCAATACTGCGACCCTGACGGGACTCGAACCCGCGACCTCCGCCGTGACAGGGCGGCGCGCTAACCAACTGCGCCACAGGGCCTTGCTTTCCTGCGTGTGCTCCGCGTTTCCGCGTTGCGTACCCCCAACGGGATTCGAACCCGTGCTACCGCCGTGAAAGGGCGGCGTCCTAGGCCACTAGACGATGGGGGCCTAATCCGAATTCCTCCGGGGTACTCGCAACTACGTTCCGTTGAGAGCTTCGATAGCTTAGGACACGACCGTCGGAAATCCCAAACGGGATACCCCCGCCCTGCTCAGACCCCCTACGGGCGCACCTGGCGACGACCGCCGGACGGCAGGCAGTATCGTGTTCCTCCACGCCCCTATAGCTCAGTCGGTAGAGCTACGGACTTTTAATCCGCAGGTCCCAGGTTCGAGCCCTGGTGGGGGCACCACAGCGCAGCTCACATCGTTCCGCTGCTGCCGTTCCCCACGCCGAACCTCGGTTCCTGGTCGGGCGGCGAGCCCGCCTCGATCCACGCCTGCCTGCGGCGGTGCATGTGCTCGGCCTCCCGGCGCAGCGCCCGCCTCATCGCGCCGACCATCCCGACCGAAGCCAACACGAAGCTCCCCGCGACGATGATGATCTGAGCGGCACCCATCACCGCAGCCTAAGAACGCCGGCGGCCGCTACACCGAGTACCGCGGTACCCGAATCAGGCGCTGCGCGCCGTCGCGATCTCGTCGGCCAGCGGGGCGACGGCGGCGATGATCTGCGCCACCAACTCCCCGGGCACACCGGCCGCGGTCAGGCTGTCCGACAGGTGGCCGGCCACCAGATCGAAATGATGCGCGGTGATGCCGCGACCCTGGTGGACCTGGCGCATGGGAGCGCCGGTGTACGGATCGGGACCGCCGAGCGCGGCCCCGAAGAACTCCGCCTGCTTGCCTTTCAGCCGGGCCATGTTGGTTCCGGTGAAGAACCCCGCCAGTTCGCCGTCGGCAAGCACCCGAACGTAGAAATCGTCGACGACGGTCTCGATGGCTTCCGCGCCGCCGATCTGTGCGTAGATGCTCATCGCTTCAGTACAGCGCACGGTGATTGCGTCCCGGTTGCCCCGACGTACCCGTCAGGCTACGAGCACCTCACAAACCGGAATAGGTTGCAGACGAACACTTTCGGTGGTGCACCAGAGCCGGGACGCGTAGCCGGGCCGGCCCGGCGCACCAAAACAGGTACTCCGTTACCTAAGCCCGCCGCATCGGTAGGCCCGACCATCGATGCCATGAAAGCACTGGAGTGGATGGACACCGCAACGGAGGGCGTCGGGGTGCACTTCGCGCCTGACAACGCCACCGCGCCATGGGCGTTCGTCTCCTACACTGAACTGGCAGACGGCGTCCGGCGGGCGGCCGGACTTCTGGGCGACCTCGACGTACGTCGCGGCGACGTGGTCTGCATCGTGGTGCCGGACCCGCACGACTTCCTGCTCGCCTTCTACGGTGTCCTCGCCGTGGGCGCCACAGCGTCTCCGCTGGCGCCACCGCTGACGTTCCGCTCACGCGATGTCTACGTACTCCACCTCGCCGAGGTCCTGCGGTCGGCGCGCCCTGCCGTCGTGCTCACCGCACCGGAGCTGCGGGGCGTGATCGATGCTGCCATCGACATGGTCGCGACACCCACCATCGTCGCAGACTTCAGCGCGGCCATCGCCAACGATCATGCCGCCGCACAGCGGCAGCCACCCGCCCGTCATGTGCTGTTGCAGTACACGTCCGGTTCCAGCGGAACACCCAAGGGCGTTCAGGTGTCGGCTGCAAATCTCGACGTCAACACCGCAGCCATGCGGACCGTCCTGGACCTGCACGCCGGCGATGTGGTGGCGACCTGGCTTCCGCACTACCACGACATGGGCCTGATCGGCAGCCTGCTGACCCCAATCCGCGCCGGCGTGGGAGTCCGTCTGCTCAAACCCGCCCAGTTCGTGCGCGCTCCGCGCCGCTGGCTCGAATGCCTCGGCCGCGACGGCGCCACCCACACTCTTGCTCCCAGCTTCGGATACACCTACGCCGCAAAGAGTCTGGGCTCCGATGGTCTGCACGGACTGGACTTCTCCGGCTGGCGAGTTGCGCTCGTGGCTGCCGAGCGCACCGATGTCGCCGGCATGGCAGGCTTCGCGGCACTGACCCGACCGTACGGTTTTCGTTCCAGCTCGCTGATGGTGGGGTACGGGCTGGCCGAGAACACCCTGGTCGCCAGTTCCACTGCACCGCAACAGCGTGTCCCGGTGGTCCGCCTGACCCAGGCCGCCATGCACGAGAACGAACCGGTGCACATCGCCGAGCATGGCCTACTCGGTGACGATGCTCTGCTCCAAGGGAACTGGGTGACCTCCTGCGGCTCGGCCGCGGCCGGCAACCGGATCGAGATCATCGACGACACCGGCGCCCCAATGCCGCAGGGACGGCATGGCGAGATCCGGATCACCGGGAGCAGCGTGGCCGACGGCTACCGCGGCAGCCCGCACGGACATACCTCGACTTCGTTCGACGGCGCCACGCTGCGCACCGGCGATACCGGGTTCATCCTCGACGATCAGGTGTACGTGGTCGGCCGCACCGGTGACAGCATCAAGGTCCGGGGCCAGAAACTGTTCGCCGAGGATCTGGACATCAAAATCGGTGCGGCGGCCGGCTTGAGCCCCGGCCGGCACGTCGCCCTGCTGGGCACGGTGAACGGCGCGAACATCGTCGCCGCGATCGTGGAGACCGACTCCGCCGACTGGGCCGAGCGGGTGCGAGCGGCTCTGGCGTCCGTGGTGGGCGACGAGGTGGTGATCGCCTTGTTCCGCGCCGGGCGCAAGACCATCGAGCGCACCTCGAGCGGCAAACCGCGACGACGGGTGCTGTGGCGCCGGCTGCTCGACGGCGACCTGCGGGTGGAGCTGGTGCACACCGACTGGGCCGCGCACAGCGCGCTTCCACACCCGTGGCGGGTGCCGTCGACTTCCAGCCCGTCGACCTGAAACGAGGAGGACACATGGTCACCGCTCATATCAACAAGATCGCCACCGCCGTGCCCGGCCACGACTTTCACCATGAGTTCATCGAGCATGTCGCAGGCGCTTTCGACAATCCGAAGTCCGCGGCATTGTTCCGCCGCATGGTGGACCGATCCCAGGTGACCCATCGCTGGGGTGTCATGCCCGACCTGATCGGCTATTTCGGCGGGGACCTGAATTCCGTCGACATCGACGGCCGGATGGCCACCTTCAAGGAGCACGCGCCGCTGCTGGCGATCGAGGCCGTGAACAAACTCCACCTCGGCGACACCGCGGCGTCCGTGACACATCTGATCGTCGTCACCTGCACCGGCTTCTTCACCCCCGGTATCGATTACGCCATTCTGGAGAACTGTGGGGTGCCCACACATGTGGAACGCACGCAGATCGCCTTCATGGGATGTTTCTCGGGCGTGAACGGTCTGAAACTGGCCCACCACATCGTCCGCTCGGAACCGGACGCCAGGGTACTGGTCGTGGCACTGGAAATCTGCTCCATCCACCTGCGGGCGTCCCAGGATATCGACAAGTCGCTGTCGCACTTGATATTCGGTGATGGTTGCGCCGCCGCCCTGGTCACCGCGGAGCCTTCCGGTATCGCGATGGACTCGTTCAAGGCACTCATCACACCCGGCACCGCGGACCTGATGACGCTGGACATCACCGCCAAGAGTGTCGAGATGTACCTCTCCGGGCAGGTGCCCCTTGAGCTGGGAAAGGCGCTGCGCGACGACGAGGTGATGAAGCTGATCCTGGCCGGCGCGGGAACCGACGCCATCGATATCTGGGCCATCCACCCCGGCGGGCGTTCGATCCTGGATGCCGTCGGCCGGGCCATCGGCCTGGACGAGTCCGATCTCGCCCCGTCCCGCCACGTGCTGGACAATTTCGGCAATCTGGCGTCGGCCACCATTCTCTTCGTGTTCGAAGAGTTGTTGCGCCGCAAGGAGTCCGGTGTTCTCATCGGTTCTACCGGTTGCGCACTGGCCTTCGGCCCCGGCTTGACCACCGAGTCGATGCTGTTCCGGGCGGTGTGATCATGCACGAGACACATCAGCGGGTACACGCGATCGTCGGCCGGCTCTGCCCGCACGGCGAACGGCCGGTGACAGCGGCGGACCGAATCGTCGACGATCTCGGCTACCACTCGGTGCGGGTCGTCCAGCTCACGTTGGAACTGGAAGACATGTTCGACATCTCGCTGTGCGACGAGACGGTCGCAGGGTTGGAGACCGTCGGCGACCTCGCGACGTTGATCGCCGATCTCGCGGCCTAGGAGACTCATGTATTCGGTTGTGGTGATCGGCGCGGGGTTGGCGGGCATCGCGGCGGCGGCGAGGCTGCGCGCCGCGGGTATCACCGATTTCGTCATCCTGGAACGGGCCGACCGGGTCGGCGGAGTCTGGCGCGACACCGTCTATCCAGGCGCCGAGGTCGATGTGCCGTCCTGGTTGTACTCCTTGTCGTTCGCGGCGAAACCCGACTGGACCAAGGTGAATGCCGGTGCGCCGGAGATCCTCGCGTACATCGAGGATGTGGTGCAGCGGCTCGGCATCAGCCCGCACCTGCGGTTCGATTCGGAAGTGGTGCGCGCGGAATACGGAACCGGTTATTGGACCGTCGCGACGGCGAACGGCGAATCCGTGCACGCCCGAACCGTGATCGCCGCCGATGGGGTTTTGTCGAACGCACGATATCCCACGCTCGAAGGCATGGAAACTTATGCAGGACAACGGATTCTGAGTTCACGCTGGCCCGCCGGGATGGATGTCACGGGTCGCCGGATCGCGGTGGTCGGCACCGGTGCCAGCGCAGCCCAGATCGTCCCCGCGCTGGTCGCGCGTGCCGCGCATGTCACCGTCTTCCAGCGCACCCCGGCGTGGGCACTCCCCCGACCGGACACCGATGTACCGGCCCCCGTGCAGAGCCTGTTCGCAGAGTTTCCTGTGGCGCAACGGATGCTGCGCTGGCTGCTGTTCCTGATCTACGAGTTGCTGCTGGTCGGCGCCACCAACCTCGGCCCGCTGACCACATTCTTCGAAGCGGTGTCCCGCAGGCATCTGCGCACCCAGGTGCATGATCCGGATCTGCGCGCCGCACTGACGCCCACCTACCGCATCGGGTGCAAGCGTCCCCTGGTGACCAGTACGTTCTATCCCGCTCTGCAGCAGGAGAATTGCACGTTGGTCCCGCATGCGGTGGTCGGCCTGACGGCGGACGGCCTGACGGCTGCCGACGGTTCGCACCACGCTGCCGACTGCGTGGTCTTCGCCACCGGATACGACGTCCACAATCGGGGAGCCGCGTTCACCGTCATCGGGCGCGACGGTCGCGTCCTGGCCGACGAATGGCGCGACGGCATGGTCGGGTACAAGAGCGTCAGCGTCGCCGGGTATCCGAACCTGTTCTGGGCCATGGGTCCGAACTCGTTCGGACACAGCTCACTCCTGTTGTTCATCGAGGAGCAGGTCGACTACGCGGTGCGCTGTATCCGCGAGATCCTCGACAACGACATCAGCGAGTTCGACGTGCGGCCCGCGGCCCAAGCCAGGTTCAACGAGCGACTACAACGCAAGCTGCGCACCACCACCTTCGGATCTGGTTGCCACAGCTGGTATCTGAACCCGAGCGGGCAGAACTGCACCGCCTTCCCAGGGTCTGTCACGGCCTACCGCCGACAGATGCGGGTCCTCGATCTGCACGACTACGTGACCGTGCCTGCCCCGGGCAGGATCCCGCAGGTGATGTCATGACGAATCGATTGACCTATCTGTGGTCGCTGCTGCGCGCTGCGGCCCGGCACGGGGAGACCTCGACCGCCAACAAGGAGGCGCTGGTGGAGTGCGTACTCGCCGCCGCGGCACCCGGCGACATCGACGAGGCGATCCGCGCGATCGACGAATTCAGCCGGCACACCACCTGGCTGATGAACGTCGGCGACGAGAAGGGGCAACTGCTCGATGACGCGGTCCGCCGCGCCCGACCCCGACGACTGCTGGAGTTGGGCGCCTTCTGCGGATACAGCGGACTCCGTATGGCGCGCAACATGATCGGTGGTGCACAACTTCGTTCCGTCGAGATCAGCCCGGTGAACGCAGCTATGGCCACACGGGTGTGGCAGCATGCCGGCGTGACCGACCGCGTGCAGGCGGTGGTGGGCACATTGTCCGACGGAACCACGCTGGACCGGCTCCGCACCGAGTTGGGTTCGATCGATTTCGTGTTCGTCGATCATGCACAGAGTCGCTACCTGCCGGACCTGCTGATACTTCTGGACGCGGGCCTGCTGCACCCGGGCACGGTGGTGCTCGCCGACAACGTCAAGGTTCCCGGCGCGCCCAGATACCTCAGTTATCTGCGGCAGCATGAGGGCAGGTCCTGGCGGTCGGTCGAGCATAAAACGGTTGTCGAGTACCAATCGCTGATACCCGATTTGGTCGTCGAGTCGACCTACCTGGGAGCGCCGACCCTGTCCTGATCAACCCTCGCCATGTTTCGGCTTGTGCCCGTTGCCATTTCCCTTGCCATTGCCATTGCCATTGCCCCGTTCGACGGGCGGTGCCTGTTCATCGGCGGGCACGGGCGCCGGGGAAGAGGGTGGCGGCGGCGCCACCGAGCTGGATGGCGGTGGCTGCGAGGTCTCGGTCCCGACTGTCGGCGTGGTAGGCCGTGACGCCGAATCGACGACGAACGCCACCACCACGATGAGCACGACGGCGATCGCGCCGACCGCCGCGAGGATCGGCCGCCGGCTGCGGCGACGCACCGGGATCACCCCGGTCGTCGGGTCGAACAACGGAGCTTGCAGTACCCGCGTCGGCGGACGGACCGGAAGCCCGCCCGGCAGTGCGGCGCGCATCGCCGTCGCACTGCCGAAGCCTCCGGTGAGCGCCCGCTCGATGACGTCGACCAGCACCGGGTCGGCACCGGGCAGCAGGGTCGCCAGCGGCGGGCGGTGCCCCCGGGACACGGCGACGGCCAACTCGGCGAGGTTCTCCTGCGGATAGGGCCGCCGCCCGGACAGTGCCTCGTGCCCGACGACTCCGACGGCGTACAGATCGTCGGCCACGGTCGCCGGCCGGCCCGCGATCCGGTCGGCGGACAGGTAGGCCATGGTGCCGATGATCTGCCCTGTCACGGTGTCCGTGGAATCGGCACTCTTGGCGATACCGAAGTCGGCCACTTTCGCCGCGCCGTCCTCGGTGAGCAGGATGTTCGCCGGTTTGATGTCCCGGTGCAGGATGCCCGCAGCGTGCGCCGCCGACAACGCCGACAGCACCTCGTCGAGCAGGATGCGCACGGCGTGGGGCGGGAGCGGGCCATTGCCGAGGGCGTCGGCCAGCGTGCGTCCCGACAGCTGCTCCATGACGATGTAGGGGATGGTCCGGTATTCACCCACATCGTGCACTGCGACGACATGCGGATGGCTCAGACCGGCCGCCGCCCGTGCCTCCACCTCGAAACGCCGCCGGCTGTCGGGCTGTGCGCTCAGCTGCGGGTAGAGCAGCTTGATCGCGACCGCGCGGCCCAACCTGACATCCCAGCCGGCACGGACCTCCGCCATCCCGCCTCGGCCCAGAAGCCCCCGAAGTTCGTAGCGGCCACCGAGAAGTTCAGTGCCTTGCATGCACTCCACGCTATCCGGCCCGGATCGTATGCTGGACGGCAATGCTGGACCAGGCCGGAGACACCTTCCTGCGGGCTCACCCGATACTGACCGGGTCTGCGGTGATCACGCTGTGCTGGCTGGCCGCAGAGGGGGGAAGAGACCGGTGTCAGCCGACCTTCGGGCAGTAGAAGTTCGGGCTGTCGCGGTACTCGACCGGCGGCAGGTTGCGTGCGGGGGTCTGCACCAGTGGCGAATCCACCGGCAGCCGGCCCGCCGCACGGTCCATCGCCGACCGCTTCCGCGGATGCATCAGCCTGCGCTTGGGACCGAACTTCGTCACCAAAGTGATTCCCGCACAGAGCCGGTCATGCCACCACTGTTGCCGGGCGGACCAGGTGTAGCCCATCAACTCACGGACCGGCGGATCGTAGAGGGCGACCGTCATGAACGTCAGGAATCGCTGCATGACCTTCAGGTTCTGGGCCCACAGCCAATCCGGAATCCACTGCAGCGAGGGATGTTTGGGCATGGTCGACAAATCCATCACTTCGCGCGTCGCGTAGTTGTTCTCAAGCACGTTGTTGCACATGTGATCCCAGTACTCGCCGAACTCTTCCCAGGACTTGGGCACCGGCCGCATGCTCATCCCGTACATGCGGTACCAGGTGATGTGCTCGTCGAACAGCTGCCGCTTGTCGGCCTCGCTGATCCCGCCGCCGAACTTCTCGGCGGCCAGCAGCGTCGATTTGAAGAACGTCGCGTGCGCCCAGTAGAAGACCTCGGGATTCAGCGCGCTGTATCGGCGGCCCTGCTCGTCGACGCCTTTGATCCCGATGTGGTAATCGCGGACCTCGGCGCCGGTCTGCGGCGCGCGGTAGCCGTCGAACACCACGCCGCCGATGGGGTAGATCGACCGCATCAGTCGCGGGATTCGTTCCATGAAGAAGATCGAGTGGTCTTTCACCGCGGCGCCCAGTTGGGGATGCATGTTCTGCATCGAGCCGGCCCAGGTGCCCTGGAACAGGCCTGTCCATTGACCGAAGTATCTCCAGGTCAGCGAGTCCGGACCGAGCGGGATCGGTGGTGCGTCGTATCCATCTGCCGACACCGGGCAACCCGCGGCAAGCACTGCGTCGTCGGCTGCGGGGCATGTTTCAGACGTCTCTTGGGTCACGGACGCACTTTCCCTCAGGGGCAGCCAAATTCTGACTACACTCGTTGTCACTATGGAGCTTAGAAGTAGCGAGGCGTCCGGTCAACGGCGAGGTCGTTGGTCCGGCGTTCCGTTGCGCGAACGCCAGATCCTGCGGCGCGGTGAACTCATCAGCGCCGGCGTCACCCTGCTCGGCGGGCCAGAAGGGCCCAGCCTGACGGTGCGCGCGGTGTGCCGGGCGGCCGGCTTGACGGAGCGCTACTTCTACGAAAGCTTCAGCGACCGAGACGAATTCGTGCGCGCGGTCTACGACGATGTCTGCACGACGGCGATGACGGCGCTGGCGTCCTCGCACACGCCACGCGAAGCGGTGCAGCGATTCGTGGCCCTGATGGTCGACGACCCGACCCGCGGGCGCGTCCTACTGCTGGCTCCCGAGCGCGAACCGGTGCTCACGCAGTCGGGTGCCGACTGGATGCCCACCTTCATCGGCTTGCTACAGAGCAGGTTGAGCCACGTGAGCGACCCCGCGCGCCAGGAGATGATCGCCACCGGATTGGTGGGTGCCCTGACGGCCCTGTTCACCGCCTACCTCGACGGACGCCTCTCGGCGACGCGGGAACAGTTCATCGACTACTGCAGCGACCTGGTCCTGCGCCGAGCGACGACGCACTGACCCGACCTACTGGTCCGGGGTGCTGACCTGCTCCAGGCTCTGCTCCTGCTGCGATGTGGCCTCAGCCTCGGCCTGCTTCTGCTCGGCCTCGGCCTTGGCGGCGGCCTCGTCGGCGGCGGCCTTGGCGGCGCGTCCGTCCGGGCTGGCCACCGATGAACCGGGGTTGGTGGCCGTCGCGTAGGAGCCGGCGCAGTTCAAGTAGAACTGCACCTGGCCGGAAACGTGGATCCCGTCGTTGGCGCTGGCGAACGGCGCGGTCTGCGAGCGGCTGACGATGCAATCGCCCTCGTCCAGCTTGTCGCCGACCCGGGCTGCCACGACCACCGTCTGGCCGGCGTCGCCGGCCGCAGAGCTTGCATCGCTATAAGTCTGTCCGGCATACGCGTCGGCAGATGCCACGCCCGTACCGAAAAGAGCGGTGGCGGCGGCGAGTGCACCGACGGTGCCCGACCCCAGAACGATCAGCTTCTTCACTGCTGCCCTACTCCCATAACTCAGGATCTTGTTGTATTCGGAAGAGACTAACCCGCGCTGCACCGGGCCGCATCCTTCCCGACCTCGCCTCCCAGATTCGGGAACGTGTGAAAACTGTTACAAGACTGACCGCCGGACTAACTTGATGTCACCGGGGTACACAGATAACCTGAGTGCTACCACTAGGTACAGATAACTGGGAGAGACAGTGTCGCAGGAACTACCCGACGTGCAATTGCTGCGCGAGCTCGAACCCGTCGTCGAACAGAACATCAACCGCCATCTCACGATGCGCAAGGACTGGAACCCGCACGACTACATCCCGTGGTCGGACGGCAAGAACTTCTATGCGCTCGGTGGCCAGGAGTGGCATCCTGAGCAGTCCAAGCTCTCCGAAGTCGCCCAGACCGCCATGGTGCAGAACCTGCTGACCGAAGACAACCTGCCGTCGTACCACCGCGAGATCGCCATGAACTTCACCATGGACGGGCCGTGGGGCTGGTGGGTGAACCGCTGGACCGCCGAGGAGAACCGGCACGGCATCGCGCTGCGCGACTACCTGTTGGTCACCCGCGCCATCGACCCGATCGAGCTGGAAGAACTACGCGTCGAGCAGGTCACCCGCGGCTTCTCCCCCGGCCAGAACCAGCAGGGCGACCTGTTCGCGTCGACGCTGTTCGATTCGGTGGTCTACGTGACCTTCCAGGAACTGGCCACCCGCGTCTCGCACCGCAACACCGGCAAGGCCTGCGAAGAGACCGTCGCCGACCAGCTGCTGGGGCGTATCTCGGCGGACGAGAACCTGCACATGATCTTCTACCGCGACATCAGTGCCGCGGGCCTGGATCTGGTGCCCAACCAGGCGATGAAGTCGCTGCACCGGGTGCTGCGCAACTTCAAGATGCCCGGGTACACCGTGCCGGAATTCCGCCGTAAGGCCGTCATCATCGCCGTCGGCGGCGTGTACGACCCGCGGATCCACCTCGACGACGTCGTGATGCCGGTGCTCAAGAAGTGGCGCATCTTCGAGCGCGAGGACTTCACCGGCGAAGGTGCACGGCTGCGCGACGACCTCGGCCTGCTGGTCGAGGAGCTCGAGGACACCTGCGTCAAGTTCGAGGTGGCCAAGGAGCGCCGGCTGGAGCGCGAGCGCAAGATCGCCGAGAAGAAGGCGATGAAGAACCTCCTGGTGACGTCATCAGCGTCGTAACCGAAGCTACAACCGAATCGGCCCGATCTGCACTTCGGATCGGGCCGATCGCGTTGCGCTCACCGGTCGTCCTGGCCCCCATGGCCGGCGTCACCAACGTCGCCTTCCGAACGCTGTGCCGCGAGCTCGAGCTGGCCCGGGCCGGCACCGTCAGCGGGTTGTACGTCTGCGAGATGGTGACGGCCCGCGCGCTCGTCGAACGCAACCCGGCCACCCTGCACATGACCACCTTCGCGCCCGAGGAGACGCCGCGGTCGCTGCAGCTCTACACCGTCGACCCGGACACCACCTACGCCGCGGCGAAGATGATCGTCGACGAAGGCATGGCCGACCACATCGACATGAATTTCGGTTGCCCCGTCCCCAAGGTGACCAGGCGCGGCGGCGGCTCGGCCATCCCCTACAAGCGCCGGCTCTTCGGCCAGATCGTCGCGGCGGCGGTGCGCGCCGCCGAAGGTTCCGGCGTACCCGTGACCGTCAAGTTCCGCATCGGTATCGACGACGCGCACCACACCCACCTGGATGCCGGCCGGATCGCCGAGCAGGAGGGCGCGGCCGCTGTGGCGCTGCACGCCCGCACCGCGGCCCAGCGCTACTCGGGCGCCGCCGACTGGAGTCAGATCGCCGCCCTGAAACAGCACGTCACCACCATCCCGGTGCTCGGCAACGGGGACATCTTCAACGCCGACGACGCACTGGCGATGATGGCGCAGACCGGGTGTGACGGAGTCGTCATCGGCCGCGGCTGCCTGGGGAGGCCCTGGCTGTTCGCCGAACTGTCGGCCGCGTTCACCGGACGCCCGATCGCCACCCCGCCAACCCTCGGCGAGATCGCCGACATCATGCGCCGCCACGGCTCCCTGCTCGCCGCGCACTTCGGCGAGGACAAGGGCATGCGCGACATGCGCAAGCACATCGCCTGGTATCTGCACGGTTTGCCGGCAGGCGCCGACCTCCGCCGGTCATTGGCACTGGTGAAGACGCAGAACGAACTCGACGCACTGCTGCGCGAACTCGACGCCGACGCACCGTTCCCGCCGTCGGCGAACGGCCCGCGCGGCCGTCAGGGCTCACCGTCGTCGGTGTCCCTGCCGGAGGGCTGGCTCAACGATCCGGATGATGCGACCGTGCCCCACGGGGCCGACGTGATGAACTCCGGGGGCTGAACGCAGCACCAAGTCTCGTTGCGTCTGAAACAAAACCGAGACGACCTCGTCACGCATTCGGGCTGGCTGACGCTCAGGTTGTCTCAGTACGATGAGGATCCAATTCACCCCTTCCGGCTGGCGGAAACGGGTACCGGGCTGCTAGACAACAATGCAGCCCCCACGACCAAGCGTGTGCAACGGCGCGCACGTCCCCCGCGAACGTCGAAGGCCGGTAGACCATGAGTGACGGCGACAACGCCACTCCCGGTCTTTGGGGTCCCGCGAACTCCCCGGACTCCTCTCGCAGACTTACCCGATCGACGCCGCCGGGACCAGGCGCCGCGCCGTGGGAGCGCGCACGAGGTGTGCCGCCGCCCGATCCGCGTGACGACGCGCTACTCGACGAGCTGGGTACCGGCAACCACACCGATGGAGTCGCCGTCGCCGACCTGATCGCCAAACTCGCAAACGAGACCGGCGGTGGTGGCCGCCGGCGACGCCGGGCCGAACCCGAGCCGCCCGCCGAAGAACCCGCAGAACCGCCCACGCCCGACCCCGTGGTGCTCGACGAGCCGGCCGATCCGGTCGAGACCGGCGACTCGGACACCGAGGTCATGCACCTCGCCTCCGCGTACGCATCGGACTACGCCACCGTGCTGCCCGATCTGGCCCTGGCCCACGCCGATCGCCCGGCCCACACCACCGCACCCCCACCAGTTGCGCGTCGCACCCACCGGCGCGCCCGCATCCTCGGGCGCGTGGCGGCCGCACTCATCGCCGTGTGCGCCCTGGCACTGACCGGCGGCGCCTGGCAGTGGCAGTCGATGAAGAACAACAGCCTCAACAAGGTGTCGGCGCTGGACCCCAATTCCCGCGACATCGTCGACGCCAACGCGCAGTTCGGCGACGAGAACTTCCTGATCGTCGGCGTCGACAGCCGGATCGGCGCCAACAGCGACATGGGTGCCGGCAACACCGACGACGCCGCGGGCGCCCGCTCGGACACCGTGATGCTGGTCAACATCCCCGCGGACCGCAAACGGGTGGTGGCGGTGTCCTTCCCGCGCGATCTCGCCATCAACCCGATCCAGTGCCAGGCCTGGAACCCCTCGACCGGTCAGTACGGCCCGGTCTATGACGAGCAAACCGGTGAATATGGCCCAGACGAGGTCTACACCGAGACCAAACTGAACTCCGCGTACGCATTCGGTGGACCGAAATGCCTGGTGAAGGTCATCCAGAAGTTGTCCGGCCTGTCGATCAACCGTTTCATGGCCGTCGACTTCGCCGGATTCGCGAAGATGGTCGACGCCCTCGGCGGGGTCGAGGTGTGCAGCACCACCCCGCTGGAGGATTACGAGCTGGGCACCGTGTTGTCCAATGCCGGCCGCCAGATGGTGGACGGCCACACCGCGCTGCAGTACGTCCGGGCCCGCCAGGTCACCACGGAACTCAACGGTGACTACGGCCGGATCAAGCGCCAGCAGTTGTTCCTCTCGTCTCTGCTGCGCTCGCTGATCTCCAAGGACACCTTCTTCTCGCTGAGCAAGCTCAACAACGTCGTCAACATGTTCATCCAGGACAGCTATGTCGACAACATCAAGACCAAGGATCTGGTGGACCTCGGTCAGTCCATCCAGG
>JAHFVC010000273.1 GCA_023264765.1 Mycobacterium sp. | reverse complement strand
GCAGGCGCGGGGGATCGCGCTGGACGCCGACGGGCTCGACGCCGTCCGGGCGGCCTACGCCACGGCCGCGCGCAACGCGCGTGCGGTGGGGTTCGACGCCGTGGAACTGCACGGGGCGCACGGGTATCTGCTCGACGAATTCCTCTGGGAGAAAACAAATGTGCGCGATGACGCCTACGGCGAACAACGCACCCGGTTCCCGGCCGAGGTGATCGCGGCGGTGCGCGAAGCCGTGGGGCCGGACTTCCCGATCATCCTGCGGTTCTCCCAGTGGAAATCCAATGCCTATGACGCGCACCTGGCACAGAGCCCGGCCGAACTGCAGCGCCTGCTCGCTCCGTTGGTGGACGCCGGTGTCGACGTGCTGCACCCGTCGACCCGCAGGCATTACCTGCCGGCGTTCGCGGGGGAGTCGTTGACGTTGGCCGGCTGGACCAAGAAGCTCACCGGTCTGCCGGTGATCGGGGTCGGATCCGTCGGCCTGGCCACCGAGTTCAAACCCGCTGCGCGGGGAAACGCCCGCATCGAACCGGCGCCGGTGGACCGGCTGCGCGAGCTGTTCGACGAAGGCGAATTCGACGTGATCGCGGTCGGCCGCGCCCTGTTGGCCGATCCCGAGTGGGTGAATCGGTTGCGTGACAACACTCTTGCCGAGTTCGCCGGTTACGATGCCGCAAGTGCGCTGGCCCGGTTGCACTGAGTTCGCCCGTATCGGGGCGCAAAGGGTCACAATCGCTGTGTGGTGACGGTGCCGGCGTTCGTCTGGCGTGGCGGCGCGGTGATGCGTGGCCTGATGGTCGGCGGGGCGGTCGGTGCCGTGCTGGGCGCACTCGCGTGGCTGGACTCCGGGATGGCACTGTGCGGGGCCATCGTCTTCGTGGTGCTGGCGGTGGGGTACGGCACGTGGATGGGCCGCCGGATGGTGCGGCACTGGCCCGGCGCGACGGCGCTGAGCGGGGCGCAACGAGTGGCCGTGGTGCGCTCCGTGCGTCACGGGCCGCCACTGACCGACCCGGGTCTGGCGGGTGCGGTGCGCGACTACGCCGCAGGGCTGCGGGCTGCCGCCGACGGGCTGCGCACCTGGCGCTGGTTCGTGTGGTTCGTGCTCATCGTGGCAGTGGCAACCGCGCTGTGGGACACCGCGTTCGGATCGGTGGGAAATGGAATCGCGTCGGCGGTATATCTGGCCATGCTCGGCGTCGAGGTGTTCTGGTGGCCACGCAGGCAGAACGAGATTCTGCTCAACGCCCGGCACGCGGAGCAGCGGGCGGCGAAGATGGTTCAGGAACAACCCGAATCGGGAAAACGTTAGGACAAACGTGGGTACACAAGACATCACCGCAGCCGAATTCAAGGGCATCCTCGACGACAACGAGATCGTGATCGTCGATTTCTGGGCGTCGTGGTGCGGTCCGTGCCGGGCCTTTGCCCCGACGTACGGCGCCTCCGCCGACAAGCATCCCGACGTCGTGCACGCCAAGGTGGACACCGAGGCCGAACCCGAACTGGCCCAGGCCGCCGAGATCCAGGCCATCCCGACGCTGCTGGCATTCAAGAAGGGCCACCAGGTGTTCCGGCAGTCCGGCGCGCTGGGGCCTGCGCAGCTCGACGAGCTGATCACCAAGATCAAGGAATTCGACATCGACGAGGCCATCGCGTCGCAGTCCTGAACGGGGCACGCGTTAGCGTGCACGTGTGACTGAGCAGAGCGAATTCGTCCTCGTCGATCGACCGCAGCCGGGCGTGGCGTTGGTCACGCTGAACCGGCCCGACCGGATGAATTCGATGGCGTTCGACGTGATGGTGCCGTTGCGCGGCGTGCTCGAGGAACTGCGCCACGACAACGACGTCCGGGTGATCGTGCTCACGGGCGCCGGTCGCGGATTCTCGTCGGGCGCGGACCACAAGTCGGCCGGATCGGTGCCGCACGTGGCCGGGCTGACCCGGCCGACCTTCGCGCTGCGGTCCATGGAAGTGCTCGACGACGTGATCCTGGCGCTGCGCAAACTGCACCAGCCGGTGATCGCCGCGGTCAACGGCGCCGCGATCGGAGGGGGCCTGTGCCTGGCGCTGGCCTGCGACATCAGGGTCGCCGCCACCGGAGCCTACTTCCGGGCCGCCGGCATCAACAACGGGTTGACCGCCAGCGAGCTGGGGCTGTCCTACCTGCTGCCGCGGGCGATCGGCTCGTCCCGCGCGTTCGAGATCATGCTCACCGGACGCGACGTCGATGCCGCCGAGGCCGAGCGGATCGGGCTGGTCTCGCAAGTGGTGGCGCAGGACGAGTTGCTGGCATACTGCTACGGCATTGCCCAGCGCATCGCCGCGTTTTCCCGGCCCGGAACCGAGTTGACCAAGCGAACGCTGTGGAGTGGACTGGACGCCGGCAGCCTCGAGGGGCACATGCAGGCCGAAGGGCTGGGCCAACTGTATGTGCGCCTGCTCACCGCCAACTTCGAGGAAGCGGTAGCCGCGCGCGCCGAGAACCGGGCACCGGTTTTCACAGACGACAAGTAGACGGAGGTAGGTGCGTGATCACCGCAACGGACCTCGAGGTCCGCGCCGGGGCGCGCACACTGCTGTCCATCGAAGGCGCAGCCCTGCGCATCCAGCCCGGCGACCGCATCGGCCTGGTGGGGCGCAACGGCGCCGGTAAGACCACGACCATGCGCATCTTGGCCGGCGAGGGCGAACCCTACGCGGGCAAGGTCGAGTCGACCGGTGACATCGGTTACCTGCCGCAGGATCCCCGCGAGGGCGACCTCGACGTGCTGGCGCGTGACCGCGTGCTCTCGGCCCGCGGACTGGACACGTTGCTGTCGGATCTGGAGAAGCAGCAGACGCTGATGGCCGAGGTGGCCGACGACGCCGCCCGGGACAAGGCCGTGCAGCGCTACGGAATTCTGGAGGAACGCTTCGCCGCGCTGGGCGGTTACGCCGCCGAAAGCGAGGCGGGCCGGATCTGCGCCAGCCTGGGCCTGCCCGACCGCGTGCTGACCCAGCCGCTGCGCACCCTGTCCGGCGGCCAGCGCCGCCGCGTCGAACTCGCGCGCATCCTGTTCGCCGCGTCCGATACCGGCTCCGGCTCGGCCACCACCCTGCTGCTGGACGAGCCCACCAACCACCTCGACGCCGACTCGATCGGCTGGCTGCGCAGCTTCCTGCAGAACCACACCGGCGGCCTCGTCGTCATCAGCCACGATGTCGAGCTGCTCGCCGACGTGGTCAACCGCGTCTGGTTCCTGGACGCGGTGCGCGGCGAGGCCGACGTCTACAACATGGGCTGGCAGAAGTACCTCGATGCCCGCGCCACCGACGAACAACGCCGCCGCCGGGAGCGCGCCAACGCCGAGAAGAAGGCAGGCGCCCTGCGGGTGCAGGCCGCCAAGATGGGCGCGAAGGCCACCAAAGCCGTTGCCGCGCAGAATATGTTGCGTCGCGCCGAGCGGATGATCGCGGAGCTCGATGCCGAGCGGGTGGCCGACAAGGTGGCCCGGATCAAGTTCCCCACCCCGGCACCGTGTGGAAAGACACCACTGGTGGCCAAGGGGCTGACCAAGACCTACGGTTCGCTGGAGATCTTCACCGGCGTCGACCTGGCCATCGACCGCGGTTCCCGCGTCGTCGTGCTGGGCCTCAACGGCGCGGGCAAGACCACCCTGTTGCGTTTGCTGGCCGGGACCGAGGCCGCCGACGCGGGCGGCCTGGAACCCGGCCACGGACTCAAGATCGGCTACTTCGCCCAGGAACACGACACCCTGGAGAACGACGCGACGGTCTGGGAGAACATCCGCCACGCCGCCCCCGACACCGGGGAGCAGGATCTGCGAGGTCTGTTGGGCGCGTTCATGTTCACCGGGCCGCAACTCGAACAGCCGGCAGGCACGCTGTCCGGTGGCGAGAAGACGCGTCTGGCGCTGGCCGGACTGGTCGCCTCCACCGCCAACGTGTTGCTGCTCGATGAGCCCACCAACAACCTCGACCCCGCCTCCCGCGAGCAGGTGCTCGACGCCCTGCGCAGCTATCAGGGCGCGGTGGTGCTGGTGACACACGACCCGGGTGCCGCCGAGGCACTGGATCCCCAACGCGTCGTGCTGCTGCCCGACGGGACCGAGGACTTCTGGTCGGCCGAGTATCGGGACTTGATCGAACTCGCCTGATATTGCGGCACTTTGCCCAAAATTCACACATCAGGTTTGACTGCTTCTTAGGCTGTGTACCCGCGGGATGCATTCGCAGAAGTGGGGAGACGTCTGATGAACGAAAGCAGCCAGTCCCGAGACAAGGTACTGACCGACCTGCGCACTGCCTACGAGCGGGGAGCGAGCATCCGCTCGCTGGTGGCGATCACCGGCCGCTCGTACGGATCCGTGCACAGCATGTTGCGGGAGTCCGGCACCACCATGCGCAGCCGCGGCGGCCCGAACCACCGGCGTGCGATGGGATGAGTCCGCTCAGCCGGGCTGACGCACCGATTCCTCGACGAGGTCCAATACCGCGCTGAGGTTTTCGGTCGTGTCGCCGGACGCGAGCCGGGCCACCAACCCGTCGAGCACCAGATCCAGATAGTTCTGCACCACCGATCCAGGAACGTCGTCGCGCAGCCGGCCGGCCTGCTTCTGCTTGCGCAGCCGTTCGCTGGTCGCGGCCGACAACTCCGCGGACCGCTCCACCCATCCGGCATGAAAAGCCGGGTCGTTGCGCAACTTGCGCGCGATCTCCAGCCGCGTGGCCAGCCAGTCGAACTGCTCCGGAGCGGCGATCATGTCGCGCATCACCTGGATGAGGCCCTCGCGGGAGGCGACGTCGGCCATCCGCTCGGCGTCCTCACGGGCCAGCTCGAAGAACAGCGTGTCCTTGTCACGGAAGTGGTGGAAGATGGCGCCGCGCGACAGCCCGATGGTGTGTTCGAGCCGCCGCACGGTCGCCTTCTCGTACCCGTATTCCGCGAAGCACCGCCGGGCACCGTCGAGGATCTGGCGCCGGCGTGCCGCCAGATGGTCGTCGGTGACCTTGGGCATCGTCGGCTTCTACGACTTGAGCATGTTGCGCAGCACGTACTGCAGGATGCCGCCGTTGCGGTAGTAGTCGGCCTCACCGGGGGTGTCGATGCGGACCACCGCGTCGAACTCGACCTTGGACCCATCGGTCTTGGTGGCCGTCACGTGGACCGTCTTCGGCGTCTTGCCCTCGTTGAGTTCGGTGATGCCCGAGATGTCGAAGGTCTCGGTGCCGTCCAGCTTGAGGCTTGCCGCCGACTCACCGGCGGGGAACTGCAGCGGGATGACACCCATGCCGATCAGGTTCGACCGGTGGATGCGCTCGAAGGACTCGGTGATCACCGCGCGCACACCCAGCAGTGTGGTGCCCTTGGCCGCCCAGTCGCGTGAGGAACCCGACCCGTACTCCTTGCCGCCCAGCACCACCAGGGGGATTCCGGCGGCCTGGTAGTTCACCGACGCGTCGTAGATGAAGGCCTGCGGGCCGCCCTCCTGGGTGAAGTCGCGGGTGTACCCACCAGAGACGTCGTCGAGCAGCTGGTTCTTGAGCCGGATGTTGGCGAAGGTGCCGCGGATCATCACCTCGTGGTTGCCGCGCCGGCTGCCCAGCGAGTTGTAGTCTTTGCGCTCCACGCCGTGCGCATCCAGGTACTGCGCGGCCGGGGTGCCCGGCTTGATGGCGCCTGCCGGGCTGATGTGGTCGGTGGTCACCGAGTCACCCAGCAGGGCAAGCACTCTCGCGCCGGTGATGTCCTTGACCGGCACCGGGTCGGCGGGCATGCCGTCGAAGTACGGGGCCTTGCGGACATACGTGGAGTTCTCGTCCCACGCGAAGGTGTTGCCCTCCGGTGTCGGCAGCGAACGCCACCGCTCGTCACCCTTGAACACGTCGGCGTAGGAGTCGGTGAACATCTGCCGGTTGATCGACGACGCGATGGTCTCCTCGATCTCGGCGGCAGACGGCCAGATGTCCTTGAGGAACACGTCATTGCCATCGTGATCCTGACCGAGCGGGTCGGTCTCGAAGTCGAAGTCCATGGTGCCCGCGATGCCGTAGGCGATGACCAGCGGCGGGGAGGCCAGGTAGTTCATCTTCACGTCGGGGGAGATGCGGCCCTCGAAGTTGCGGTTGCCCGACAGCACCGCGGTCACCGACAGGTCGTTGTCGTTGATCGCCTTGGAGATCTCGTCGGGCAGCGGGCCGGTGTTGCCGATGCACGTGGTGCAGCCGTAGCCGCCCAGGTAGTAACCCAGCTTCTCCAGGTAGGGCCAGAGCCCGGCCTTGTTGTAGTAGTCGGTGACCACCTGCGATCCCGGCGCCATGTTGGTCTTCACCCACGGCTTGGACGTGAGGCCCTTCTCGACGGCCTTCTTGGCCAGCAGGGCCGCCCCCAACATGACCGACGGGTTGGAGGTGTTGGTGCAGGACGTGATGCCCGCGACGACGACGGCGCCGTGGTCGAGCACGAACTCGCCGCGCTCATCGGATTTCACGGTGACCGGCTTGGACGGCCGGCCCTCGGCGCCGTTGGCTGCCGACGGCCGGGCGTCGACCGCGCCGTCGTCGGCGAAGGACAGCGACACGGGGTCGCTGGCCGGGAACGACTCCTCGACGGCCTCGTCCAGCTTGGTCTCCGGCGTCGGGTGGTTCTCCTCGACGTAGTTGTGGATGTCCTTGCGGAAGGCGTTCTTCGCGTCGGTGAGCTCGATGCGGTCCTGCGGGCGCTTGGGGCCGGAGATGGACGGCACCACGGTCGACAGGTCCAGTTCGATGTACTCGGAGAAGACCGGCTCCTTGTCCGGGTTGTGCCACATGCCCTGCGTCTTGGCGTACGCCTCGACCAGCGCGAGCTGCTCCTCGGTGCGACCGGTCAGGCGGAGGTAGTTGATGGTTTCTTCGTCGATCGGGAAAATCGCTGCGGTGGAACCGAATTCGGGGCTCATGTTGCCCAGGGTGGCGCGGTTGGCCAGCGGCACCTCGGCCACACCCTTGCCGTAGAACTCGACGAACTTCCCGACGACGCCGTGCTTGCGCAGCATGTCGGTGGCGGTCAGCACCACGTCGGTGGCGGTGACGCCGGGCTTGATCTCGCCGGTCAGCTTGAAGCCGACGACGCGGGGGATGAGCATCGAGACGGGCTGGCCCAGCATGGCCGCCTCGGCCTCGATACCGCCGACACCCCAGCCCAGCACGCCGAGGCCGTTGACCATGGTGGTGTGGCTGTCGGTGCCCACGCAGGTGTCCGGGTAGGCCTTGCCGTTACGCACCATGACGGTGGGGGCGAGGTACTCGATGTTGACCTGGTGCACGATTCCGGTGCCCGGGGGGACGACCTTGAAGTCGTCGAACGCGCCCTGGCCCCAGCGCAGGAACTGGTAGCGCTCGCCGTTGCGCTCGTATTCGATCTCGACGTTGCGCTCGAACGCGCCTGCGTTGCCGAAGACGTCGAGGATCACCGAGTGGTCGATCACCATTTCGGCGGGCGACAGCGGGTTGACCTTGTCCGGGTCGCCACCGAGTGCGGCGACGGCCTCACGCATGGTGGTCAGGTCGACGATGCAGGGCACGCCGGTGAAGTCCTGCATGACCACGCGGGCCGGGGTGAACTGGATCTCGATGCTCGGGTCGGCCGAGGGATCCCAGTTGGCGATGGCCTCGATGTGGCCTTTGGTGATATTGGCGCCGTCCTCGGTGCGCAACAGGTTCTCGGCCAGCACCTTGAGGCTGTACGGGAGTTTCTCGGTGCCGGGTACCGCGTCGAGGCGGTAGATCTCGTAACTGTTGTCGCCGACGGTAAGGGTGTCGCGGGCCCCGAAAGAGTTCAAGGACGAATTGGCCGTTTTTTCGCTACTCACATCAACTCCCGGCTAGTCATCGCCGCGACGGGCTGTGTCGACGGCGCCGATAATCCTAACAGTACGCTTGTCCTGGTAATCGCCCCAGGGGTACATCCAGTCTTGTCTCCCCGCGCGCGTGCTGCCAGTCGGTTGGGTGAAATTCGCGTACCGTCTCGCACGTGACGATCGAGTTCGTGCCTGCATATATCCCGCCCGACGTCTGTGCGACCGTCGGTCTCGACCCGTCCACGCCCGTCGACGCGTGCATGGCGCAGGTGCTCACCGATGTCGCGGGTGACGGGGTGAGCGCACCCGCGTCGGCCGATCCCGCTGCACTGGCGCAGGTGGTGACAGACGCCAAGGGTAAGGGCATCGACCTCAAGCTCGTGGTACTGCCGACCAGTCCGCCGATCGACACGCCCCTGCGCGATATCGCCACCCAGGTCGGCAAGGCCCACCCGGGATCGACGGTGCTGGCGATCAGTCCAGGGTTCGCCGGTACCTATAGTCCCGTTTATGACCGGGTGACCTTGGAAGCCGGCCAAGATCTGGCGAAAACCGGCAATGCCGTCCAATCTTCGAAGAATTTCGTGACACAGTTGTCCACCCCTGACTTTCCCTGGACGCCTTTTACCATCGTGCTCGTGCTAGGGGTAGCTGTGGCTGCGGTCGGAGTCCGTGTCCTGCAGGTTCGCGGTCGCCGAGGTGTTGCTGACGAAAGTGTTGCCGGCTCTTCGAGGTAATGGCGCCTTTGACCTCGGCGAATTCGAATATCACCGTTTGGTCACGGTGTTTTCAATTACATTCATGTAATTTGTGACTAAAGTTTCTTTAGAGCGAGCTGTGACGTACGGTGCAAACAGTGCCTGTTGTTGCAGCTGTGATTGATGTGACAATTGATGTCACGGTCGAGACCACCGGGGCGACTTCAGCGCACTGTCTGATGTGCCGTGACGTTCGCGTCGAGCCCGAGGAGACCTAGGCCAATGAGACGCACCCCTGGCGCCTCCCGACTGTGTGGTCGAGTGTGTGCGGTTCCTCTCACCTTCGGCGTCCTGCTCGCCGGAACCTTGCCCAGCGGGGCCATTTCCAGCGCCGAGCCGGGACCTGAAGGCGTCGCCGCGCTGGTCGCGGCGGTGGCCGACGCCGATCAGAAGCTGCAAGATCTCGGCGCGGCGGTGCAGACCCAGCAGGAGAGCGTCAACAAGGCCCTCGTCGACGTGCAGAACGCACGGGATAACGTCACCGTCGCGCAGCAGAGGCTGGCGGACAGCAAGCGCGGCGTCACCGACGCCGACGCGCGGATCGCCGACGCGCAGAAGCGATTCGACACCTTCGCCGCGGCGACCTACGTCAACGGCCCGTCCGCGTCCTACCT
>JAHFVC010000272.1 GCA_023264765.1 Mycobacterium sp. | reverse complement strand
TGCCGGCTTCTTGGTGATAGGTGTTGTGGCAGTGCAGCATCCAGGTACCGGGGTTGTCGGCCACCAGCCCGACGGTGACGGTCGCCATGGGCAGCACGATTACGGTGTCCTTGCGGGCACCCCGGCTGCCGTCGGCGCGCACGATCTGGAAGGTGTGGCCGTGCAGGTGCATCGGATGCCACATCATCGTGGTGTTGGTGAACGTCAACGTGGCGCGTTGCCCCTGGGTGATGGTAAGCGGCTGGGTGTCGGCGAACGCCCTACCGTTGATCGTCCAGTCATAGGTGGCCATGCCGCCGGACAACGTGGCGGCCAGCGCGGTGTCGGGTTTCGCGGGTCCCAGATCGACATCGGGTGTGGCGGTGAACATCTCGACGGTGCCCAGGCGTCCGCTCAGTTCGGGGGGCGCGAAGGTGGCCTCGGGTCCGGTCCCGGCCGCGGTGGACAGCAGCGCGCGGGCCAGGCCGTTCTTGCCCTCGGCGGATGCGACGAGCGGGAAGACGCCGTCGCGTGCGGTGACGGTGACGTCGTAGCGTTCCCCCATCCCGATCAGCAGGGCGTCGACGTCGGTGGGCATCACCGGGTAGCCGTCGGTGTGGGTGACGGTCATGGTGTGCCAGGCCAGTGCGACCCGGAACGCGGTGTCGGAGCCGGCGTTGATGATCCGTATCCGGATCCGCTGCCCGGGTGTGGCGGTGAACGTGGTGGGAGCGGCGGGAATCCGTCCGTTGATCAGGTAGTACGGGTAGCCGACGTCACCGGCATCACCGCCGAGTAGCGGGCTGGCGCCCACCCCGGCCATGGCGGGCATCGCACCCATGCCGGGCATGCCGGGCATCTGATCACCGGCCGGTGCCGACGACGGGTGCAGGTCGGCGTAGATCTCCGTCGGGGTCTTGCCGATCCCGTCGGTCCAGTCGTCGAGGACGACGATCCACTCGGCGTCGTAGCCGCCGGGTTCGTTCGGGTCGTCGATGATCAGCGGCAGATACAGTCCGGTGTCGGCGTCCAGGCCGGTGTGGGGGTGAGCCCAGTAGGTGCCGGGATGGGCCGCGGTGAACCGGTAGGTGAAGTCCGTGCCGGGGCCGACGTCGGGGGTGGCCGGTGGGGCGCCGTCCATGTCGTTGCGCAGCGCGATGCCATGCCAGTGCACCGAGGTGGGGTGATTGAGCCGGTTGGCGACGGTGACGGCCAGCTCGTCGCCGACGTTCGCCCGGATCACCGGTCCCGGAACGGTCGAACCGTAGGCCAGTGTCGCGGCCCGAGTGCCGCCCAGGTCGATCGTCTCCAGCTGTGGTGTGAGGGTGGCGGTGACGGTGCGCCCGGTGTGCGGGCGGGCCGCTTCGGCCGCGGCGATCGCGGCGTTCGACGGCGGCGCCGGGGTCTGCGTTGGCCGGGGCGAACTGCCGCATCCGGTGACCGCGAACCCGCCGGCCAGGGCGGCGCCGGCGGCGAGCAACGCCCGCCGGCTCAGGACGACGCGATCGGCGGGGGTCCCGGTCATGACATGTCCTCGTGGGTGGTGTCGTGGTCGGTGGTGAACGCGTCGTGGCAGCGATCGGAGCAGAAGTAGTACCGCCGGCCGTCGCGCACGGTGGTGGCCGGGGCGGCGGAGGTGTCGACCTGCATCCCGCAGGTCGGGTCCTTCGCGTAGCCCACCCCGCCGCCGTGCTGGTCGCGGGTGCGGTACAGCCAATACAGCACCGCGAACCCGGCGAGGGCGACGATGTTGAGGATGGTGGTGTAGTTGAACGCCACCCCTTCCATCGCCACCATGGGGGGTCGGGTGGTGGGGATCAACCCCAGTGGGGCGAAGAGGTATTCGACGGCCAGCCCGGCGGCGGACATGACCGCCCAGAACACGACGAGCAGCCGCAGGGTGAGCCGGCCGCCGTAGTACTTGCGGTAGATCAGCAGCAGCGGCAGGGTGATCAGGTCGGCGAAGACGAACGCGATTACTCCGCCGAAGCTGATTCCGCCGACCCACAGTGCGGCGGCCAGCGGGACGTTGCCGACCGAGCACACGAACGCCAGGATCGCCAGCAGCGGCCCGAGCACCGCATTCTCCAAGGATGACCAGAACCCGTGCCCGGTGAGGAATAGCGACTGCCACACCCAGGTGGGGATCAGGACGGTGGCGAACCCCGCGACGACGAATCCGATCACCAACTCCTTACGGAGCATCGTCAGGTCGCTGATGGTGTAGCCGGCGGCATCCGACCAGCCCGCCCGGGACCGCAGCCGCTCCCGCACCGGCAGGCGCTCCTGCTGCGGCTCGTCCTCACCCATGCCGTGGTGGTCGTGGCCGCCGTGCTCGTCCTGGGTGCCGCCGTTGAGCTGGGTGCGGGCGCGCTCGAGCCACCGTGCGGGGATGACGCGGGGCAGCGCCACCGCCAGCAGGACGATCATGATGGCACCGCCGACGAACTCGGCCAGCGCGAATTGCCAGCCGATCAGCAGCCACAACACGATGCCCAATTCCACCACCAGGTTGGTGGAGGCGAACATGAACACCATCGAGGCGGTGAAGTCCGCACCGCGGGCGAACAGCGACTTCGCCAGCGCCGCAGCGGCATACGAGCACGACGAGGACACCATCCCCAGGAACGACGCCTTCCCGACGGTGGCGGGGCGGTGATCACCCAGGGCGGCCTGCATCTGCCCGCGGGACACGAACGCCTGCACCGCCCCGGACAACCCAAACCCCAGAACCAACGCCCACAGGGTCTCCCAGAACATCGAGAACGCCTCGTACAGGCTGTCCCCGACCGCACTCACCACGCCCATCACCGACTACCAGCCGTCGGATCAGGAGGTCGCGACGACGGGTCGGTCGCGCGCCAGCGGCGGTGACGCCACAGCGCGGCGAGCTCGGTGATCACGAACCGCAACCGTCCCGCCGGGCCGGTGCGGCAATCAGGGACGCCTGCGTCGGCGGGCGAGCACACCCCCTCGTCGGATTCCTCGGGGCGCGGCGCGCGGGTCACGACTTCACCAGCCGGGTGATCGCGGCGTGGGCCTCACGCAGTTTGACCTGGGCGTGCTCCCCGCCCCGGCCAGCAGCTTCGGTCACGCAGTGGCTCAGGTGATCCTCCAGCAGCGCCAAGGCGACCGCCTGCAACGCCCGGGTCGTCGAGGAGACCTGCGTCAGCACGTCGATGCAGTACGTGTCGCGTTCCACCATCCGGGCCAACCCGCGGACCTGGCCCTCGATGCGGCTCAGCCGGGCCAACAGGGCGTCCTTGTCGTCGACGTAACCAGTCATCGCCACCTCCCCCTCGGACTGTACCCCTAACCCCCACCCGGTATAAAGTCGCGACCGGGTACGGCAGGTGTACGAGTCGCGGGGTGCCCCGGGCGGCGCGCTGACCGGGAGATCGCCTATACGACCGTGCTATCGACGATGGAGAACCTGCACCGCAAGAGCCCCCGCCAGCTCGACAAGTGAGAGAAGCGCGTCGCAGCCAAGCCCGCAGGGTGCCCTCCATCCACGGCTCCAACCGCAGATCTCCACCCGTGACGTAGAGGGGTAGCTGATCCTGCTGGCGGGCACACGATCCGGCGCCAGGAAACACCCGGAGCACGTCGACCCGCACCAGCCGCCGGTCGACGCGGAACACGGTTCGGTAGGGGCCGGTGTCCGGCCAGCCGGGGAAGTCGGGCTCGGTCACGGCGGATCCGCCGGCGGAGCCGGACGCATGTTGCGCTCGTCGAAGGCCAACGCCACGCATTCCGGCCCCTGCCGCGGGGTGAACTGAGTGTGATCGCACGTGCGGCAGCAGTGTGTACGGTGCGAACGGCCGCAGGCGCACGCCTGTGTGCCGACCAAGACTGCCCCCGGTCCCAAGGACGCACCGCACGCATGACAATGCGTCGGACTCGTCTCGGCCCAGCCGCGCGCGGTCTTGCGCAGCCGCACGCTCGGCGCGGGGATGCGGGGCTCGACCACCCGCTCGAGCGTACTCGAACACTTGTTCTATGTAATGGTGGAATGTGTCGACGGGTGCAGGCCCGGTCGGGTCCGCTGTCGCACAACGGGGAGTTGTGCGCGTGCACAAGCATCGCTTGTGGGTGTCATCTCGGCTCGATAGCATCCGGATGTGCCTGCGACCCTGACTGCGACGGTGACCGCGTGACCAACGGAGATCCCACCGTCTCGCTGATTCAAGCTGCAGCACAACGTGATGCCGACACCTTTGCCGCCAAGATGGCGGACTCGTCCTTGGAGGCGGCCGTGGACATCTGGCTGCGGCGCATCGCACGACGCAAGGTGACTACCGCCGGGCGCGCACGGCTCGTCCGCGCCGTCGGACGTGGCCAAGCCGCCGAGACGAAGGCCGTACAGCTTACCCGCGCTGCCCTGCTGCGCCGGGCGGGCCTGGACGAACGGCCGGCGGCGGCCGCGGCGGTCGCCGCCGGAGCCACCTATACCGAGGTCGGTGCAGTGCTCGGGATGACGCAGCAAGGCGCCAGCGCTCGGATTCGCCCCTACCTCGCGGCGCTCACCGCCGGTGGAGGGGCGTCGTGAACCCCGCCACCGACGTCGACCGGCACGTCATCATCGTGACGGCCGCAGGATCCTTCACGATCGCCGGCGATCGGCTCACCGGCCCCGTGGACAGCGCCGCCAAGCTGGAGAAGCTGATCGACTGGGCGGTTCGTCGCGGCGGCTTGCAGCCGATACCCGACGATAGTGACGGATCGGCGGAGCCCGCGCGGATCTGGCTGATCGGAGCGGGCTGCGACGTGCTCGCCGGGGGCGCCGCCGGTGGGCCCGGCGCCGACCCCGCCGAACGGCTCGGCCAGGCACTCGCGCCGCTGCTCACCGGGGGGTGGGAGTTCAGCGCCCGGCCCACCTCGGCGTTGCTCCTCACGCGAACTTCAGGCACACAGCGTTTTTCGGTGGAGATCCTCGCCGAGCGACGGCCGTGGCTGGCCGCGGCCGATCAGGGCGTCGGCGAGGATCCCGTCGAACTCGGCCGCAGGCTGCGGCTCTGGTATGACGCCCTTGGCGCACTGCCTGCGGCGAGCGGTCCTGCCACCGCCGCGGTTTTCGCCGACCACATCATGCGGGCCCGCACCGGTCGGCGCGGCGCCGTCGTCACGACCGCCGGAGCGCTGCCCGCATGGACGCACCCCGAGACGCGGATCCAACCGACCTGGTGCGCATCGGCGGCCGAAGTGGAGCAAGAGTTCGAACGATCCGACGACTTGGTGTGCCTGACCCAGCTGTGCCCCCACCTCGCGTCGGCCGGCATGCTGACCCTCGGTTACGGCCAACCTCAAGTGCTCAACGGTGCAGCCGCCGCGTCGGCGGCCGCCCACCCCAAGCGTGGCTTCGGGCTGTGGCGGGTTACCTTGCCGGCCGCCGAGGACCTGATGCTGCCGGCGATGCTCCCGGCGCCGCACCCCCAGATGCGCACGGACGAGCCGGTGCAAACCTGGGTGACCTCCGAGGATCTCGATGGCTTGGCCAAGGACGTCCGTGACGGGGGAGCAGCCCTGAGCGTCGCCCAGCTTGGCGTCGTCGACGAGGCGATCGTGTGGCCGCAGCAGAGCCGGGTCCTGGAGGCGTGGGCGACACGGCTTCGGGAGGCTCGCGAAACGTTCCGTGATGAGACGGCACTCTTGGGGCTCGTTGAGTCCGCCGCGGCCGACTACCTCACCTCGCTGGCCGATCCCGACACGTGGGCCGAGGCAACCTGGGCGCATCACTATCAACCAGCATGGGCGGCGGCGATCGCCGCCCACGTCCGGTTCCGCGGCCGCCGCGCCGCCATGCGGCTCTCGCGCGAGTTCCGGGAATGGCCGGTCTACGTCCGCGACACCGTCATGATCTACACGCCCACCCGCGACGAGGCGACCGGAGCGCCGGTTGACCTGTCCGACAGTCACACTCGACTCGGCCGCCTCGTCACCACCCACCGAGCCACGTTGACCGACGAGATCGTGTTGGCCATCTTGCTCGCCGAATCCAGTGCCGACGTCGCCGCCGCACTCACCGGTGCGCTCGCCATGAGCGACACCGACCTAGCCGAAGCGGCCGCACCGCCGGCGGACACCGAGCGAGTCCTCGTCGACCCCCCGGGCGCCGCGGAGGCCGAGCAGCGCCCCAGCGGCGTTAGTACACCGCCGGGGGAGCCCGAGCCCCCATCGGCCTCCAGCGAGGAGACGCCCCCGGCTGGTACCCGTCGGCGGTCGACGGCCCCCGCGGAGGCCACCGTCGGTGGGGCGCCCGCCGCGGTCCTGCACACCGACGGGCTGTGGCTCACCGACGGAACGCACATCACCTTCGACGAGCCGATCGTGCACGTCGGGCAGGTCGCCGAACTCGCCTACACCCACCACATCGGGTACCAACTAACCCCCAAGTTCGCCGAGCCAGGCCAAATCTGGATCACCGAGGACGCCTGCGAATCCTTTGGCATCGACGTCGAGGCCATCAGCCGCCGCGACCGCGCCAAGTCCCTACGTCAACTGACCGAAGGCATCGACTTCGTAACCCTCGCCGTCCAGGAAGGGTGGAGCCTCGGCGGCGGCGGCGAAGATCCCGCCGCCCACCGACTAGGCACCTGGACACGGGTGTACCGCGAAGACAAGCGCGGCGTCATGATCGCCCTCATCCCCGGAATGGGTGCCAACCCCGACGAAATGCCCATCATCACAGACGATCCCACTCCCATCCAGCTCGCGCGGCGACTCCAACTGCTGGCCGACGCCCTGCACTTCCCTTGGAAGATCAACGCCGGGGTGACTGCGGTGGACCTCATGCTGCAGACCCGCACCAAGACCTGGTCGCCGCAGGAGTGGAAGACCGTCGTGTTCGCGCCTTCGACGACCAGCCCACCGTTCGGCATCGGCGACGTCGAATCCGACTTCGACTGGTCCCGTCCGCCCACCGCCGAGGAAGGCCAGCGGCGCTACCTGCACGCCTACGACCGCGGCGGCTCCTACGTCGCCGGCATCGCTGGACTCGAACTGCCCATCGGCAAGCCCACACATCACCCCGAAGGCGCCGCTTTCGACGTCAAGACCCCGGGCTACTGGCTCACCGAGATCCCCGAGTCCAGTGATTGGCGCATGCCATATGTCCTCAACCCCCGAGGGATTCAATTCAACGAACCCAAGTGGGTGACCACCCCGACGCTGGAACGTGCGATGGCGCTGGGTTACCAACCCGAGATCCTGGAAGCCTGGACGTGGCCACGGCACGGCCGGGTGCTGCTCGGCTGGTATGAGCGGTTCCGCGACGCGAGCAGCGCCCTGGACATCGAGGACCCCGACGCCCAAGCCGCCCGCAACCAAGCCAAGGTGATCCGAACACACGGCATCGGCATCATCGGCTCCGACGAACATCTGAAGGGCAAGACCGCCTATAGCCCCGAGAGGCGCCTGCACGTGCTCGCCAAGGCCAAGGCCAACATCGTCTACCGGCTGCACCAGATCGGCGAGAAGGCGGGCCACTGGCCGCTGGCGGTCGCCACCGACACCGTCGTCTACGCCTCCGACGACCCCGATCCCGTGACCGCGTGGCCCGGTGACCCGGCGACGTTCGGACGCGGCTTCGGCCAGTACAAACCGGAAGGGTCCGCGCTGCTCTCCGATCACCTCGATTACCTCAACGGTCGTGACTACCGCGGGAAACGCGACCTGGTACCCGCCAGTAAGTTGCCGCCGCCCAACACAGACGGGAGCCGCTGATGGCCCGCAACAACCGACGCCGCAGCAGCATCGACGCCAACGACCTCGCCGGCTACGGCTCAGTGGCCAACGGAACCGTCAACGTCGACCGCGCAGCGCGTGGACTGGGCGCCTCCAAAACCGAAGTCCGGCAGGCGATTCGGCGTGCCGAGGCAGCGCAGACGAGTACGTTCTATCGCCGGATCTCCGGCAGGTCTGAAGCAGACTCCACCGAGGGCCGCAGCGCGCGGGGCATGCTGCAGGCAGTGTTCGGCAAGGGCCCGCGCGGCGGGGCGGTCGACGCCCGCGCTGCCGCACAGTCTCTCGGCGTCTCGCCGGGGACCGTGCGGCGATGGGCGGCCGGCACCCAGCAACCCTCGCCAGACCGCTTGGCGGCCATTCGACGTGCGGCGCGCAAGGTCACCACCACCAAACGGGGCCGTCGGGCAGCGACCGCCGACTTCCGCGCCAGCTCGCAGGGCGCCCAGGCCCTACGTGGGGGCAGCAAGATCTGGATCAGCGGTGAGCAGGGCGTAGGGGGCTACGACCAGGGCTACGCGCGCGACCGCAGAGTCGCCACCGACATCACCCCCAGCGAGATCGAGGCCATGCTGCGCGCCTACGAGGACGCCGGTGACAGTGGACTGCGGGGCTGGCTGACGGACTTCTTCGACGACAAGTACGTCGCCGGTTGGGATTTCGTGACCATTGAGGACTTCGGGATCGGCTCATCAGGATGAGTGCAATCCGGCCGGTGCGTGGTCCGCAGTGGTCACGCCGCCGGCTCGCGGCGATGCTGCTGGAATGCTACGGTCCGACTCCGCGCGGGTCGGTCGACGTCGCCGCGGTGGCCCACTACGCCGCCGTGTCACCCTCGACGGTGCGTCGATGGATGGCCAAACCGACGTCCGGATCACGACGAGTGGCGATCCCCAAACACCGCCTCCGTCAGCTGCAGTGCGGTCCACCAGAAGTGGAGCGCCGCAACGCGCAGCAGTATCGGCACACCCTGGCGGCGTTGGCGTCGATCGACGACCAGGCCTCGATCGTGCCGGCATGGCGGGAACAGCGCTGGCTCGACGAGCACAGCGTCGTCCTCCTGGCCATTCACCAGCGCCCGTGGCAGCAGATCGCCGTCACGAATGGAACTCGGCAGGCGTTGGGGTGGGTGCACCGCCGCGGGGCGATCGTCGACAACCTGTTCGTGCCCACGCGGTTTCACGCCATCGTCCTTGCGCACGCGGTGATGGCGCGGCAGCAGGCATGGCGGGTGCACCCCGTCGCGCATCTACTGGCGACGGGACGCACACAGGTCTGGATGGCCGACGCGCCTGCCGTGGACCTGGTCGCCCTCAACGCGGCCGTCCACAGAAGCGCTGCACGCGGTTCCGCTGCTGATTAGGCTCACGCCGTGGGGTTGATGAAGCGCAGTCGCAAGCTCAAGCTGCCTCCTGGGTACCACGACGTGCTGCGAGAGAGCGTGGCCAGATATGCCCCGCCAGGCACCTCCGATGCGCAGCCACCGTCCGCCCCCGCGACGGTGTCGCCGCCGCCTGCTGCCGCGCCGCGGCCGCCGGGCC
>JAHFVC010000271.1:397-9263 GCA_023264765.1 Mycobacterium sp. | reverse complement strand
AGCCCAGCACCCGCTGGGGGTTCTTGGTGGCCGCGGCGATCTTCATGATCGGGATGCTGGAGGTGTTCGACGCCAGCACGGCGTCCGGGTCGGCGACGATCGCGTCGAGCTCGGCGAAAACCTTGGTCTTTACCTTGTCGTCCTCGATGATCGCCTCGATCACGAGTTGGCGGTCGGCGAGATCCGTCATCTCCGTGGTGAAGGACAGCCGGCCGATTGCGGTATCGCGATCTTCCTGGCTGAGCTTGCCCTTGGCGGCAGCGCGGTCCAGCGACGCGATGATGCGGGCCTTACCGGACTCCAGGAATTCGGCGGCCGGCTCGTAGACGACGACCTGCGCACCGGCCTTCGCACACACCTCGGCGATTCCGCCGCCCATCTGCCCGGCGCCGATCACGCCGACTCGCTCGATACCCACTAGCTCTCCTCAGACTCCCGATACGGCGTCAGGCCCCGCCCGCGATTGGCGGACGGGGCCTGACGTTATCAACCCTTTGCGATCCAGTTCTTAGTGGAACTGACCCTCTTCGGTCGAGCCCGCGAGCGCGGTGGTCGACGAGGTCGGGTCCACGGTGGTGGCGATCCGGTCGAAGTAGCCGGCGCCGACCTCACGCTGGTGCTTGGTGGCGGTGTAACCGCGCTCCTCGGCGGCGAACTCGCGCTCCTGCAGCTCGACGTAGGCGCTCATCTGGTTGCGGGCGTAGCCGTGGGCCAGATCGAACATCGAGTAGTTGAGGGCGTGGAAGCCGGCCAGGGTGATGAACTGGAACTTGAAGCCCATCGCGCCGAGCTCGTTCTGGAACTTGGCGATGGTCGCGTCGTCCAGGTGCTGCTTCCAGTTGAACGACGGCGAGCAGTTGTAGGCCAGCATCTGGTCGGGGAAGTCCGCCTTGACGGCCTCGGCGAACTTCTTGGCCAGCGCCAGGTCCGGGGTGCCGGTCTCCATCCAGATCAGATCGGAGTACGGGGCGTAGGCCTTGGCGCGGGCGATGCAGGGCTCGACACCGTTGGTGACGTGGTAGAAGCCTTCCTTGGTCCGCTCACCGGTGATGAACGGCTGATCGCGCTCGTCGACGTCGGAGGTCAGCAGCGTGGCGGCCTCGGCGTCGGTGCGGGCGATGACCAGGGTCGGCACGTCGGCGACGTCGGCAGCCAGACGGGCCGAGGTCAGGGTGCGGATGTGCTGCTGGGTCGGGATCAGCACCTTGCCACCGAGGTGGCCACACTTCTTTTCCGAGGCCAGCTGGTCTTCCCAGTGCGAACCGGCAACGCCGGCGGCGATCATGGCCTTCTGCAGTTCGTAGACATTGAGCGCGCCACCGAAGCCGGCCTCGCCGTCGGCGACGATCGGGGCCAGCCAGTTCTCGACCGAGGTGTCACCCTCGACCTTGGCGATCTGGTCGGCGCGCAGCAGCGCGTTGTTGATGCGGCGGATGACCTGCGGCACCGAGTTGGCCGGGTAAAGGCTCTGATCCGGGTAGGTGTGGCCGGAGAGGTTCGCGTCACCGGCGACCTGCCAACCGGACAGGTAGATGGCCTTCAGACCCGCACGCACCTGCTGCACGGCCTGGTTACCGGTCAACGCGCCCAGCGAGTTGACGTAGTCCATGTTGTGCAGCTGATCCCACAGCACCTCGGCGCCGCGGCGGGCCAGCGTGCTCTCCTCGACAACGTGGCCCTGGAGGGCGACGACGTCCTCGGCGCTGTAGGTGCGCTCGATGCCCTTCCAGCGGGGGTTGGTGTTCCAGTCGTGCTGGATCTGCTCGGGGCTCTTCGGCGTGCCAACGGTGGACATGGCTCTCCTTACGGGTTAACAGGGTGCGGTGTCGCTGCGGCCCAATCAACCCTCAGGTTGTTAATGCCACCGCGGCTTCGCTGGTGTGCTAATCCGAGGATGCCTTACTGCATATGCGCAGGTCCACCCGTTTCAGTTGCCAATTTTGGCTAACGGTCCGCGCTAAGTTGCTAAGTTTGCGAAGTTCGCGAACGCCTTGACCGGTTCAGAATCTACTCACTGGTAGCCAATTGTCGCTGGTCAGTACGCCCGTACTGTTAAACGGCAGGGGTTCAGCGAGCGAACAAGCTGGCGACCGCTTTGGTCTCGTCCCCCACCGCGTATGTGAGCGTTGTAACAGTCCGATCGGACAGCTCCGGACCGAACTTGTCGGTCGAACCCGCCGGATAGACGTGCACCCTGATTTCCAGGTCGTCACCCAAGGCCACCGCGGAGTCGTGCTCGATGGTCACCCGAAGCGGCTCCTTGAGGAGTTCGGGCGCGGCCGACAGGTAGTCCTCGACGACGCTCCAGTAGACCGAGTTGTTCATGTGGTCGAACAGGTCGATATCGGTGACGCGCACCGGATACTTGCGCACCGCGACCGCGTCGGCCGGGTCCCCCGCCTTCAGATAGGCCTTCCACCGCAGCCGGTCGACATCGGTCGTCCGGCGTAGCCCGGCCAGGAAGTCATCCGAGATCCGGCCCGGGCTCTGCGTCTCCCGGCTGAAGCAGATCCAGAACGCTTCCGATTCCACGAGACCGCCCTTGCGGCCGTCGAGGCGCACCCTCATCTCGCACCACCGCGTCGAGGTCCCCGAACACCACCGCCGCAGCCGCAACGTGTCGGGGAATTCGATGGGCTCGACGATGTCGATCATGGTGCGCCGGACGATCCACGCCGGGTGCACCTCCTCGTACCCCATCTGCCGCAGTTGGTCCTGGCCGACATCCTGGATGTGGCGGGTGGCACCGTCGAAACGCAGCCGGCCGTCCCGGTCCACATCGGCCATCCGCAACGGCCATTCGGTATCGAACACGTCGGGGTGGCCGTCGGGGACAGGCATCATCGTCTTCGCCAAACCGGTCATGACTACATAGTGGTCTGCGAACAATGCAAAGCCAATCTTTGCAGGCTCCTGCTTTCCCCCGTCGCTTCGCTCGCCCCATCACTACCCTGGACGGGTGGCCAAGACGTTCGTCGGATCACGGGTCCGACAACTGCGAAACGAGCGTGGATTCAGCCAGGCATCACTGGCTCAGACGCTCGAGATCTCGCCGAGCTACCTCAATCAGATCGAACACGACGTGCGGCCGCTCACCGTGGCCGTGCTGCTGCGCATCACCGAGGTGTTCGGTGTGGACGCCACCTTCTTCGCGTCGCAGGACGACACCCGCCTGGTCGCAGAGCTGCGTGAGATGACGATGGACCGCGATGTCGATCTCGACGTCGATGCCTCCGAGATCGCCGAATTGGTGGCCGCGCACCCGTCGATCGCCCGGGCCATGGTCAACCTGCATCAGCGCTACCGGCTGACGACGACACAGCTGGCCGCCGCCACCGAGGACAGGTTCGGTGTAACCGGCGGCGGCAGCGCAGCGGGCTCCGGGTCGGGGTCCATCACCATGCCCCACGAAGAGGTGCGCGACTACTTCTATCAGCGGCAGAACTATCTGCACGAGCTCGACACCGCCGCCGAGGATCTCACCATCCGGATGCGGATGAACCGGGCCGACCTGGCGGGCGAGCTGTCCGCCCGGCTGACCGCCGTGCACGGGGTTCACATCGTGAAGCGCCAGACGCTCGGCGAGGGCGTGCTGCATCGCTTCGACCCGGCCACCCGCACCCTGGAGATCGGCAGCCACCTGGCCAGCGGGCAGTACGTGTTCAAGCTCGCCGCCGAGCTCGGCTACCTGGAGTTCGGCGATCTCATCGACAGACTCGTCGACGAGGGCAAGTTCACCAGCGACGAGTCCCGCACGTTGGCCCGGCTGGGGCTGGCCAACTACTTCGCGGCGGCCACCATCCTGCCCTATCAGCAGTTCCATGCCGTGGCCGAGGAGTTCCGCTACGACGTCGAACGACTGTCGGCGTACTACGCGGTGTCCTACGAGACCATCGCCCACCGGCTGTCCACCCTGCAGCGGCCGTCCATGCGCGGCGTCCCGCTGTCCTTCGTCCGGGTCGACCGGGCCGGGAACATGTCGAAACGCCAGTCCGCCACCGGATTTCACTTCTCGTCGTCGGGCGGAACCTGCCCCCTGTGGAACGTCTACGAGACCTTCGCCAACCCGGGCAAGATCCTGGTGCAGATCGCCCAGATGCCAGACGGGCGGCAGTACATGTGGGTGGCGCGCACCGTCGAGCGCCGCGCGTCGCGCTATGGTCAGCCGGGTAAGACGTTCGCGATCGGTTTGGGGTGTGAACTCCGTCATGCGCACCGGCTGGTCTACTCCGAAGGGCTGGAACTGACCGGTGATCCCAACGTCGCAGCGATTCCGATCGGGGCCGGCTGCCGCGTCTGCGAACGCGACAACTGCCCGCAGCGCGCCTTCCCGGCTCTCGGGCGCGCCCTCGACATCGACGAGCACCGCAGCACAGTCTCCCCGTATCTGGTGAAGCAGTCGTGACAACACCACCCCGCATCCCACCCGGCGGCCTGCGCGAACTCGGCCCCGTCAACTGGGCGATCGCCAAAGCAGGCGCCCGCAGCATCCGCGCGCCGAAGTTCCATCTGTTCAACGTGCTGGGCCAGCACCGGCTGCTGTTCCTGGCCTGGCTGCCCTTTTCCGCGTATCTGCTCTACGGGGGCAAGCTGTCCCGCCCGGACGCGGAGGTGGTGATCCTTCGGGTCGGGCACCTACGTGGCAGTGAGTACGAGTTGCAGCAGCACCGCCGGCTGGCGCGCAGCCGCGGCCTGGCTGCCGACACCCAGGCCGCCATCTTCGAGGGCCCGGACGCCGACGGACTCACGCCCCGGCAGCGGGTGCTCGTGACCGCGACCGACGAGTTCGTCATCACCCGGTCGATGTCGGCCGAGACGTGGACCGCGCTGGCCAAGCTGTACACCCGCGCCCAGATCATCGAATTCTGCACGCTCGCAGGGCAATACGATGCGCTGGCCGCGACCATGGCGACGCTGCAGATCCCGCTGGATTATCCGGACTGACGTTTAGCTGGTCGAATCACGGCAACTCCTGGCACGGCGCCGACCGAGCATTACCGTCGACCCCGCTTACGCCTACGTGAAGTTCACAAACGCCGTCGCGACCACCGGGCCACCACGATCACCACGTTGGGCATCGCGTAGATCAGCTCGCCTGCGCCTGACACCCATTGCTGCACTACGCAATTCGCAGTGTCGTGGCCGTGGTGGTACCGGCTTCGGTGTCAGGGTCGTAGGTCACCGACGTCACGATGACGTGGGTACCATCCGCACTCAGCGTCGCAGCACGCGCTGCCCCTCCGTCGATCTCGACCGTGGCACCGATCTGGGCGCCGGTAGCGGTGTCGAGGACGACCACATCGGTCACGTAGTCATCCTCCTCGGCATTCAACCGGTATGAGGTCACCACCGCGCGGCTGCCATCCCTGCTGAGCTGCACGGCAACCAAATGTCCGTCGACCCTCCATGTAGAGCCAACCTGAGCATCAGTCGCAGCGTTCAGAATGATGACACCGTCCGTTATCACCCCATCTCCGGACATGCTCTCGGCCTGGATGACCAGCCGAGTACCGTCAGCGCTCAATTGCGCTCCCGCGCCGCTGGAGGGTAGGTATCCGGGTTGCGTGGTGACCGAACCGACGAGCGCACCGGTTGCCGTATTCAGCACCATCAAGCGGAGGGCGTAATTGGTGGGGCTGGTCACGTCGAACAGATACCCGATGACGAGCGCCCGGGTGCCATCTGCACTCAACTGGGCGCCGGATTGATCCGGATCGGAGACCGCCAAGGTCTGAGTGCTACCGACCTGCGCGCCGGTTGCGGTGTTGACAATCACCACCCGTGCGGTGGTCGTACCTGTCGCGGCCACAGTTTCCTGAGTGACCACTACCGCCCGGGTACCGGTTGAGTCGAGCTTCACCCCGTTGACAGCGCTTCCGCTGATGGTGACCATCGAACCCACCCGGGTGCCGGTGTCCATGTTGATGGTGACCACACCGGTCTGGTACGCGGGGATGCCGCCACTCACGGTAGAGGAAACACTCGCGATGACAGCACGTGTGCCATCGGCGTTGAAGAGCATCGAACCCAGCTGATAGTTGCCGGGCAGCGTGATGTTGCTACCGATCTGGGCACCGGTGGACACGTTGATCTCTTTGACTGTGGTGGTGTAGGCGCCGGTTCCGGTGGTCGGGGAAAGTCGACCGGTGGTGGTGACGACGAGCATCCGGCTGCCGTCAGCGTTCAACGTCCCCACTGCGTAGCCGGTGGGAATCGCACTGCCTACCTGCGCTCCGGAGGCGCTGTTGAGCACCGTGATCTGGCCTGTGACAGCGCTGAGGTCGGTCGTGGTGGCGAAATATTTGATCGCTGACACGGCGAGTCGAGAGCCGTCAGAGCTGAACTGCGCAATGGCCAATCCGGTGTACGTCTTTGTGCTGCCGATTTGCACGCCGGTCGCGGTGTCGATCAATGCCAGTTTGCTTCCCGTGACAGACGAGGTGCCGCCGGAAGTGGTCAGAATGTAGCCAGTCAGCACTGCTCTGCTGCCATCGGTATTCAGCTGATAACTTCCTCCGAACGCCCCGGCCAAACTGATGGTCGCACCCACCTGAGCACCCGTCGTTGTATCAATGATCGTGAGCTGGCTGACTTCGTTCGCGGAGTTTCCGTCAGACGAGTAGGACGACGAATTGATGATGGCTCGGGTTCCAGCGGCGTTGAACCGCACATCATCTGATCCAGAGCTGGGAATGTCGACGGAGACCGTGACGGTGCTGCCGATCTTGGCGCCCGTGGCGGTGTCGATGACGGTGTAGCCGACCGACGTGGAATCGCCGGTTGGGTAGTCTGCTTCTTTCGTCCTGACGATCGCGCGGGTGCCGTCAGGGCTGAAGTACGCCTTAGTGGGCACGCCGCCGACGGTGATCGAACCGACCTTGGTGACCGTGGTGGCTGTTGTGACCGCCGGCGTGATGGTGACGGTTACCGGGATGGCCAGGGTGCCAGTCTTGCCGTCATTGGCGGTGATGGTGAAGGTGTCCTGTTTGGCGGCAGAGGGGGCGCCCGGAGCGCCGGCGGCGGCACGGGCAGCCGGGGCCGGGGTGTAGGTGAAGGTGTTGCCCACCAATGTGATTGAGCCCTTGGTGGTGATGGTCGGGCCGGTGTAGGTGAGCGCGTCCCCGTTGGGGTCGGTCGCCGACACCGTACCGGTGACCACACCGGTGCTGGTGTTGGTGTTGGTGATCGTGAAGCCACCGTTGACGGGCGCGGCATTGGTCGGGTTCCCGGCTTTGGGGCTGATCGTCACGGTGACCGATACGGGCGCGGTACCGCCGTGAGCGTCAGTGACGGTGACGGTGAAGGTGTCCTGTTTGGCGGTCGTGGGAGCGCCAGGAGTGGCGGCGGCGTTACGCGCGGCGGCGGTGGGCGTATAGATGAACGCACCGGTGCTGGCGTTGATCGCAATGACGCCCTTGGTGGTGCCGGCCGGGGCGCTGTAGGTGAGGGTGTCTTTGTCTTTGTCGGTGCCCTTGACGGTGCCGGTGACCGTGCCGTCGATGATGTTCGGTTTACCGACGGTCACCGTCGCGGTGGGCTTGGTGTTGGCCGGCACCACCGTCACGGTGACCGTCTTGAGCAGCGAGGCACCCCGCAGATCAGTGATGGTGACCGTGAAAGTATCTGTGGTGACCGGGTTTACGACCACACTCGCCGCGTGGCGGGCGGCGGCGGTCGGGGTGTATGTGAAAGAACCGGTCTTGGCGTTGATCGTCACCTTCCCGCCAGCCACCGAAGCGGCTGCGGTGAACCTCAACGCCTCCAACTCAGGATCGCTCGCGGCCACTGTCCCCGACACCACACCCGTGGTCGTGTTGGTCGAGGTGACACTGGAGGTGGCATTGACCGGAGCCTTGTTCGGCACAACACCCACCGTCACGGTTTGGGTGATCGAGGCACGCTGGGAATCGGTGATGGTCACGGTGAACGAATCCGAGAGCGCCCCCGCCACTCCCTCGGCAGCAGCCTGGCGGGCCGCCTGACTCGGGGTGTACACAAACGCCCCCGACTTCGCGTTGATCGTCACGACACCCTTGGAAGTCGACCCCGCCACGGTGTAGGTCAAAGGGTTGTTATCCGCATCAGTGGCCCTGACCGTCCCGGTCACCACCCCACTGACCGGGTTGGTCTTCAGGGTGGGGGCCACACCGTTGACCGGAGCCTTGTTCGGTGCCACCGACACCAGCGCCTCCGCGACCACCGACCCACCATGGCCATCGGTCACGGTGACCTTGAACATGTCGGTGGTGGCTGCGGTGGCACTCAACTGCGCGGCCACCGTCGGGGTATACACAAATGTGCCCGGCTTGGTCATCACCACACTGCCCTTGGCCGGACCAGTCGTCACCGCGTAGGTCAAGGTGTCTTTGTCCTTATCGGCACCCTTGACCGTCACCGTCACCACCCCCGTGCTCTTATCGGGCTTACCCACCGTGACCGGGGCGGTGGGCGGGGTATTGGGTAACGCCACAATCGGCACCGACACCGACCTACTCGCGCTGCCCCCCTTTCCATCGGTGACCACCACGGTGACAGTGTCGGAGAGCACCGGATTCACCATCGCCGTCGCTCCATGGCGCGCCGCCGCGCTCGGGGTATACGTCAACACCCCCGTCTTGGCGTTGATCACCACCTTCCCATTGACCGCACTGGCCACCACCTTGAGCTTGTTGCCCTCGGCATCCGAAGCCGCGAACTGCCCCGTCGCCACCCCCGACACCGCATTCGGCGTATCAACCGTCAACGTCGTGATCACCGGCGCAGTATTCGACGGCGCCGCCGACACCATTGCCCTGGCCGACACCGTCGCCGGTTCACCCGACGACACCACCGACGCGGTCCTCGCCGAAGCATTCCCGCCCCCCGC
>JAHFVC010000271.1:0-387 GCA_023264765.1 Mycobacterium sp. | reverse complement strand
CCGGACAACGACGACCCCACCGCCGCACCCGCAACCACACCCGACGCCTGCCCCACCACCGGCGACCCCACCACCACCTCAGCCCGAGGCGCGGGCGCCACCGCCGCCGCCACCGGCGAAGCCGCCGCAGTCACCTTCGACACCCGCGGCCCCCGCGGCGCGGAAACATCCTCAGCAACGCCATCCACCTGACGCACCGGCCGCGATGACACCGACACCGACGACGACGCCGCTTCCGCCGCGACTTTCCTGGCCACCTTCGCCACCGCCGACTTCCGCTTGTGCGACGAACCAGGAGCCGACTTCACCTCCACCACAACAGGTCTCCCAGACCCCGGCGACGCAACCTTCACGTCGACATCAGGCCCAGAATCCGTCGCAGAATTG
>JAHFVC010000270.1 GCA_023264765.1 Mycobacterium sp. | reverse complement strand
AACCCGATACGGCGGGGGAGAACACGATCAACAGGATGGTGGAGATCAGCCCGCCGTACATGCTCCACAGCGCGCCGCGGGTGTTGAACCTGCGCCAGTACAGCGAGTAGACGATGGTCGGCAGGTTCGCCGCGGCGGCCACGGCGAACGCGAGGGCGACCAGGAAGGCGATGTTCTGGCCGTTGGCCAGGATGCCGAGCCCGATGGCGACCAGGCCCAGCACCACAGCGGTGATCCGGGAGACCCGGACCTGCTCGGCCTCGGTCACCTGATGTTTCTTCCACACGCTGGCGTACACGTCGTGGGCGAAGGACGCCGACGCCGTGATGGTCAGCCCGGCGACCACCGCGAGGATCGTCGCGAATGCGACCGCGGAGATGATGCCCAGCAGCACCACGCCACCCAGTTCCAGGGCCAGCAGCGGGGCGGCCGAGTTCTGCCCGCCCGCGGCGGACAGGATGCGATCCGGTCCGACGATGGCCGCGGCGCCGTACCCCAACACCAGGGTGAACAGGTAGAACGCGCCGATCAACGCGATCGCCCACACCACCGAACGACGGGCTTCCTTGGCGGTGGGCACCGTGTAGAAGCGCATCAGCACGTGCGGCAGCCCGGCAGTGCCGAGCACCAGGGCCAGGCCCAGGGACAGGAAGTTGATCTTGGAGGTGGTCGACCCGCCGTACTGCGCACCGGGGGCGAGGACGTCGCGGCTCGCGACACCCTTGGTGGTGGCATCGGAGACGGCGGACTGGGCGGCGCCGAGGATCTCGGAGAAGTTCAGCCCGAACTTGGCCAGCACCATGACCGTCATCAGCGCGGCGCCGGTGATCAGCAGGACGGCCTTGATGATCTGTACCCAGGTGGTGCCCTTCATGCCGCCGACCAGGACGTAGACGATCATCAGGATGCCGACCACGGCGATCACCAATGACTGGCCGGTTCGGCTGTGCACGTTGAGCAGCAGGGCCACCAGACCGCCTGCGCCGGCCATCTGTGCCAGCAGATAGAACAGCGACACCGTCAGTGTCGTGGTCGCCGCGGCAAGCCGCACCGGGCGCTGCTTGAGCCGGAAGCTCAGCACGTCGGCCATCGTGAAACGTCCTGTGTTGCGCAGCAATTCGGCAACCAGAAGCAGGGCCACCAGCCAGGCGACCAGGAAGCCGATGGAGTACAGGAAGCCGTCGTACCCGTAGACGGCGATGGCTCCGGCGATGCCCAGGAAGCTGGCCGCGGACAGGTAGTCGCCCGCGATGGCGATGCCGTTCTGTGGGCCGGAGAAGGCTCGGCCGCCGGTGAAGAACTCGTCGGCGGTCTTGTTGTTGCCGCTGGCGCGGATCACCACGTACATGGTGACCGCGACGAAGACGCCGAAGATGGCGATGTTGGCGATCGGGTTGCCGACCGAATCCGAGGCTGCGAGAAGGGTGTTCACTTCGTCTCCCCTTCCAGCTCGGCGCGGATGGCGGCGGCCCGCGGGTCCAGTTCGCGGTTGGCGAATCGGACGTAGAGACCGGTGATGAGGAAGGTGGTGACGAACTGCCCGAGGCCGAGCAGCAGTCCGACGTTGACGTTGCCGATCACCTTGGTGGCCATGAAGTCGTGGGCGAAGGCGCCGAGCAGGACGTAGAGGGCGTACCAGAGGAGGAAGAACGCCGTCATGGGGAAGACGAACCGCCGCAGCTTGCTGCGCAGCTCCTGGAATTCGGGGCTGTTCTGGACTTCGACGAACTCGGCGCCGGTAGGCGCGGAGCGACTGTCGGTGGTGGGCACTTGTGACTCCTTGACGTCGACTGTGAACCAGCTGGTAATCGAACCTAGGTGAGATGCCGGTCACAGGGGAGAGGTTGACGTCGAAGCCGGGCGCCGGTGCGCCGAACGGTCTATGGGTGGCGGTGAGCGGTGCGCCTACAGGGCCCCGAGCAGCTGGTTGAACGCCTCCGTCATCGAGGGATGGGTGTAGATCGAATCCCGCAGGGCGGTCGCGGTGATGCCGTGACGCATCGCCAGCGCGACGGTGTTGATCACCTCGTGGGCGTCGTAACAGAGCAGGGCAGCACCCAGGATGAGGTCGGTGTCGGCGTCCACCACCACCTTCATCAGCCCTTCCGGTTCGCCGACGATGCGGGCTCGCGGCACCGTGGCCATGTCGGCGACGCGCATGGTGGCGACCTTGATGTCCAGTCCGGCGGCCACCGCGTCGCGTTCGGTCAGACCGACCCGGCCCAACGGTGGCGTCATGAACAGGTTGTACGGCACCGCTTTCCGATCGGCGGTGCTGCGCACGCCGGCACCGACGAGCTGGTCGAGCACGATGCGGTAGTCGTCGAGCGAGACGTAGGTGAACTGAGGGCCGCCGTTGACATCGCCGGTGGCGAAGATGTGCGGCTGGTTGGTGCGCAGGTACTCGTCGACCGCGATGGCGCCCGACGGTGTGGCGTCCACACCCGCTGCCGCCAGGTTCAGCCCGGCGGTCACGGGTTCGCGGCCCAGGGCCACCAGGATGGTGTCCGCGTCGATGGCGTGCGAAGTGCCGGCCGTGCTGTAGCTGACGGTGCCGTCGTCGACTCCGGTGACCTGCGCGTCGGTGATGATACGAACACCCTTGTCCTGCAGAATTGTTCGTGCCACATCGGCGACGTCGTCATCCTCGCGGCCGAGCACCTGCGCGTGCCGCTCCAGGGCGGTGACCTCGGATCCGTAGGCCGCGTACATCGCGGCGAACTCGATGCCGACATATCCGCCGCCGAGCACCACAAGCCGCTTGGGAAGGTTCTCCTCGGTCAGCAGGTCCGTGCTGGTGTGTACCCGGGCGGAGGTGGCCAGCCCAGGGATATCGGGAAGTGTTGGGCGGGAACCAGTTCCGATGACGATCCACGTCGCGGTGACGATGACCTCACCGGCGTCGGTGGTCACCGCCACGGTGTGCGCGTCGACGAAGCGGGCGGTGCCGGTGAGTACCTCCGCCGTGTCGATGCTGTCGATCATGCGGTAGTTGCCGGCGCGCAGACCCGCCGTCAGTTCACCGGTCGCGGCGACGGCGCGTCGGTAGTCGTCGGGGTGTGCCGACCCCGGGCTCAGGTGCTCGGACCGGTACACCAGCGACTTGGTCGGCACGCAGCCGATGTTGATGCACGTGCCGCCGTACATCTGTGCGGACTGCTCGATCAGCACCACCCGCCAGCCCTTCTTGCCCAGCGCGGCCGCCAACGTCTTGCCGCCCTTGCCGAATCCGATGACCGCGAGGTCGACCTGCCGTTCGCTCACCGGTGCACCACCACCTTCCCGATCATGCGGCCCGACTCCACCAGTCGGTGCGCCTCGCGTAGTCCCGCCGCGCTGAAATCATCGATCGCGGTGGTGACGGTACTGCGCAGCGCACCCTGGTCCACCAGATCTGCGGCGGCACCGAGCAGGCGCTGCTGAGTGATCATGTCGTATGAGAACAACGCGCGGGTGAACATCAGCTCCCAGTGCCAGGCGACGCTCTTCGCCTTCAGCGGGACCAGATCCAGGCCTTCCGGTTCGTCGATCGCGGTGATGTGGCCGAACGGCCGGATGATCGTCGCGTAGGTCTCGACGTTGCCCGCCGAGTGGGGCGAGAAGATGTAATCGACACCGTCGGGCGCAACCTCGAAGGTCTGCTTCCCCAAGTCGTGATGGTTGACCACCACGTCGGCGCCCAGGTTAAGCGCCCATTCCCGTGAGTCGTCCCTGCTGGCGGTGGCGATGACCCGAACTCCGGTGAGTTCCTTCGCGAGCTGGATCATGGCCGACCCGACACCGCCTGCCGCGCCCAGCACCAGCAGATCACCCCGCGACTCGGAGGTGAGCATGAAGCGCTCGAACAATGCCTCCCACGCGGTGATGGTGGTGAGCGGTAGCGCCGCCGAGTCCTTGAACGACAACGACTTCGGTTTCCGGGCGACGATGCGTTCGTCGACGGCGTGGAATTCCGCATTGGTGCCGGGCCTGCTGACGTCGCCGGCGTACCAGACCTCGTCACCCACGCCAAGGGTGCTCACCTCGGGACCGACCGCCTCGATGACACCCGCGGCGTCGAAGCCCAGGATGACGGGCGTCGACGCCGTGCCCAGGGCGGCACGCCGCTTGATGTCGACGGGATTCACCGACACCGCGTGCACCCGGACCAGCAGGTCGTGGGGCCGTAGTTCGGGGATCGCGACCTTGACGTCTTGCAGCGCGTCGGGGTCGTCGATGGGCAGGCCTGCGTAGGAGCCGATGGCGGTCATGGTGGTCATGAAGCAGACGCTAGACCCGGCACCCCGGTGTGTTGCAAGGACGGTAACTTCCCTGCGGGGAAGCTTTGCCGCTCATGGAATTTCCACGGGTAGTCGGTGTTCGCATTGACACCGATGCAGTTCAGGAGGATTTGATGGCCAGGCCGTGCCCGACGGGGCATCATGACAATCACGATGTGTACTCGGACAGCTGCCCCTGCCGCGCACTGCTGGACCTGCTGTCCAACAAGTGGTCCGCGCTGATCATCGGATTGCTCGAGGAGTGCGGTGCGGTGCGCTTCTCCGAATTGCAGACCCAACTGCCCGGAGTGGGCGCCAAGATGCTGACCCAGACGCTGCGGCGGCTGGAGGCGGCGTCCCTGGTGGATCGGACGGTGTTCGCGGAGGTGCCGCCGCGTGTGGAGTACACCCTGACCGAATTGGGTGTCAGTGTGTCCGAACCGCTCGGGCAATTGCGGAGTTGGGTGGAGGACAACATCGACCGCGTCGAGGCGCTGAACGGGAACTGGGCGACATAGGTCAACTCCGGAGCACGCCGCCTGCCGTAGGTCAATTGACCACCGAATCCCTTCCACCCGGGGCGGCACGACCGCGTTCCCGGGCGAATGTCGTTGGTCATTTGACGGATACCCGCACTCGATCGGCGCTGCGAGGGTGGTGGGCAGTGTGATGGATGACTGCATCAGGGAGACAGGCAGATGACAAACCCCGACGGCGCCGGCGCGGCGCATGCTCCGAACCTGAGTATCGACGTAGGCCCTGAAACCTTGGCGTACCGCCGGTTCGGGACGACGTCCAAGACGGTGCCGCCACTGATTCTGCTGCAGCACTTCCGTGGCAACCTGGATTACTGGGACCCGGCGCTGCTCGACGTCCTTGCCGCCGATCGTGAGGTGATCACCGTCGACTTGTGCGGTGTCGGTGCTTCCACCGGCACCGTATCGGACACTGTCGCGGGAATGGCCAGGGATGCAGTCAGATTCATTGACGCGCTGCGGCTGACGTCGATCGATCTGCTGGGCTTTTCGCTGGGAGGCCATCTCGCCCAAGAGATCGCGCTGATCCGGCCGCGGCTGCCGCGGCGCCTGGTGTTGGCGGGTACCGCCCCGCAAGGCGCACCCGATCTGCACCGCTCGTCCGACGACGTGTATCGATGGGCGTGCGCCGATGACATCACGCCGGAGGGTTTTCTGTCTCTCTTCTTCTCTGGGTCGGCGGCAAGCGTGCAGCGAGGCCGGGAGTACCTTGCGCGGACTCACGCGCGCCGCAAGGACCGCGACGAGGAGACGAGCCTGGGCTGCCGGGACGCCCAGTACCAGGCGCTGATGACGTGGGGTATCCCGGAATCAGGCAAACTGGAACGGCTTTCAGCGATCACCCAACCCACCATGGTGGCGAATGGTGACAACGACACCATGATGGCCACGAAGAACAGTCTTCTGTTGGCCGAGAAGATCCGGGGTGCACAGATCCGCATCTACCCCGACGCGGGACACGGTTTCCTCGACCAGTACCCGGTCGACTTCGGCCAGCACATCTGCCAGTTCCTGGGACGATGACCACACCCGACGCCTCCCGAGAGGCCCTGCCGGCCGGACTGCTGGCCGGCAGGTTCGCGGGACCCGCGCTGACGCTGGTCGCGGAGGCGACGAGGGACGCCATCGCGCAGACACCACAGCCCGGGGATGAGGTACTCGACGGCGTCGCCCGATTCGTCACCGAGGGTCCCGAGGCTGCCATGCCCGCGCTGCGCGACGCATTACAGTGCATCCGAAATGCCGAATGGGCGAGCACAGCCGGTTCCGGCTCGCTGTGGCTGGCGGGTCGTGCGGCCGGCCTCGCGTGGGATTTCGAGACGTGGCAACGCTGTTCGATTCAGCTCCTCATGGCGACCCGCACATCAGGACTAGCCTCGATGCTGCCGTCGGCCTTGACCGATCGGGCCGGAACACTGCTGTTGACGGGCGCGCTGGGCGACGTCGCAACATTGGCGGCGGAGGAGGCGTCAGCAATCGAGGTGGCGGGTGGTCGGGTGGTTCCCTACAGTGAGCTGGGCCTGGCGGCATTCACCGGCCGGGACACGCAGGCGCGGTACCTCATCCTTGCAGGCAGCCAGGACGCGCATCGTCGTGGCGACGGCGCAGGTGTGTGTTTCATCAACTGGGCCGCCGCAGTCCTGTACAACGGCCTCGGTCGATACGAAGAGGCCTATGCGGCGGCAGCCGACACCGCCAACGACCAGCCGACTCAGCGGTACCGGAACTGGACCCTGGCCGAACTCATCGAGGCGGCCGTCCGCACCGGACGCTACGCCGAGGCTGCGGCAGCGATGCACCGGCTGGATGAGGTCACGCTGCCGAGTGGAAGCCACTGGGCCCGCGGTGTGCGCGCCCGGTCCTACGCCTTGCTCGCAACCGGCGACTCCGCCGAAACCGCGTATCGGGAGGCGATCGCGCATCTGCGGCGGACTCCGCTGCTACCGGAGGTCGCGCGCACGCATCTGCTCTTCGGCGATTGGCTGCGTCGTGAACGCCGAGCAGTCGACGCGCGCGAGCACTTGCGGCATGCCGCAGGCGCATTCGCCGAGATGGGCATGCTGGGCTTCGCGCGCAAGGCCGAACTGGAACTCGCGGCCGCGGGCGACGCCACCGGCCCGCCGAGCGGGCGCCCATGCACCGGCTTGACCGCACGCGAACAGCAGATCAGCCAGTTGGTGGCCGAAGGTGCAACCAACGCGGAGATCGCCACCCGGCTGTTCATCACTCACCGGACCGTGGAATACCACCTGCACAAGGTGTTCCGAAAACTGGCGATCACGTCGCGAACTCAGCTGGCACGCTTGGTCATCGATGACAGCTGTGCCGGCCTCGGTGATGTGTCGTCGCCACCGCGAGTCGCGTCATGAGTGGCGCCGATCCCGCAATATCCACACACAGAAAGGCGCAGTCACCGTGTACACGCATCTGATAGCTCTGAATCCGAGTCGGCAGTTGATCGTCAAGGTCGCCATCGCCGACGGAACAATCGCCGACTTCATCACCGGAGTCACAGGCTTCCCGGACGGGATCGTCGTCAACCCCGATGGCAACGCGGTCTATTGGACCAACATGGGCGCACCCGGGCTGCCCGCCGATCACCCGCCCCGTCAGGAAAGTGATCTGGACTTCTACCGGCGCAACGGTTCTCTCGAGCGTGCGGCCCTGGACGGCACTGACCGCGAGGTGGTGCTGGCCGCGGGCAGCTTCGTGACAGGTAAGCAACTCGCCGGTGCCTGGAACAGTAACCGGTTGTACTGGTCGGACCGGGAAGGTGCTGCGGTGCTGAGTGTTTCGCCGGAGGGCGGGCAGGTACGTGCCGAGGTGGTGGTGGCGCAGACCGAGCAGGAGCGCCACGTGGTCCGCAACCAGTGCGTGGGTGTCGCCGTCGACGAGCGGAACGGCTGGCTGTATTGGACACAGAAGGGCCCGTCCGATGGTGGCGATGGCCGGATCTTCCGGGCGCCGCTGGACATCCCGGCCGGGCAAACCCCGGAGAGCCGGGTGGTGGAGGTGTTGTGGTCGAACCTGCCCGAACCCATCGACCTCGAACTCGACGTCGACGCAGGTGTCATCTACTGGACCGACCGCGGTAGCGCGCCGACCGGAAACACACTGAATCGGGCCCGCATTCCCGCCGCGGGGCAGCCCGGCGGTGCCGTCGATGTGCTGGCCGCCGACTTCCACGAAGCCATCGGCCTGGCCGTGGACGCCGAGGCCGGTGTGGTGTACGTCAGTGACCTCTCTGGTGAGTTACGTGCAGTCGCCCTGGACGGCACCGGGCAGCACGTGGTGGCCACGGTACCCGGGGGCGTGACCGGGATCGCCGGAATCTCGGTGTAGACGGGTGAGCAGTTCATTCGACGTTGCGGTCCTCGGGTCTGGGCCGGCCGGTGTGACGGCGGCGACCCGGGCATCCGAACTCGGGGCGCGCACCGCGCTCGTCACGGCGGGCCGGTTCGGTGGGATGGCCGCAAACGACGGCCCGGTGCCCGTCCGCACGCTCGCGCACACTGCCCGATTGCTGCGGGATGCCCGCCAACTGGGCCGCTACGGCATCACCGGGTTCTACCCGGAACTGGACTACGGGCAGGTTCTCGCGCGAGTGGACAACGTGGTCGGCGAGGTCCGCTCCTCATCATTCCTGTTGCGCCAGATCACCGCACAAGGAGTGAGCTTGTACCAGAACGCCGGTGCCACGCGGTTTCTGGATGACCATCACGTCCGCACCGAGTCCGGGATCACCATCACGGCGGACAAGTTCGTCGTCTGCACCGGAGGCGCAGGCAAGACACTGCCGATACCCGGTTACGAACTGACCGGAACCCACAGCGACGCGTGGACCCTGACCACGGTTCCCGAGTCGATGATCGTCATCGGCGGCGGCGCGACCGGGCTCCAGGTGGCGTCGATCTTCAACACCTTCGGCGCATGGGTGACGGTTTTCGAGGCAGGGCCTCAGATCCTGCCGGGCGCCGACCATGAGCTCGCTGCCGCGGTGGCACAGGGCTTCCGACAGAATGGAGTCGACATCTGGGAGGACTTCGGCACCATCCGATCGTTCTCCCGGACTTCGTCCGGTATCAGAATGGAGTACACCGGCGCCGGCAACCGGCAGAGTATCGAGGCCGAGCTGGCCATCGGTGCGGTCGGCTGGGCCGCCGATGTCACCGGCTTGAACCTCGGCAGTGCCGGCGTCGATGTCACAGCACGCGGCTTCATCGACGTCGACGAATTCTTACAAACCTCCAACCCGGGCATCTTCGCCGCGGGTGACGTGACAGGCCGGGTGATGCTGGCCTCGGAGGCTATCCGGGACGGATTCATCGCGGCCGACAATGCTGTCGCCGGTCGCCGCTCCGCGGTCGCCGATCACTATGCTCCGGAAGGCAGTTTCACCGACCCCGAATACGCGGCGGTCGGACTGACCGAGCAGGCGGCCCGCCAGACTCGCGCCGATGTGCACTGCA
>JAHFVC010000536.1 GCA_023264765.1 Mycobacterium sp. | reverse complement strand
GGCCAGCACGGCGAGCCAGCGTGCCACGTCGCCGTAGCGGCCGTCGAACAACGCCTGCGAAATGGGCACCAGGAGCACCATCGCGACGCCGTGCAGCACCCCGTAGACACTCACCCACGCTAGATAGCCGAACATCAGGCCGCGTTGCGGGCCCAGGATGCGCAGGAACCCCCGGATCATCGCGCGCCCTCCAGGTTTCGCGCATTGCCGTCGCTATAGACCTGCCACATGCCGGCGTACTTACCGCCACGGGCCACCAATTCGTCGTGGCGGCCTTGTTCGACGACACGGCCGGCGTCCAGCACGACGATGCTGTCCGCGCCGGTGATGGACCCGAGCCGGTGCGCGATCACCAGCACCGTGCGACCGGCGATCAGCCGGGACAACGCCGCCTGGATCTGCGCCTCCGAGTCCGGATCGGCCGAGGCCGTCGCCTCGTCGAGCACCAGTACCGGGGTGTCGGCCAGCAACGCCCGGGCGATGCTCACCCGCTGCGCCTCGCCGCCGGAGAAGTGTGCGTCCTCCCCCACCACCGAGTCGTAACCCTTGGGCAAGGCCAGGATCCGGTCGTGCACATGCGCGGCCTCGGCCGCCTGATAGATCTCTTCGCGGGTGGCGTCGGGGCGCCCCAGCGCGATGTTGTCGGCCACGCTGATGCCGAGCAACTGGACGTCCTGCAGGACGAAGCCGACATGCCGGTAGAGCACCGCCGGATCGATCTCCCGCACGTCGACACCGCCGACCCGGACCGCTCCGGTGGTCACGTCGTGGAACCGCGTCACCAGGGTGGCCAGCGTGGACTTGCCGCTGCCGGACGGACCGACCAGCGCGGTGATGGTGCCCGGCGCCAGCGTCAGACTCACCTCGTGCAGCACGGTGTTCGCGCCGTCGTAGGTGAAACCGACGGCATCGAATTCGACCGAGTTGCCTTGCGGCACCTGCGGATTGGAGGACACCTTCAGTTTCGGCTGATCGAGCAGCCGCACCAGCCTGCCCGCCGCGGCCTGGGCCTGCTTACGGATCCCGGCCGAATAGCCCACGGCCAGCACGGCGGCGGGGATCGTCATCGCCACCAGCGTCGAGCCAAGCACGTCGATCGGCGTCACCCACCCGCTACGGACGAACCAATAGCCACCCGCGAGATTGACCAGCAGCACCGTCGGCGCCTCGATGAAAATCGACGAAGCCGCCTTGACCCGCACCATCGGGCCCATCCAGTCGGCGAAGCCGTCGTTGAATTCCTCGGCGGCGTTGGCGAAACGTTTGTGCGCCCGGCCGGTCTCACCGAAAGTCTTGACCACGGCCACCCCGGCGATGAACTCGACGATGGTGGCGCTGATGCGTGCGACGCCCGCATTCATCCGTTCCATCTGCACCCGCACATCGCGGCCCAGCCACAGGTAGACCAGCAGATAGATCGGCGCGGTGCCGATGGCGAGCAGTCCCAGGCGCCAGTCCAGCGAGAAGCAGTAGGCCAGCCCGAACGCGGGGGTGGCCAGCGCGCCGGTGTTCTCCACTGCCGAGTGCGCGACCAGGAAGTGCAGTTCCCCCACGTCCTGCTGGACGGCCTTGCGGACCTCGCCCGAAGAAGTGCCGTTGAACCAGCCCAGCGGCAGCCGGCCCAGGGTGTCGACGATCCGCCGGCGCAGTGCGCGCTGCAGGTCGCCGTCGGCGAGGTGGGTGAGCGTCAGCGCGGTGCCATTGGCCCAGGTCCGGACGAGCAGGGCACCGATCACGATCGCGACGATGGTCCAGACTCGCGTGGTGTCCACCGGCCCGTCTGCCAGCAGGGTGCGGCCGATCTCCACGATGCCGATGAAGGGCGCCACGGTGGCGGCCGACGCGACCAGGGTGAGCAGTTGGGCGACTTGGGTGCGTCCGGACACCGGGGCCAGTAGCGCCTTGAGCGCCAGTGCGTCCGCGCGGGCGGCCTGACGCGCCGCGAGTTGGGCGTACTTCGCGGTCACCTGCGGTTGCACTGCGGTCATCCACGCTCCATAGGTAAGGGTTGCCTAACACCCTAACCCGGCCCGCTGAGCGCCGACCATCGACTCGTCGCTCAGGGCATTGGTTACTCGCACTTCTGCGCCACAGGCGACGAGTCACCTCAGTCCAGCAGTGTGCGCACCACCGCGTCGGCCAGCAGCCGGCCCGGGTCGGTGAGCACCAACCGGTCGGCGTCGCGCGTCACCAGCCCGTCACCGATGGCCACTTCGGCGCGGCCACGCTCGTCCGCGGACAGCACCGCCACCGGCAGACCACTGCGTAACCGCATCCGCAGCATCACGTCCTCGGTGTGCCGCGCCGCCTCGTCGAGATCCTCCGAATCGGCCACGGGTAGCCGCCGCTCTTCGAGCGCTTGCGCATAAGCATTGGGGTGCTTGATGTTCCACCACCGTGTCGAGTCGACGAAGCCGTGTGCCCCAGGACCGGCACCCCACCACTGACCGCCGTCCCAGTAGCCGAGGTTGTGTCGGCACTCCCCGCCCGGCGCACTCCAATTGGACACCTCATACCACTGCAGGCCACCCGCGGAGAGCCGGCTGTCGAGCAACTCGTAGCGATCGGCGAGCACGTCGTTGTCGGGAGCGGGAAGCTCGCCGCGACGTACCCGGCGGGCCAACGCGGTGCCGTCCTCGACGATCAGCGCGTAGGCCGAGATGTGGTCGACGCCCGCGCCCAGCGCCACGTCGATCGACCGGCGCAAGTCGTCGTCGGTCTCCCCCGGCGTCCCGTAGATCAGATCGAGGTTCACGTGGTCGAAGCCTTCGGCCCGCGCCTCCAGCGCGGCCGCGGGCGCCCGTCCGGCCGAGTGCACCCGGTCCAGCACCGCCAGCACGTGGGGCGCCGCCGACTGCATGCCCAGCGAGATCCGGGTGAAGCCCGCTTCCCGCAGCCTGGCGAACAGCGCGGGCGTGCTCGACTCCGGATTGGCCTCCGTGGTCACCTCGGCACCAGGCGCCAGGGTGAAGTGCTCCCGGACGGCGTCGAGCACCGCGGCCAGACCGTCGCCGCCCAGCATGGTCGGTGTGCCACCACCCACGAACACGGTGTCCACCAGGCGCGGACCGACCTGCGCGGCCGCCAGCTCCAACTCGACCCGCACGGCGGCCAGCCAGCCGTCGGGGTTGGCGCCCCCGAGCTCGGACGGCGTGTAGGTGTTGAAGTCGCAGTAGCCGCAGCGGGTGGCGCAGAAAGGTACGTGGATGTAGATCCCGAAG
>JAHFVC010000535.1 GCA_023264765.1 Mycobacterium sp. | reverse complement strand
TAGCCTTCTTCGCCGTTGCGGTAACCCAGCCCGCTCTGCTTGGTGCCGCCGAACGGACTGCCGATCCCGAAGTGGCTCTTGCCGTTGATGGTGACGTTGCCGGTACGCATCCGGGTAGCTACGCCGAACGCCCTGTCGAGGTCACCGCCGGACACCTCACCGGACAACCCGTAGATCGAGTTGTTCGCGATGGCGACCGCCTCGTCGTCGCTGCCGTAGGGGATGACCGCCAGCACCGGCCCGAAGACCTCCTCCTGGGCGATCTGGCTGTCCGGGTCGACATCGGCCAGCAGGGTGGGCTGCGTGTAGTACCCGACGGGCAGGCTCGCGGGCACCCCGCCGCCGGTGACCAGCCGCGCTCCCGAATCCACGGCGGCCTTGACGAGGCCGAGTACCTTCTGCCGTTGCGTCTCGCTGATCTGCGGGCCCTGCATGTTGTTCGGATCCCACGGGTCGCCGACGGGGAAGTTCTCCATCATGTTCTTCATGATCTCGATACCCTCGTCATAACGACTGCGCGGCAACAGGATCCGGCTCGGCAGAATGCACGACTGGCCGCTCATCACGCACGCCATCAGCGCGGCCATCGGCAGCGCCATGTTGAAATCGGCGTCGTCGAGCACGATGTGGGCACTCTTACCGCCCAGTTCGAGCAGCGTCTTCTTCACCGTCGACGCGCCCGAGGCCAGGATCGCCCGGCCCGTCGCCGTGGACCCGGTGAACGTGATCATGTCGACCCGGGGATCGGCCGACAGGGCAGCGCCGACCTCATTGGCATCGGACACCACGACGTTGAACACGCCCGGCGGAATGTCGGTCTCCTCGGCCACGATGCGCCCGTACTCGCTGCCCGACCACGGGGTCAGCTGCGCGGGCTTGAGCACCACGGTGTTGCCGGCCATCAGCGCGGGCACCGTCTCGGCGACGTTGAGGTAGAACGGCACGTTCCACGGGGTGATCGCCCCGACGACCCCGACGGCTTCGTAGTGGATCTTGCGCCGCGCCGGACCCAGTGGCGTGTCGTGCACACCGTTGTCGGCCAGGTACTCGAAGTTCTTTCCGTGTTCGGCCCAGTGTTTGACCTCTTCGATGGGGCTCTCGATCTGGGCGCCGGTCACTTTCAGCGGGCAACCCACCTCGGTGACCAGGACCCGGCGCAGATGCTCCTTGTTGCGTTCGAACGCCGCGTGCAGCTGGGTCAGACAGTGATAACGGAAGTCCAGATCGCGGGACCAGTCCGTCTCGTCGAACGCGCGCCGTGCCGCGCCGACCGCGCGCGCCATGTCGTCGACCGTGCCGTCGGTGGCCTGACCGGCGACCTGTTCGCTGGCCGGGTGGATCACGTCGAAGGTTGCGCCGCTGGAAGTGTGCTGCAATTCGCCGTCGATGAGCATGCGCTGTTCGCCGGCCAGAACGCCCGTGTCGGTCATGCGGCTAGCTTGACAAAATTCCCCGATCTTGTCACGGGGTTCGGGGCATTGGGCGGTCAGTCGGAATCGGTTTGGCGGATGCCCACGGCGTGGCGCAGTTGCGCCAGGAACTGGCCTTCGTCGTCGCTGCGCACGATGTAGTGCGAGATCGCGACGCGGATGGCGGTGGCCGACCGCACCGGCCCGTTCGGGCCGGGCATCAACTTGAGCAGCCGCGCGCGCATCAGCGGGATGATGTGGGCCAGTTGCCCGATCACCACCTCGGGCTCGATGTCCACCACCCGCACGCCCGAGTAGGACTGCTGGTACTCGACGATGAATCGCAATGCGGCATCGAGCTTTTCGTTGCCGCGTAGGCCGGATGTGACCCGACTCATCCCGGTGTCGAACATCTCGCGTTCGTACTGCCCGAACGCGCCGAGCAACTCTTCCTTGGAGGCGAACCACCGGTACAGCGTGGGCCGGGACACGCCGGCCTGTAGGGCCACCTCGGACAGGCTCAGTTTGGTCTGTCCGCTGCGCCCGAGTACCTCTGCCGTGGCCACCAGAATCCGCCGTCGCGTCGAGGTGTCCTCGCTCGCATCGGTGGTCAATGGCTTGTTCACATCCCTGATGGTAGTTGCTGGTGCATTACAAATTCGCCTTCAGTGTCTTGACCGTGTCGAGATCGTCCAGCGCCGCCACCGAACGGCGCAGTCCTTCCAGGGCGATGGTCTCGTCCTGCATGCCGCCCATGCCGGCGGTGATGAGGGTCGCGATGTAGGCGTACAGCGCCGCCTGGCGGTACCGGTTCCACAGTTCGTCACCGTCGAGGTCGGGGCCGCCTGCGGCGGCGAGCGCGCGCCGATACACGTCGAGCAGGTCGCGCTGATGATCGATCCGGTCGGCGGTGGTCATGCTGGTGATCAAGGTGTAGGACAGCTCTCGCGACGGGTGGCCGCGGCGCACCGCCTGCCAGTCGAGCAGGCCGGCTCTTCCGTTGCGGAAGTAGACATTTCCCGGATGGGCGTCCCCGTGCATCACGGTGTGCGGTGCGGTGTCGATGAGTTGCGCGACGGCGCGGTAGTTGTCGTTGATGAAGCGGCCGCCCTCCACCGGGATGGTTGTCTTGCCGGCCAGCCGACGGACCGCGGCGTTGGCCAGGGACCCGGTCAGCAGCGAGGTGGCGTCACCGGAAGCCGAGTACGTCCATGCCGGCACCCGTTCCCAGAAGGTGGCATGTACCCGGGCCAGCAGTTCGACGATCAGCGTCGCCTGATCGACCGTGAGCGGGTGCAGGGTGTCGGGGAACTCACAACGGTCGACCGCCAGGTCTTCCAGCACCAGCACGAAACGACCGGTGAGGTTGTCGAATGTGCCGCCGTGGCTGATCGGCACATCGGCGAGCTGCGGGGCGAGCTCGCGGTAGAACCGGACCTCGGTGTCGGCGAGGCGGCCGAGCTCGCCCATCAATCGGGTCGCCGCCGTCTCGGCGGGCATCTTGACGAACACCGACGCGGGCACGCCGGTGCCGGTGAGCGCCAGCCGGGCTCGCGCGGACGTGCCGGCGTCGCCACCCATCACCGCCACCGATGCGACCTCGCGGCCCAGCAGCCCGGACAGGAACGCCGCATCCAGATCACGGACCTGCCGCGGGAGTGCCCGCATCCGACCGACGGCGGCATCGGTTGCGATACGTTGCACACCGCGGCCGAGGTGAGCGGCCAGGCCGAACACGGGTGTGGCGCGCTGGGTCAGCGAGGACATCCGTCGATGTTTACAAATCAAGACCTGATTGTAAAGGGGTGCCATG
>JAHFVC010000269.1 GCA_023264765.1 Mycobacterium sp. | reverse complement strand
GAGGCTCGAGTTGATGTTGCCGCCGTCGGGGTCGGCGTCGGAGGCGAACAGGATCCGGTCGTAGCGGCACGATTCCGGATCGCAGTTGTCCCGCACCCCGCAGCCCAGGATGCGTTCGATGGAATCGAACTCGTCCTTGGCCCTGGCCTTGCTGACCGTGAATCCGAAGACGTTGGGCGGCTTGCCTTTCAGAGGGAAGGCTGCCTGGAAGGTGGCGTCGCGCGCCGCCTTGATGGTGCCCAGCGCGGAATCGCCCTCGCACAGGAACAACTCGGCACCCGAGCCGCGACCGGTCTCCCGGCTGGGCAGCAGTTTGGGGGGCAGCGACAGGTTCGTGCCCAGGCCCTTGGCTTTCGACGCGGCACGCGACCGGGCCTTGGCACCTTCGGCGCTGCGGCGCGCCCTTGCCGCTTCCAGCGCGAGCCGGGTCCACAGCGACACCGTCTCCCCGTTGCCGGGGTTGGCCGCCCAGATGGTGACGCTACGTGCCACGCCCGGGGCCATCGCCACGTTCAGCGACCGGGAGGAGACCGCGGTCTTGGCTTGCGAATCCCACGCCACGTCAGGGGCACGCGTGTCGACAGCCAGAGCGGTCACGGCGGCGAAATCCTGTGCCTCCGGGCCGTCTTCGCCTTTGGCCAGGCCCAGATCGCGGATCCGGGAGGCGCGGTCGGCCAGCGCTTCGGACAGCCCCTTCACCGCGGCCGTCAGGTGCGAGCCGCCGCCCGGGGTGCGCACGGTGTTGCAGAAGGCGGCGACGGTGGCCGGTTCGGCGGGCCCGGCGGTCAGCGACCAGCGGAACGGCGTCGGCCCCCGTCCGGTGGTGTATTCGCCACGGCCCTCGACCACGGCCCGCACATCAGGCACCGGGGTTCCCGCGGCGGTACACATGAGATCCAACAGGGTCTCGGTGCCCCACGGGCCGCTGAACGGTTCGAACAGTTCGGGACGGATCTCCTCGCCGGGCCACCCCTCGTCGACGACGACCAGGTGTACCCCCGGGGACATCCGCGACGCGGCATGCGCGCGCAGCAGCACCTCGTTGATGTCCACGCTGGAGTCCGGCACCACCGCCGGGTCGAACAGGATGCGCACGACGGTGCCGTGCGCATCGGGTTTGCGATTGCTCACACCGCGTAGTTTCTGCGTGTCGGCGCGGGTGAACGGGGCGGCCGGGTCGAAGTCCTTCCCGTCGAACACGCCGGGATAGCCGGCGCCGAAGCTCTGCAGGTAGGCCTTTCCGGCGCGGTGCACCGTCACATCGGTGCGCGCGGAGATGAACACCGCGGCCGCGGCGCCGATCCCGTTGAGGCCCGCGCCGGTGCTGGTGGCGTCGGAATGTGCCGAGAATTTGCCACCGGCGCGCGCGGTGCCCAGCGTCTTGACGATGCCGTTCTTCCCGGTGACGGGGTCGGAGTCGATAGGTAGGCCGCGGCCGTCGTCGGCAACGCTGACCGATCCGTCGGCGTGCAGGGTGATGGTGACGGTCGATCCGCCGTGGCTGGGGTCGGCGACCTCTTCGATCGCGTTGTCCACCAGTTCACGCAACGCGGTGTTCAGTACGTCCAGGCCCAGGTTGACCGCCGGCCGCAGGCGTGTGTGCTGGACATCGTCGAGCTCGGTGATGTCCGCGGCGTTGTAACTCACTGCTATTCCTTCCACCAGGGCTTATGCCGGAGCGTGCCCTCGCCGTGCCGGCCGCCCCTGTTCGACGGGCGGCGGTAAGCATTCTGCCTTGGCGAGGTGACATCACCCCCAACGCCGCGACCGATGTGGTGTAAAAATTCGGTGATCGCGCCCACAGCGGACCGGTGAACTGGGAATTTGATGGATCGGCGGTTACGTCACGGCGCGGTCGACCGTGGGGGCGAAGGCACATCTGCGACACACCGAACGTACTGCGACGGGGAAGCGTGGTGAATGCAGTTGTCGATGAATGCCTCCCATGTCGACGAGGTCGCCGGCCTCGGGAGTCGACCGGTCGCCCGGCGCCGCACTGCATGGCAGCAAAAAATTGCGGAGTCGCCAATTCGCGCTGAGCATCCGCCCAGCCTTGGGTACGCTCGGGCAGTGCTCAGAACGCAGGCTGAACTCTTCGCGCAGTCGCTGCGCACGTATGCCCAGCATGTTGGGTCTATCCGGCCAATCGACCACGCCATCGCGTTGAGCGCCGCAGCAGTAGGGCTTCCCGTCATCGGACGGCATATCGAACCCCTGGCGGGAATGGCTGCTCTAGGGCTTGGTGGGCATCGGTACGCGGGCGGCATAGTGTCGGGCTTTGCGCGAGCGCGGTTGCGGCACAACCGGACTGAATGGCAGCGCGGCCAGCGGGCGGCAACTGGGGCAATCCTCGACGAGGCGTTGCGAGGCGTCGTGGCCGACGCCGGTCCGGCCGAGAATCGGCCGCGTGTCGGGTGTCCCGCACCGTTTCTGCGAGCACCCGCACAGCGACGCTACGTGCATCGCTCATCGGTGCCCTACGGCGAGCATCCAGACCAACTACTCGACATCTGGCGAACCGAGGGGCCTGCCGACAGGCTCGCGCCAGTGCTGGTATTCATTCCCGGGGGAGCCTGGGTGTTCGGCAGCCGGGCACTGCAAGGCCATACGCTGATGGCGCACCTCGCGCGGCAGGGCTGGATCTGCCTGTCGATTCAATACCGGACAAGTCCCCGGCACCGCTGGCCGCGTCAGATGACGGATGTCAAGGCGGCCATCGCGTGGGCTCACGCCAACGCCCGCACCCTGAACGGCGATCCCAACTTTGTTGCCGTAGCGGGTTGTTCGGCCGGTGGCCATCTCGCGACGCTCGCGGCGCTGACGGGAAACAAGCCGCAATGGCAAACCGCGCTGGGGTCGGACGCAGACACCACGGTCGATGCGGCGGTCAGCCTGTACGGCGCCTACGACTGGCACAGTCGGGCCACTGAAGAGCAGGACAGATTCCTGGAATTCCTCGAACGAGTCATCGTCAAGCGGACGCAGGCGTCTGACCCGGACCTGTTCCGCGCGGCATCGCCGATAACGCATGTCCACCCGCTCGCACCGCCCTTCCTGGCTGTGCACGGAAGCAAAGATGGCTTGCTTCCCGTCGCGGGAGCGCGAGCATTCGTCGATCGGCTGCGCTCAGTGTCCCGGTCGTCGGTGTCCTACGTGGAATTGCCCGGCGCCGGACACGGTTTCGACCTCATCGATACCGAGCGGACGGTGCCGGTCGTTGCTGCGGTCGGTCGATTTCTGGAGCACGCCTACCGGCAGCAGCGACGCCAGGAAATCACACCGGCAGTCTGACGGGCGGGTGTGCTGGATCGGCGAGTGCCGGTCCGACACACTGTCGCACTCGGTTGCCAGCGGTCAGGGCGAGCACGTGGCTGATGTGCAATGCAGGTCCTGAGCTGGGCAAACCGTTCTTTCTCGGCGTTTGCCAGGTCGCGGCATTTCGGGGCAAACTCGCGGTATCCCCGGGGCCTGGTATTGACCTACCGATTGCCGCAGAAGAGGCACCCCGGTGCGCGCACCTTAAAAAATGATGAGAAGATTCCTGCGTGACTGAAGATGCGGCGGTGAGTCAGGCGCGACAGCTACTCAAGGCGCTGTACGACCAGGTTGCCGACATTTCGCGGAAGCTCGAAATCGTCGATGCGCGGAACCGGCGGGCCCGGGCCCGGGGTACGTCCCGCGTGGATCCCCGCGCGGGCGATCTGCGGCGCGAACTGTACGAAGCGCACCGGCTGATCGACGGGCTGCATCGCCGGTTTCCCGAAACCTCGCCGTACGCAAGGCCGTTCGTCGGCCGACACGCTGTGGCGGGTCAGCCCCGGCTGGGAGTTCAGTCGATCTGACTCAGCGGGTACATGCGAGCCCACGCGATCTGCATGCGCGCGCCGCCCGCGAGGTTGATCGGCCGCTTCTCTGTCGCATCCAGCTGCAGGGCCAAATGCATTGGGCCCGGGGGGAAATGTGAGGTGTCGGTCGACGTGAAGACCGGATTCCCGTCGACGTAATAGGTGATCTTCTGCGGCGTCCAACTGACTGCGTAGTGGTGCCACTGGGTGGCGTCGACCTGCGAAAACGCCCACTCGGTCCGGTTCTGCGCCGAGTAGTGCAGAAAATGGCCGATCCGCTGGCGGGTGGCGTCGTTGGTCATCTCGAAAAAGTCCATCTCCCCGCCGACGGGAAAGTTTTCGGCGTCGGGCCACAGCAGTGCGACGGCCTGGTAGTCGGCTGCGCCGGGAGGCACCTTGATCCGGACCTCCCACGATCCGTACTTCTGGCCGGGCATCCACGCCATGCCGCCGGTGTTGCCTGCGGGGTCACCGGTGATGACCATGCCCTCGCTGTTGAACGAGACGGCAGCGGGCGTGCGCCGTCCGTATCCGGCGTGCCCCGGTGAGTTGTAGACGCCCCAGCCGTTGGCGGACAGGCTCGCCGCGCTGCTGAAAACGGTGGTCCTCGATGGCGTGCCCCAGCCGAGTCGGGCGGCGGCGGTTCCGGGCGACGTCGGGTTGGTCGGGGTTGTCGGATCGGTCGGTGTTGTCGGGTTGGTGGGAGTGGTGGTGCGGCCGGCGATCGACACGGAAACGGTGGCCGTCGATCCGAAGCCTGGAATCAGAAATCCCAAGGGGCCGTGAACATGCGGGCCGTTCGACGGGAGATCGTCACTCGCCGTGATCGTGAACGTGTCTCCCGACGCGCCGAACTTGGGCCCTGGCGTGTAGACGAACGCGCCGTTCGCACTCACGACGACACTCCCGTTGGCCGGCTTGCTCGCGGCGTAGCCGAGGGTGTCGCCGTCGCCGTCCTCACCGCGAACCGTTCCCTTGATCGTCCCGTTGGCTTGGGTCGTTTGACCCGGGACCACAGAAATGGTGGGCGTGAGGTTGAAGAACTTGCGCAGTATCCAGTGCCGGCGTGGGGGCGATGCGGTAGCCGCGAGGGTGCTCGGTGTCGCGGGCTGCACCGACGCGGTGGATCCGGTGGCTGTCTGCGGGGACTCGGTGGCGGTGCTGATACCGCGCCGGCCAGTGTCTGATTTCGGCGCGATCGTGGTGGCTCCGGGAATCGCGGCCTGGTCGGGAGTCTTCGCGCCGGCGTCGGATCCGGTGGCTGCCGACGGTTTATCGATGTCGGACTTCTTCGTGGACGGCGCGATCTTCGCTGTCGTCGCGGACTTCTTCGGGGAGGCTGTGGTCGGCGTCGTGCGCTGACTACCGGTCGCGCCGGTCTGTGTCGCCGCTGCGGCCGTGTTGGTCGTTTTGGCCGCGGGCTGATCGTCATCCTTGCTCGGACCCGCGTCTCCGGTGGTGCTCGGCCCGCTATCGGCTTGGGCAACAGCCGAACTGCCCACCGCGGCGATGCCGAGCCCGACGACACCGGCTCCGAGCCACGCATACGGCACTGAGGCGCGCTCTCTGCGGGGGCGATGCCGGCCATGCTTTCGTCCGCTCGCCGGATTGTGGTGGCCTGCGTGCCCGCGTGCACTCATGTCGTTTCCCCGTGTGGTGACTTCTCGACTGGTGGTCGGCCTTGTGCCGGCGGCAAAGGTCGGTGCGTCTCACAGGGAACCTACAGTCGTGGCCATCGAAATCAACCGCAGCGTCGTCGGCCGGAGAATTGCCGAGATCGTTGCCACAGGACTCGAATCTGGATCGAGAGTTATTCGAGCAGAACGTGTTTGGCAGATGGGTAGCGCTCCGATCCACGTCGTGACCTCGAAGCAGCCTGCGGGAAGCCTTAATTGACGATTGTGGTTCTTCGCGGACGGACAGTGCAGATGGTCGCGGTTTCCTGGGCAAAGACGATGGGGCCCGTTGTCGCGAGTCCGCGCGGTGCGGGCAAAGGTGCGGCATTAGCGCGACATGAGGACCACGGGATCGGTGGCTCGACGGATCCCGGCAAAAGCCCTCTGCACATTAAGAATCGGTGAGAACCTTCGCCGCCGTGCACGACGGGAGTGTCGGCCCCCTCATGCTGGTCAACTCCGATTGGCAGCCAGCACCGAGAGAAGTTCGTAGCCGACGTGCGCCGCGGCGATACCGGTGATCTCGGCATGGTCGTAGGCGGGCGCCACCTCGACGATGTCGGCGCCCACCACGTCGAGTCCGACCAGCCCGCGCAGCGTGTTCAGAAGTTCGCGCGAGGTCATGCCGCCCGCTTCCGGCGTGCCGGTACCCGGTGCGTGCGCGGGATCGAGGACGTCGATATCGACCGACACGTACACCGGGCCGCCGGTCAACCGGGTGCGCATCCGTTCGACGATCGATGCGACACCGTCGAATTCGTAATCATCCGAACGGATCACCTGGAACCCCAGCACCGCGTCGTCCTCCAGGTCGTGCTTGCTGTAGAGGGGCCCGCGGATGCCGATGTGCTGAGAGCGCTCCATGTCGATGAGGCCCTCCTCGCTGGCCCGGCGGAACGGCGTGCCGTGAGTGAAGGGCGCCCCGAAATAGGTGTCCCAGGTGTCCAGGTGAGCGTCGAAGTGCAGTACCCCGATGGGTCCGTGATCGCGTGCGAGGGACCGCAGGATGGGCAGGGCGATGGTGTGGTCGCCGCCGATGGTGAGCACTTTGGAGCCGTCCCGGCGCAGGTGGGTGATCCCGGCGTCGATGGTCTCGATCGCATCGGCGATGTCGAACGGATTCACCGCGATATCCCCGCAGTCGGCGACCTGCTGGACTGCGAACGGTTCGACCCCGATCGCGGGGTTGTACGGCCGCAACAGTTTCGACGACGTGCGGACGTGGCCCGGCCCGAAGCGGGCGCCGGGGCGATAGGACACCCCGCTGTCGAACGGGATGCCGACGATGCTCACGTCGGCGCTGCCCACCTGATCGATGCGGGGGAGCCGCGCGAAAGTGCCGGGCTCGGTGTAGCGGGGCTGGCGCGTGGCGTCCACGGGGCCGACGGGTGTGGTCATTTATCCTCCGCTTCAACGGTTGTGGCGATCGCGGCAGCGTCGGCGGGATCGGCCGGGGACGGATCCCCGGCGATGAGGTCGAGCTCGTGGGACACATCCAGCGACCGGCTCAATGCGATGTAGACCAGGCCCGACACCAGCAATCCGACCACGAACGCGATGTCGACGTCGCCCATGGCCGTGGCGGCCGGACCGGTGAAGAACGGCAGCACCAGGAACGGGATCTCGGCGGCGATGCCTGCGGCGAATGCCGCAAGCCCGCGCCAGGACCAGGCGCCGTACACGCCGGCGGGTGTGAACAGGTCGGCGATGACGTAATGCCCTCGGCGCACGAAGAAGAAGTCGGTGAGGTTCACCGCGGTCCACGGCACCAACAGGTACAGCATGATGAGCAAGGTGGTGTTCAGCGCCGCCGTCGCGTTGGACAGCAGCAGGCTCATCGCCAGCCAGCCGACCGCGAGCACCGCGATGGTGATCACCCGCAGCCGCCGTGTCGGGCGCACCGAGCGCACCGAGTCCAGTCCGGTGACCACCGTCAACATCCCGCTGTAGGCGTTGAGGCCCATGGTCGCCACCAGCACCAGCGTGGCGACCACGGCCAGCACGCTGCCGAGCAGTGGCACGGTGGCATTACCGGTGGCGTTGATCCCGGCCAGTGCGTCGGAGGCGCCGAGGGAGGTGGCCATCCAGGCGCCGAGCGGTATCAGCCAGACAGGAGATGCGGTGGCGCCCACGAACACCGAGGCGATGATCGACGCCGGCCGGGTGTCCCGGGGCAGGTAGCGGCTGTAGTCGGATACGTACGGTGCGTAGGTGATGTTGTAGGACGCGGCCACGCCGAACTGGGCCAGGAATGCCACCCAACTCAACGACCCCGCCGTTGCCGCGGTTGCGACCACCGCGCCGGAGAGCACGCCATAGGTCAGCACCAGCCACAACGGCAGGGATATCCAGAACAGCACGCGGAAAGCCTTGTGCAGCAGGTCGTGACCGAAGATGGCCAGCCCTGCGGCCACGACGGTGATCACCACGGCCACGACGACCGAATTCCAGCCGAAGATCTCCTCGAGACCGGACTTGATGATGACGACATCGACGACGTTGAACCCGACGAAGGTGAACAGGGTGCCGATCAACGGCAGGAGCACCCCCCGGAAGCCGAATTGGGCTCGCGACTGGATCATCTGCGGCAGCCCGAGCACGGGCCCCTGGGTGGCGTGGAAGGCCATGAACAGGGTGCCGAATGCGATGCCCGCGATGCCGGCGACCACTGTCCACCACAGCGACAGGCCGAGACTGGGGCCGACGAAGCCCAGTGCCAGCGTGAAGGGCTGGAAGTTGCCGACGAACCAGAACGGCCCCTGGTGACTGACCTTCCCGTGCCGTTCGTCATCGGGTACGTAGTCGATGGATCGGGTTTCGATCAACGTCCCGGGGCGGTCGGTGCTGGGGATGGCCATCTTTGTCGTCTCTCTGTGTGGCGGTGGTCATACCTTGGCCGGACCACCAGGTGAAAGCCATGGTTGATCTGTTCAGACCGGACATTAAGGTTGGATGATATGTACAACCATCGGGAGTTGCGGTGATCACCGTCCGTGACGTCGCCACCGCCGCATCGCTGCAGCTGGCCGTGGTCGCCGGCGCCGCAGGACTGGATCGCGAGATCACCACCGCGCATGTCTCCGAACTCATCTCACCGGGGGACTGGCTGCGCGGTGGCGAACTCCTGATGACGGTGGGCCTGCTGCTGCCGATGAATGCCGGGGCGTGCCGTGACTACGTGTCCGAATGTGCCCGTGCCGGGGTGGCCGCGCTGGCCTTGGGTGTCGGCCACGGACTGCCCTACCGCCGCTGCCCGCAGCCGTTGCGAGCGGCCGCCGAGGAGGCAGGCATCACGCTGCTCGTGGTGCCCGACCAGACCCCGTTCATCGCGGTCACCAAATGGGTCTTCGAATCCATCGCCCGACAGGAGCGACGCGGGCTCCAGCAGGCGATGGAGAACAACCGCAGGCTCGCCGCGGTGGCGACGAGCTCCGCTCCGCTTCCGGCATTGTTGTCCGCGTGGGCCGCAACGAGTGACATTCCGTGCGTGGTGTGTGACGGTGCGGGCGGTCTGGTGGCGTCCAGTCCGGGAACCCCGCCGCAGACCGTCGACCGCGCACGTCGGGCCTGCGCGCAGATGGACGGCCGCAGTTGGGCGGTGGTCGACGAATTCGAGGTACACGCGATCGGTGCCCGGATGCCGCTGGCCTTCGTGGCGCTGGCCGCGGAGATGGATGCCACGGCTCGCGCTTCGTCGACAGTGCTGGTCTCGTTGATCGCCGTGGATCGCGAGCGCCGCGAACTGTCCGACGAGCCCGAGCGCCGGCGCCGCGAGCAGGTGTTCGGTCAGCCGCTGCGTACCGGCATC
>JAHFVC010000534.1:2323-3242 GCA_023264765.1 Mycobacterium sp. | reverse complement strand
TCCCGGTAGATCGTGTAGCCGCCGAACAGCTCGTCGGCGCCCTCACCGCTCAACACCACCTTGACGTGTTTGCGTGCCTCGCGGGCGATGAAGAACAAGGGCACCAGCGCCGGGTCGGCCACGGGTTCGTCGAGATACCAGACGATTTCGGGGAGCGCGGCGACGAACTCCCCCTGGCTGACGACCTTGGTGACGTGCCGCGCGCCGATCGCCTCGGCCGAGGCGACGGCCACGTCGACCTCGGAGAAGCCCTCCCGCTCGAAACCGGTGGTGAAGGTGATCAGTCGCGGATTGTGCCGCATCGCCAGCGCCGCGATGGCCGTCGAGTCGATGCCGCCGGACAGGAACGCGCCCACCGTGACGTCGGCGCGCATGTGCTTGGCGACCGAGTCCTCCAGGACCGCGGTGATCTCGTCGTAGCGTGCCTGCTCCCGGTCCGGGACGAACGGGACCGCGGCGAACCGGGGAACGAAGTACCGGGTGATCTCCGGCGCCGAACCCGGGCGGATCCGGGCGTAGCAGCCCGACTCCAGTCGCCGCACCCCGCGCTGCAAGGTCTCGGGCTCCGGGACGTACTGCAACACCGTGTAGTGCTGTACGGCGCGCTCGTCGATGCCGAGGTCCAGGCCGGCCGCCGCGGCGAGGTCGACCAGGCATTTCTTCTCGCTGCCCAGCACGGTGCCGCCCGGTCCGGTGGCCATGTAGAGCGGTTTGATCCCGAACGGATCGCGGGCACAGATCAGCTCACGGGTCTGGGTGTCCCACAACGTGAAGGCGAACATGCCGCGCAACCGCGTCAGCACCTCGGTGCCCCAGTGGTGGAAGCCGGCAACGATCGCCTCGCCGTCGCCGTCGGTGTGGAACACCGCACCGTATTCGGACCGCAGCGCCGCTCTCAATTCCAAGTAGTTGTAGATCT
>JAHFVC010000534.1:0-2313 GCA_023264765.1 Mycobacterium sp. | reverse complement strand
GTTGAACACCAGCGCGTAGCGCTCCGGAGCTTCCGGCGGTCCCCAGCGCAGTGGTTGGTGGCTGTGGGCGATGTCGATGATGGACAGCCGGTTGAAGCCCAGCACCACGTCATCGTCCGCCCAGGTGCCTGGTTCGTCCGGGCCCCGGTGCCGCATCAGATGCGACGCCCCGGACACCGCGTCCACCAACGCCGGGGAGGTCTCCACGGCCGGATCAGTCAGGTAGGCCAGCAGTCCGCACACCGGGCCAGTATGCCGAATAACCTGGGCTTAACCTTCATCCAGCACGAGTTGGCAGGTCGCTTCGCGGGTTCGCCCACCGGTGGTCTACGCTGCGTAGTACATACAGAGCCGACCGACCGTTCGACGGTCCACCGACTTCTATAGGAGGCGCCAACGTGACCGCTCGCGGGTACAAGTTGGTGGCGTTGTCAGTGGTGTTGGGCGGGATGACAATCCTGCTCAGCGGATGCAGCTGGCAGGAGGTGTTCGGCCTCGGCTGGCCCACCGGAATCACGCCTGAAGGAAAGCTCAACCGCGACCTGTGGGTCTGGTCGGTGATCGCGTCGTTCGTCGTGGGTGCCATCGTCTGGGCGCTCATCTTCTGGGCCAGCGCCTTCCACCGGAAGAAGAAGACCGACACGGAGCTGCCGCGTCAGTTCGGCTACAACATGCCGCTGGAACTGGTGCTGACCGTCGTGCCGTTCCTCATCATCTCGGTGCTCTTCTACTTCACCGTCGTGGTGCAGGAGAAGATGCTGCACAAGGATCCCAACCCCGAGGTGGTCATCGACGTCACCGCCTTCCAGTGGAACTGGAAGTTCGGTTACCAGAAGATCGCGTTCGGCGACGGCACGCTCAGCTATGACGGTGCCGACGCGGAGAAGAAAGCGGCGATGACGTCCAAGCCCGAGGGCGTGGACGCACACGGTGAGGAGAAGGTCGGCCCGATCCGTGGCCTGAACCCCGAAGACCGCACCTACCTCAACTTCGACAAGATCGAGACCCTCGGCACGTCCACCGAGATCCCGATCCTGGTGCTGCCCAAGGGCAAGCGCATCGAATTCCAGATCGCCTCGGCCGACGTGATCCATGGCTTCTGGGTGCCGGAGTTCCTCTTCAAGCGCGACGTGCTGCCCGACCCGAAGGCGAACAACTCCGACAACGTCTTCCAGGTCAGCGAGATCCAGGAGACCGGCGCGTTCGTCGGGCGGTGCACCGAGATGTGCGGCACGTACCACTCGATGATGAACTTCGAGGTGCGCGTCGTGGAGCCCAACGACTTCAAGGCGTACCTGCAGCAGCGGCAGGCCGGTAAGACCAATGCCGAAGCGCTGCAGGCGATCAACCAGGATCCGCTGGCGGTCACCACTCATCCGTTCGACACCCGGCGCGGCGAGCAGGTCGGCGTGCCGCCCGCCCAGGCGAGCAAGTAAGGACAACTCATGCATATCGAAGCGCGGTTGTTCGAGTTCCTGACGGCGTTCTTCGCCTTGGCCGCGGTGGTCTACGGCGTGCTGACCGCACTGTTCGCCACCGGCGGCATCGAGTGGGCGGGCACGGTGGCGCTGGTGCTGACCACCGGCCTGACCTTGATCACCGGAACGTTCTTCCGCTTCGTCGCCCGGCGTCTGGACACCCGGCCCGAGGACTACGAAGACGCCGAGATCAGCGATGGCGCCGGCGAGCTCGGCTTCTTCAGCCCGCACAGCTGGTGGCCTGTCCTGATCGCGCTGTCCTTCTCGACGGCCGCTGTCGGCGCCGCACTGTGGCTGCCGTGGCTGATCGTCGCCGGTATCTGCTTCGTGCTGTTCACCGCCGGTGGCCTGGTCTTCGAGTACTACCTCGGTCCCGAGAAACACTGACCCCTCGCGCAGGTCACAACCAGGCTTCAGTTCGCTGGCGTACCGCGTCGGCTGTCCGCTCTATGCCCCTGGTTGGGTAGTGTTGCCGAGGCAGCAATCGAGACGGATAGGCCGAGGGTTAGTTTGAGATGAGCGGGCCTTCAGGACCGGAGAAGCCCGGTGCGGGCGACGAGCCGGCGCCCAGCACCGGTGAGACCGAGATCCATTCGCGGGCATACTCCGCGCCGGAGTCCGAGCAGTTCGTCAGCTCCCCGTACGTCCCGCCGGATCCGGCGCTCTACGACTACGACAGCTACGACTCCGCGCCCGACGATGCGCCCGACAGCCCGCCGCGCTGGCCGTGGGTGGTCGGCGTCGTCGCGATCGTCGCCGCCGTCGCCCTGGTCGCCTCCGTCGCGGTCCTGGTGACACGCACCGACAACGCCAATCTGGCCACCCCGGCGACGAC
>JAHFVC010000268.1:1531-9367 GCA_023264765.1 Mycobacterium sp. | reverse complement strand
CCAGATGTCACACACCTGCCCCTGAACACAACCCGTGATAGTGCCCTAATCGGTGGCCGCGGTCGCGTAGGCGACGGCCGCGGCGAAATCCATGGCCCCGCCCTGGCGTTGCGCCGACTCACGCTCGTCTGAGTCCAGGACGTCTTGGATGCCGCGCTCGCAATCGTCGTGGAATACCTGAAGATGTGGGAGTACCACGGTAGAGACCGTGCCTACGGTTCGGCCCAACGCGGTCGCCGCGGCAAACAGCACGGCGGCCCGCCGGTGATCGTCCCGCGCACCGGCGATCCAGGCCAGCGCCTCCAAACACGCCGCGGCTTGTCGCCGGTCATTGGCCGCCTTCGTCGTGCGAAGCGCCTCCTGAAGTAGCTCCTCGGCACGGTCGCGCTCACCGTGTCGCCACCGGCCAACCCCCAACGACCACAAAGCATATCCGCGGTACACCGATTCGCCGCTGGACTCGGCGACCGCAAGCGCCCGCTCCTCCCAGACGAGCGCGGCGCCCATCTTGCCGCCGAACTCCAACGCCCAGCCCAGCAGCAGCATCGCCGTGACCTGCAGGATCCGGTCCTCGACCGCGTCGACGATATCCTCCAATACGACTGCTGCGCTGTCGAATTCACCGCTGACCAAGGCCAGAATTCCGGCGCCAATGCCGACGGCGCCGGCCACGTCGGGCTCATTCATCTGCGCTGCCAGGTCCTGCGCCTCGGACAGTCGAGCCGCCCCGGACGTCACATCGCCTTGGAGCGCGGCCAGCATGATCGCGCTGTACAGCGCCCTGATTCGAGTGATCGTCGGCTCGGATGGCGCGGCGGCCAGACCGCGATCCAACCACACCCGCGCCTCGGACAGGATGCCGCGGGCCAGTCCGAACGGTTGAAGGTTGGCCGCGATCTCCAACATGACCGCGGGCGAGTCACTCAGCGTGAACTCCAGTGCGGCACGGATGTTCGAGCCCTCCCGGTCCAGACGCCGCATCCAGTCGAGCTGCTGCGGACCGAAGAACCCGGCGGCACCGTCACTCACCAGCCGCCGGTACCACTGTGCGTGTCGCCGACGTAGCCGGGTCAGATCCTCGTCCTGTTCGATCCGGCCTCGGCCGTAATCGCGCAATGTCTCGAGCAGCCGGAAACGCACGGTGTCGGAGGTGTCCTTGCGGGTCAGTATCGACTTGTCCAGCAACGCGGATATCAGATCGAGAACGTCGGCAGCGTCGACGTCCTCGCCGCAGATGTCCTCGGCGGCCTCGAGATCGAAGCTGCCGGAGAACACCGACAACTGGCGCCACATCAGCTGTTCGGCCGGTGTGCACAGGTCATAGCTCCAGCCGACACTCCATCCCAATGTCTGCTGCCGGGCCGGCGCCCCGCGCTGGCCACGGGTGAGCAGGCTGTACCGATCTGCCAACCGGTCCAGGATCTGGTCCAGCGACATAGTTTTCATCCGCGCGGCGGCCAGCTCGATGGCCAACGGCAGGTTGTCGAGCCTGGCGCATATCTTGCTGACCGCCTCGGTGTTCTGGTCGTCGAGTTCAAATCCGGGCACCGCAGCGACGGCTCGATCAACGAACAGCGCGATCGCGCCGGCCTCCAACGGCGTCACCCGCAGCACAGCTTCGCCGCCGATTCCCAACCCCTCCCGGCTCGTGGCGAGGATGTGCAGACCCGGGCACCCGCGCAGGAGGGATTCGACGAGCTTCGCCGACTCATCCACGACCTGTTCGCAATTGTCGAGCACCAACAACAGCTCCCGGGTGTAGAACGCCTCCACCAGCACGTCGAGCAGCGGTCGTCCGCCGTCGTCGCGCACCCCTAACACGCCTGCCACCACGTCGGCGACCAGCGAGCCGTCGCGCAACGCCCCCAGCTCGACCAACCGAACGCCGTCGACGAAGATGCCGCGAACCTCGGCGGCGGCCCGCAACGCCAGGCGGGTCTTTCCGACCCCACCGGGTCCGGTCAGCGTGACCAGGCGGGACGACGTCAACATCTGCCGCACCGTGTCGAGTTCAGTCTGGCGGCCGACGAAGCTGGTCAACTCCAGGGGCAAGCTGCCCCGGGTGGACGGGCTGCGGGGTCCGGCTAACCGGGCCTGCTCGGGTTCGTCGTCGGAATCGACAGCGTTCAGTGCCATCTCGTCGACGGTGAAGCCGTGCGCGGCCTGCAGGCGCCGCAATTGTTCGGCGAACGCGACGGTGGAGGGGCGAAGGTCCGGGTCGGGTGACATCGCCCGCTCCACCGCGGAGGCGACATCGTCGGGAATATTGCTGTCGCGCAGATTGGGGGCGGACTCGCCGGCGATGCGTAAGAACTGCGCTATCAGCTGTTCGCCGCTGCGGCGTTCGAACGCCGCGTGGCCAGTGAGCGCGGCGAACAACGTCGCTCCGAGTCCGTACACGTCGGAGGATCGACTAGCCGGCTTCCCGGCGAGGATCTCGGGAGCGGTGAACGCAGGCGATCCGGTGAACACCCCGGTAGAGGTGGTGAATGCGCCCTTGAAGTGCGCGATACCGAAATCGCACAGCGCCGGCTCACCGAAATCGGTGACCAGGATGTTGCCCGGCTTGACGTCGCGGTGCAGGATCCCCGCGAGGTGTGCGGTCTCCAACGCGCCGGCCATCTTCACGCCCAGCCGCAGCACTTCCCGCAACGGCAGCCCGCCGCGGCGACGAATGTCCGCTTCGATCGATCCGCGGCGGTGATACTGCATGACCAAATACGGGCAGCCGCTCTCGGTTTCGCCGACCTGCAGCACACCGACGATGTTCGGATGCCCGGTGAGCCGCCCCATTGCGCGCTGCTCGCGCAGAAACCGATCGCGGTCCTCGTCAAGATGTGCGGTCAGCACCTTGATCGCCACTATGCGATCGAGTTCGATCTGCCGGCATTTGTAGACGATGCCGAAACCGCCCCGGCCGACCTCCACCGCGTCGTCGAATCCGGCCGCGCAGAGCTCCGCGACGACGGTTGAGTCCGCGTCACGCTGGGTCTTCAACGGATCGCTGTCCATCACCGGCTCCCTGCGACACTTCGAGCTTAGGCCCATGGCGCGGTAGCTGGGGCCGGGTTTGGGCCGGTCATCCCACGGGCGGCGGATCGCCGGCTGTGGTCCGGATGAATCCCACGACGACACAGACCCGATGAAGTCGCAGTTTGGCGCGTCCGCTGTCGCGCCGGCGAAACTGCCGATAGGTTTCGCGTGTGATCCCCGAATGGCATGTCGGACCCGTGGCGGTGCCCGTGCACGGTCTGTTCGTCGGGCTTGGGGTACTGACGGCAATGGTGGTGTTCGTCGTCGAAGCACGGCGGCGCGGCGCCGTCAACGACCAATCGCTTGTCGCGGTCGCCGGCGCGCTGGTCGGCGGCGCGATCGGGATGCGACTCTCCGGCTGGGTGCGGCACCTGGATTTCAGTGCGAATCCGACCGTGGCGCAGGCGTGGGAGTACGGCTCGAAGAGCATTCTCGGCGGTCTGCTCGGCGCATACGTCGGAGTGCTGATCGCCAAACGCGTCGGCGGGTACCGGGGCAAAACCGGTGATCTGTTCGCTCCGGCGGTGGCGCTCGGGATGGCCGTCGGTCGGATCGGGTGCTTTCTGACGGAAGCTCCGGGTCGCCCGACCTCCCTGCCGTGGGGCGTGCACGCTTCCGCCAGCACGCCCGAATGCCCTGGCTGCCTGACTGGCCAGGCGATGCATCCCTCGTTCCTGTACGAGATCGCTTTCCAGCTAGCGGTATTCGCGGCACTGATGTGGTTGCGGCCCCAGATCACCAGGCCTGGCGAACTGTTCGTCCTTTATGTTGCGGCCTACGCCGTGTTCCGGTTCTTCGTCGAGTTCACCAGGGCGAACGAGACGGTGTGGCTGGATTTGACTCGGCCGCAATGGTTTCTACTGCCTTCGCTCATCCTCATCGGATTTCGGCTGTCGTACGGGTACCGGCACGGCTACTATCGAATCCCACCGCGCGGGCAGGAGATACTCGCATGACGACGCCCCCATCAGGCGACGACCAGCATGACGAGATCCCACCCGACGATGCGCTGCCGCCGGCCTATCTGCCACAACCACCGGCGTATCCGCCGCCTCCGGGGTATCCGCCGCCGGGTCAATACCCTTACCCACCACCGGGATACCCACCGCCGGGACCGCCGCCTCGTCGTCCACGTATCTCGGTCGGGATGGCGTTCCTCGGAGCGTTTCTGTACGTCGTGTTCAATCTCATCATGGGTTTCGCGGTGCTGGCGATCGCCGGCAGCAATGGGAACCCGGCGGTGGCCACCGGGGCTGTGGTGTTGGCCCTGACCGCCTTGGGCGGTGGCGGCGCACTTCTTGCGACGTCGAATCCGACTGTCAAGGGACTAGGCCTGGGACTGATGATCGGCTGGGCTTTTCTCTCGATCGTCTCCGTCGGGTTCTGCACGGGTCTCAACCCCGAGATGTACACGTGACGCACGGCGGGATGGCGTTACGCGGCGACCGGCTGTTGCGTTACGTCACCGCTTTCTGCCCCTCCTGCCACATCGAAGCGCCCGAACGGCCACTGAGCGAGGTCGCCCGCCTGAGCGGCCGGCTGGTCGAGCACGATGGCAGAGTGTGGCTCGAACGTGGTTGCCAGACCCACGGATTGGTGCGCACCCTCTACGACGAGGATCCGGAGATTCTGTCTTATCTCGAGGAGTGGACGGCGCCGACCAAAGGCCACACCCCGGATGTGGCCGGCAATTTCGATCCGATCCCGTCTGCGTACCTGCGCGGGTTGCCGGAGATGCAGACTCAGCACACCTGCATCCTGCTCGAAGACATCGACGAGACGTGCAACCTGCGCTGTCCCACATGCTTCACCGGCTCCTCACCGGACCTACGCAACGTGGTGCCGGTCGCCGATGTCCTGGCCAATGTGGACCAGCGACTGGCTCGTGAGAACGGCCGTATCGACGTGCTGATGTTGTCCGGTGGTGAGCCGACGCTGCACCCAGCCCTACCGGAACTGCTCGCCGAACTGACGGCACGCCCCATAACACGAATATTGATCAACAGCAACGGTATTCGCCTCGCCACCGATGACGCGCTACTTGAGTTGTTTGTCGAGCACCGGAACCGCGTCGAGGTGTACCTGCAATACGACGGATTGTCCGAAACCGCACATCGCCATCACCGTGGCGGTGACTTGCGGGCGTTGAAGACGCTTGCACTGCAACGTCTCTCAAACAACGAGATCTTCACGACGCTGGTGATGACGGCCGCACTCGGGGTGAATGACACTGAGATCGGCGACATGGTGCGACTGGCCCTGGAGACGCCCTATGTCGGCGGAATCAGCATCCAGCCCCAGTTCGGCTCCGGCAGATCCGGAGACATCGACCCGCTCGATCGGCTGACCCATACCGGAGTCCTCAAGCGGCTGGCTCCGCAGACCGACGGCTTGGTCACGTGGCGTGACCTGACCGCGTTGCCGTGTTCGCATCCCCACTGTTGTTCGGTCGGGTACATGATTCGAGACGATGCCGGTGCGTGGCGCTCGCTGACGTCGCTGCTCGGCCACGACGGCCTCAAGTCCCGACTTGGCCTGGTTTCCAACAGGATCGTCGATACCGAACTCCCCCAGCAGCTGCGGCTGGCGGTCAAGGAATCTCTGCTCGGACTGTTGTCCGAGCAGTCCTCGCTGTCGCACCCGGACATTGGCGACGTGTGGCGGATCATATGTGAAAGTTGCGATCTCGGCGTGAGCACATTGCTGACCATGGCATCGTCGGCGTTGCCCGGACGGCGGCGCAAGCTCCGCCAGCTGCTCGGGGAACGGGTTGTCCGGATCACGGTCAAACCATTCATGGACATGGCCACCATGATCGAGGAACGGTTGGTGCAATGCTGCGTGCATGTCGGCACCAGCGCCGATCAGCACCAGTGCGCCCCGTTCTGCGCCGTGCAGGCGTGGCCGGCCTTGGGTCGTCAGCGCATGTCGATTGCGGTGGGCCAACAGCTTCCGCTCGTCGCGGTTGAAGCTGTCGCAATCAACGCGACGGTGTCCCCCACATCGACGGTGACAACGTCTTCCGCCGGCCTTGCGACAAAGGGGATTTGGAGCAGCCCGTAGAAGTCGTCGGTCGCGGCGACGGTGTGGGCACGGGCGAACAACGGCTGGGTATCGAACACCCGCACCCGCAGTTTCTCCCGGCTCAATCTGCCTAATTCCCTGCCGGATTCGGGATCGGTGACCACCGGACCTGTGCTCGAGTTGACCGCAAAGACCATGCCGACCGCCACTCCGGCTTCTGTGCCGCGGTTGATGACCAGTGTGTAGTCATCCTCGATCAATGCGACCTGTCCGGTGATGGCCTCCGCGGTCACGATGCGGCTCGCGAATTGCTTTCTCGCAATGCCGAAGTCGGACCGGCTTGGATCCGCGGCCGCAGGCCATAGTCATCAGCGCGCAGCGGCACGTCCAGGTAACCCGCGGTGTCCTGCTCCGTTCCCAACGTGAGCTCAACGGCCGTCTTCGCCTGGAAGAGCGCGATCACTGCCTGCTGGTGGTGTTCGGTGCCGAATGAGCTGAGAGCCTGCGCAAGTTTGGTGTCGACGTATTGCACTGATCGCTGTAGGTCCGATGTGGTCGGTTGCGCTGCGCGCGTCGGTTGAGTCGCGTCGATTCCGAGTCCGCTGTACCAGCGGTGCCCGAGAGCCCCGAGGATGGCGGCGCACAGCGGGATCACGACGACGATGCAGATCAGGCCGAGCCGGTCGTGGAGCGTGATGGCACCGACGACACCGAGGAGCATCGTTGCGCCCGCACCGAAGAACAGCTGCACGGCCGCCGGCACTGCTTGGAGGACATGCCAGACCTGCCTGACGGCGCGCGCACCGGATCGGGCGATGCCGGCAACGAACCTGGCGATTGCCGTGAGGGCTTTCACGGCGGTCCGACCCATCTCGTCGGCCTGTTTGCGAGAGATCGGGGATTTCGGCATCGACCAGGTGCGCTGCCGCGGTGACGGTGCGGGCGGGGTTTCGGGTTCTATCGGCTGCTCGGCTGTCACGGCCTCAGCCGCAGGAGTCGCTGCGGGTTGTTCGTTCGGCTCTTCGACCGTCGAATCCGTCGTCGTCACATTCGCATCAGCAGCCACACCCGTATCATCGCCTGAACCGGCCCGAATCGCGGGTCTGGCACGCCGAAACGCAACCATCGATCGGACTGGATTTCGTCGCCGATTCGGGTCGGCAGCCAGAAGCGGGGCCCGGTCCGGCCCCGCACGGTCAGCTCGCAGGCACTAGCTCACAGCCCTCGCCGGCTTCGTTCGCGCGCTGGACGCCTTGCCGGAACCAGCTGCCGTCGGGGTGCGCTGCTTGGCCGTGGCATCGCCCGATCCGGTGCTTCGGGAAGCGCGAGCCCCCTTGTCTACCTTGACAACGCGACCTGTGCCGGCCTTGGCAGTGATCGGCACGCTCACCGTGGGTGTCTCGGAGTTCACCACCGAGCGGGGTATCTCGTTGGCCGCAGCCAGACTGCTCTTCGCGGCCGCACTTTGCGCGACAGCAGAACTCGCCGGAGCCTGCCAGCCGATCGCCTTCGCAATGGTCCTGGCGAATTCCATCATGGCCCCGAAGGGTCCGACCGCGGTTCCCGTCGCGAGCGGGACATGGATGTGCAGCACCCCGAGCAAGTCATTGTCGTAGGCGAAGTCGAGCGCGTTGAAGATCGAACCGCCCGGGCTGAGCAGACCGCCGAGGGCAATGCCGACTTCGACACCGTCGGGGAAACTCACGCCGATCGCCGGCCCGAAGGCTTTCGCCAGCGCGGTGAGGTCGACATGTTCGCCTCCGTTGAGGAACGCGTCGG
>JAHFVC010000268.1:0-1431 GCA_023264765.1 Mycobacterium sp. | reverse complement strand
AGACCGCCGAGGGCAATGCCGACTTCGACACCGTCGGGGAAACTCACGCCGATCGCCGGCCCGAAGGCTTTCGCCAGCGCGGTGAGGTCGACATGTTCGCCTCCGTTGAGGAACGCGTCGGTCATCGCGGCCGGGATGCTGGTCAAGGTGCTCATCGCGCTCGCCACATCAGGAGTGGCGGCGCCAAGATCGGTTCGGATCGACTCCAGGCTGGCCGCCAACACCACGAGGGGACCCAGCACCGGGCCCGCCATGCCGAGAATTACTCCGCTGAGCGCGGTCGTCGAGAACGCCAACAGCTGCTTGCCGGTGGGAGAGATGCTGAGCTGCAACAGATCCGGGATGCCGGGCAATTGCATGACGGCCGGCAGCAGCTCGTAGAAGGTTCGGTGCGTGTTGTCCAGCGTCGATGTGTCCGGGGCCAGGGGCGCGGCGAGCGCGGCCTGGAAGTCGGCCTGTATCTGCGCTGCGATACCCGGCAGGTCAGGCAGTTCCATCAAGTACGTGGCCAGATTGGCGGCGATCTGCTGCAGGATCGGGGCCGGGGCCTCGCGCCACGTGTCGAACAGGGCCTGCGCGTTCGCACCCGCCTGGGAGAAGACGTCCGCCCAGTCGGTGGCCGCAGTCAATTGGATCGTCGCCTCAGCGCGAAGGCTGGGCGGCGGCACTACAACCGGGCTCATCGCGATGGCGCTGGTGCCCACCACAGCCACACCGGCCGCGATGAAGGGGCGAGGGATTGCAGGCATGTCGACTCCCCGTCGTCGTGTCACCCCTGACCCACGAGAACCGTATCTGAGAGGTAGCGGCGAGAAACCTGATTTCGGCGACGAACGACCCGATTCGGGCGGCTCGGATCGTTGCTGTGGACAAACTACGCAAGAATTCTGACCCCCTGTGGCAACTCCCTGCGGCGGCCATCTGTCGTCTTTTCCGGTGCCGCGAAATTCGCTGGTCACGCCCGCGGATGCGGCCGATCCCCCACGCAAAGCTGAGTCCGATGGCGTCGCCGCCGTCCCGCAACTACATCGGTTGAATACAATTCAGCTACCGGATAGGTATTTGCTTCCACGTAATTTTGTGACTACAGTCACAGCCGGGTTGGGGATCTACCTCGGCAATTAAGGAAATGATCGTGAGATTGAGCTTTACCCCCTCATCTGCAGCAAAGATTTGTGCGGTTTGCGTCGGTGGTCCGGTGATCGCCCTCGGCATCGGCGCACCGACCGCTCTGGCGGCACCATCCGCCGGAGCTGGTAACACCCAAAAACAGGCATCTTCCAGTGACAAGACGCCAGCTCCCGCCAAGGCATTCCCGCGAAGTCCGAGCAGCGCTGCGCGAGCCCACGACGCCTCGGAGCCGCAGCCGACGCCGGACTTCGCGGTGTCGTTCAACGGCCACAGCCTGGTCCAGTCCGGCAACGCGACGGC
>JAHFVC010000533.1 GCA_023264765.1 Mycobacterium sp. | reverse complement strand
GCCGGCGACCGCCGCGGCCGCGGCCGTGAATCGGGCGGCTTCGGCGGGGCGGTCGGCGTCGCCCAGCGAGTCGGCGCCCATGTCGATGTCGGGCTTGCGCCCCGGGCGGATCACCGGGGCGTACGCGACCCCGGCCACTACGGGCACACCGGTGAGAACTCGGACGCCGGCGTCCGTCACAGAGGGAGAACTCATGTGAGCCAGATTACAAGAAATCGTTGACAAGTCAACACAAACAAGCGTAAAACAACACATACCAACATTCATCAACCAATATCCCCGGTAATCCCCACCCGATCGCAGACCCGAACCTCGAGGCCGGAGCCATGTACGCCGAAGAACGTCAGCAAGCGATCGCCACCCTGGTGGTCCGGCAGGGCCGCGCGTCCGTTGCCGAACTGGCGCAGGCCTACGACGTCACCACCGAAACCGTCCGCCGCGACCTCGCCGCGCTGGACAAGGCCGGGCTGGTGCGGCGGGTGCACGGCGGTGCAGTGCCGGCCCGATCCCTGGCGCTGGTCGAACAGGACGTCACCGAGCGCGACACCACCCGCGCCGACCACAAGGACGCGATCGCCGCGGCCGCCGCCGAGTTCTTCCCGCTGTCCGGATCGAGTGTGTTACTCGATGCCGGCACCACCACCAGCCGGATCGCCGCGGCCATCCCCACCGACCGGGCCCTCGTCGTGGTGACCAACTCGGTACCCATCGCGGGCCGCCTGGCCGCCGTCCCGTCGGTCACCCTGCAACTCCTGGGCGGACGGGTCCGCGGCCTCACCCAGGCCACCGTCGGCGACGCCGCCCTCGGCGTGCTCGAGAGCCTGCGCGTGGACATCGCGTTCATCGGCACCAACGGCATCAGCGCGCGCCACGGCCTGTCCACCCCCGACCCGGACGAGGCCGCGGTCAAACGAGCCATGGTGCGCAGCGCCAATTATGTTGTGGTGGCTTCGGATTCATCCAAGATCGGGCGCGAGGAGCTGGTCAGTTTCGCCCCGCTCTCCAGCGTCGACGCCCTTATCACCGACCCCGAGATCTCCGATACCGACCGCGCCGAACTGGCCGGACTGGGTATCGAGATCGTCCTCGCAGGAGACCCGGCATGATCGTCACCGTCACCCCCAACCCGAGCATCGACCGCACGGTCACGCTCGACACCCCCCTCACCCGGGGCGCCGTGCACCGGCTCGGTTCGGTCACCGACGAGCCCGGCGGCAAGGGTGTCAACGTAGCCCGCGCGCTCGCCCTGGCAGGGTTGGACACCCTGGCCATCCTGCCCGCCGGAGATGGCGACCCCATCCTGACCGCACTGCGTGCCATCGACCTGCCGTTCCGCAACGTGCCGATCTCCGGTCAGGTGCGAACCAACCTGGCCGTCACCGAAACTGACGGCACCACGACGAAACTCAACGAGCCCGGCGCACCGGTCGATGCATCGGCGCTCCAGGAGCTGACCCATACCGTCCTGCAGGCCGCTCAACGTGCCAGCTGGGTGGTGCTGTCCGGATCACTTCCTCCCGGCATCCCCGCACGGTGGTACACCGATGTGGTGGCCGAGCTGTCCGGGTACACCTGCAGAGTCGCCGTCGACACCTCCGATGCACCCCTGGCCGCACTCGCGGACGGATTCGGCACGGCCGCTCCCGACATCATCAAACCGAACGCCGAAGAACTCGCCGGCCTGACCGGTCATTCGGCTGAAGAATTGGAAACCGCTGCCGCTCAGGGAGATACCCGACCAGTCGTCGCGGCGGCGCACCAACTCGTCGACCGCGGTGCGGCCGCCATCCTGGTCACCCTCGGCGCGGCGGGAGCCGTCCTGGTCGACGGTGACGGCAGTTGGCTGGCGACCCCGCCGCCGACCGTCCCGCGCAGCACCGTCGGAGCCGGGGACTCCTCGCTGGCCGGCTACGTCCGCGCCGCACTCGAGGGTGCACCACCCGGCCGGCGGCTGCAGATGGCCGTCGCCTATGGCAGCGCCGCGGCCGCGCTGCCCGGTTCCGCTCTACCCACACCCGCCCAAGTCAACACCGAAGCCGTTGCGGTGAAGTCACTCTCGCCCTCGATCACCGGATCCTGAAACCCCACCACAAGAAGGTCAGCTCATGCCAACCACCGACGCCACGCACCCGGTGATCACCACCGATCTGGTGCTACTCGACACCGACGCTGGTCCCGACAGCCAGTCCGTCATCACCCGCATCGCGACGCTGCTCGCCGATGCGGGACGCACCGGTGACACCGACGGGCTCGTCGCCGCCGCGATGGCCCGCGAAGCCCAATCGGCCACCGGCCTGCCCGGCGGCATCGCGATCCCGCACTGCCGTTCGGCTTTCGTCGACGCACCCACCATCGGATTCGCCCGCCTGACACCCGGGGTGGACTTCGGAGCCCCCGACGGCCCCGCCGATCTGGTCTTCCTCATCGCCGCACCGGAATCCGGCGGCGCCGAACACCTCAAGCTGCTCTCCAGCCTGGCCCGCGCGCTGGTCCGGAAAGAATTCGTAGCGTCGCTGCGGGCCGCCGCCACGACGGACGAGCTCGTGGCGCTCGTCGACGGGGTGGTGAACCCGGCACCCGCCGCGGCACCTGCGGCGACCCCGGCCGCGCCCGCCAAGACCACCTCGATCGTCGCGATCACCGCCTGTCCCACCGGGATTGCCCACACCTACATGGCGGCCGACGCCCTCAAACTGGCCGCCGAACGGGCCGGTGTCACGTTCACCGTCGAGACCCAGGGATCCTCGGGCAGCACCCCGCTGTCCGCCGACACCATCGCCGGCGCCGACGCCGTCATCTTCGCCACCGACGTCGGGGTCAAGGACAAGCAGCGGTTCGCGGGTAAGCCGGTCGTCGCCTCAGGTGTCAAACGCGCCATCAACGAACCCGACACCATGATCGCCGAAGCCGTAGCCGCAGCAAAGAATCCGCAGGCCGCGCGGGTGTCCGGCTCCGCCGAGGAGGCCGCCGCCGGCGCCTCGACGGCAAGCGGCCTGGGCTGGGGCACCCGGTTGCGTCAGATCCTGCTCACCGGCGTGAGCTACATGATCCCGTTCGTCGCCGCCGGTGGTCTGCTGATCGCGCTGGGGTTCCTGTTCGCGGGGTACGACATCGCGAACGCCCCCGAGGGCGCCAAAGGGCTGTCCTACGGCATGAACTCGCTGGGTGCCCACATCGCGACCGAGAACTCCCTGGTGAATCTGCCATCCGGAGGCTTCACCCAGTACCTCGGCGCGGTGTTGTTCACGCTC
>JAHFVC010000267.1 GCA_023264765.1 Mycobacterium sp. | reverse complement strand
GCAGGTGTACAGCACCGCCACCAGCACGCATCTGACGACGCTGGCCACCGGCGACACCGCCGACGGCATCGCCGCCAGCCCGGACGGTATGCAGCTGTACACCGCGGGCGGCACCGCGATGCGAGTGGTGTCGCTGGTCCCCACCAATACGAAACCCATTGTCGGACTTCCCGTCACCACCTCCAGCGCCGCCACCGGAGTGGTCAGTGGCTCGACCGGTGTCACCGACGCCGATGACGACCCGCAGGCGGTCACGGTGTTGACCGCGCCGACCAAGGGCAAGGTGACGTTCGCCGCCGACGGCACCTTCACCTACACCCCCACCGCGGCCGCCAGACACCAAGCGGCCGCAGACACCGCGCCGACCACCGACCTCACCGACACCGTCACGTTCACCGTCAGCGACGGCCGCCGCGGCATCGTGTCACAGACCATCACCGTGACGGTGGTACCGGCGAACAAGGCGCCGACCATCACAACGGCCAAGGGCAACCCGAATTCGTCGACGGGTGTCGTCACGGGGTCCGTCAAGAGCACCGACGGAGACAAAGACAAGGTCTACTACGACGGCACCATCTCCACCTTGACGGGCACCCTCGTCGTCGGCGGCGACGGCAAGTTCACCTACACCCCCACCGTCACCGCTCGTCATGCCGCGGCTGTCGGCGGGGCGTCGACGGAGACCTTCGCCATCACTGTGGACGACGGCCACGGCTCGGTCCAGGTCGTACCCGTCACGCTCACCATCAGCCCGTTCAACACCGTCCCCACGGCCGCCTCTGTCAGCAGTTCTGCGCCCCATGCGAGCACCGCGCGGATCACGGGCCAGATCACCACCACCGATGCCGACAACGACACCCTGACCTACACCGCCACCGGGGCAACCAAGGGCACCGTGGTCGTCAACGCCGACGGGTCGTTCAGCTACACACCCACCGCCTCATCCCGCGCCATCGGCGCCGGCACGGATGCGTTTACCGTCACCGTCAGCGACGGCCACGGCGGCAGCCGCGCGGTCACCGTGAACGTCAATGTCGTTGCCTCCGCGGCAGGTAACGCCCTGCCGGTGAACCCGGCCTACTCGACCACCGTCAACGGCACGACCGGCGCGGTCACCGGCCAGGTCAGCGCCACCGACGCGAGCACGTTGACCTACGCGCTGGCTTCGCCCGTCACCGGCGTCACCGTCACCACTGCCGGCGCCTACACCTACACGCCCAGCACCGCGGCCCGCTATCACGCCTGGTTCACACCGGGCGCCGACACCGTCACGTTCACCGTGAACGTGTCCGACGGCCAGGACGGCATCCCGATCGACGTCGTCGTGCCCGTCACGGCTCTGCACCCGGACAGTGACGGCACGCTCACGCTGGCAGATCTGCAGGCCCTCGCCGCAACCGGTGACGTCGACGTCACCTTTACGTCGGTGAGCAAGGTCCGCGACATCTCGGGCACCTTCACCCTCAGCACGGTCACCAGCGCCGCTTCTGCGGCGGTTGTACTGAACAAGATGGCCGGACTCCTTGGAGCCCCAAGCGGATTCGCGACCGCCTCGCAGATCGCGGTGTCCTCCGTCGGCTACTCGGGCAGTGTGTTCTACCGGCTGAGCCAGACCGTCAACGGCATTCCGGTCGTCGGCAGCGAGGTCGTGCTGTCCACCGACAGCGCCGGCCGTGTGACCGGCCTGGTGAGCAACTACGACGCCGCCATCACGAGCGTGAACACCACGCCGACGCCCAGTGTCGGTACCGCGGCTAAAGCCGAAGCGATCGCCGGAGCGGACGCGCTGAGTGATTTCGGCGGCAGCCCCAGCCAGGCGACCAAGAATGCGTTCCTGGCGACGTTGATCTTCGATACCGATCTGGTCATCTACGACCAGGACGTCAGCACCAATCTCGCGACCGGGGCCCGCTGGAACCCGGCGACTCTGGCGTGGCGGGTGGTGACGTCTTCGGACCCAGCCAGCCCCTACCCCTCGGTCGGTGCCACCTATTACATCTACGCCAACGGAGCCAAGGCCGGCACCATCTTCTCCGACTTCTCCAGCGCGCAGCAGGCTTTGGCGCCGATCCGGTCATCTGGAACCGACCTGCAGGGCAAGACCCGCACGGTCGGGGCGGGCAACACCGGCAGCCAACTCGTCCTGGTCGACCCGGTCCGCAACATCACCACCTACCTGACGACCTACGTCACCACCGGGTGGTCGGGCCAGCCCAGCATCCCCGGCAGCACGGTCACCTACACCAAGAGTTGGGGCACCGGGGCCGTCTCGGCCCAGGCCAACATGACACGCGTATACGACTACTACACGACGATCCTCGGCCGGGATTCGTTCGACGACAACGGCGCCGCCGTCGTCCTGAGCATCGACTACAACCCCAGCGGCTCGTCGGCGGCCGGGTGGCGCAACGCCGCCTGGACCGGGCGCGAACTGGTCTTCGGTGACGCCGGGAGCACCCAGGCGGCACTCGATCTGGTCGGCCATGAGTACACCCACGCCGTCATCCAATACGTCAACGGCCTGGCCTACCTCGGCGACTCCGGCGCCCTGAACGAGGCATACGCAGACATCATGGGCGCCCTCATCGAGAACAAGACGGGAAGCGGCAGATGGCTTTTCGCGGAGGACGCCGCCGGCAATCCGTACCGCAGCATGGAGGACCCGTCGGACTACAGCCAGCGGGAGAACTACGCCACCCGCTACATCGATCCCTGCGGCTGCAATGACAACGACAATGACGACTTCGACTATGTGCACAGCAACAGCGGGATCATGTCCTTCGCCGCGCACAAGATGATGGACGCCACCAAGAACGAGCTATCCGGCGAGCAGTGGGCCCAGGTGTACTACGAATCGCTCTACAGCCTGCCGTCGACGGCCTCCTACATCGACGCCCGCTACGCGATCATCAGCAGCGCCCGCGCCAACGGTTTCACGACCAAGCAGATCGCCGCGATCAAGGCCGCGTTCGACGCGGTCGGGGTGACGGGCAGCTAGCCCCCGAACACCTTGTGCACCACGGCTTTCGCCCGCCGGGTGACGCGGAGGTAGTTGTCCAGGAACTCGCCACCGTCGCCGTTCTCCCAACCCGCGGCCGCGGCGACGGCGTTGAGTTGACGGCCCGGCCCCGGGAGCTGGTCGGTGGGCTTGCCGCGCACCAGCACCAGCGCGTTGCGTGCCCGGGTCGCCGTCAGCCACGCCTGGCGTAGCTGATCGACATCGCCCTCGGCGATCAGCTCGGCGGCCCCGATCGCGTTGAGCGTGTGCAGGGTCGACGTGTTGTGCAGTGCCGGGATCTTGTCGGCGAACCGCAACTGCAGCAGCTGCACCGTCCACTCGACATCGGCCAGCCCGCCGCGGCCCAGTTTGGTGTGGGTGTTCGGGTCCGCACCGCGGGGCAACCGTTCGGCATCCACCCGGGCCTTGATCCGCCGGATCTCCTGCACCGTCTCCGGTGAGATGCCGCCTTGCGGGTATCGGGTCTTGTCGATCATCCGCAGAAAGCGCTCACCCAGGTCCGCGTCGCCGGCCACCTTGTTCGCCCGCAGCAGGGCCTGGACCTCCCACGGTTGCGCCCACTGGGCGTAATAGGACTCGTATGACGAAAGTGTGCGCACCAGTGAGCCGTTGCGCCCTTCGGGACGCAACCCGGCATCCACCTCCAGCGGCGGATCCGAACTGGGCGTGCCCAGCAGCGTGCGCACCTGCTCGGCAACACCCACCGCCCAACGCACCGCCGCCGACTCGTCGACGTCGCCGATCGGTTCGCACACGAACATCACGTCGGCATCGGACCCGTAACCCAGTTCGCCGCCACCGAGCCGGCCCATCCAGATCACCGCGATCCGCGCCTTCGGTCCCTCCGCGGGTGACCTGTCCCGGATCACCGTCTCCAGTGCGCATTGCAGCACCGCAACCCAGATCGAACTGAGCGCGTCGCACACCTCGGTCACCTCGAGCATGCCCAACAGATCCGCCGAGGCGACCCTGGCCAGCTCGCGGCGGCGCAAGGTGCGGGCCGCGGCGATGGCCCGCGCCGGATCGGCATGCCGCGCAGCCGAAGCCACCAACGCGCGCGCGACCGCGTCCGGATCGGCATCCAGCAGTTTGGGCCCCTGCGGTCCGTCGGCATAGAGCTGGATCACCTCGGGCGCCCGCATCAGCAGGTCCGGTACGTAGGCCGACGTGCCGAGCACCCGCATCAGCCGCTTGGCCACCGCACCCTCGTCGCGCAGGGTGGACAGGTACCACCGCAGATCGCCCAACTCCTCACTGATCCGGCGGTAGGACAGCAGACCCGCATCCGGGTCGGGAGTGTCCGATAGCCAGTCCAGCAGCGTCGGCAACAGCACCTTCTGCACCTGGCCCCGGCGGCCGTTCTCACTGGTCAGCGCCGCGAGGTGGGTCAGGGCACTCTGCGGCCCCTCGTAGCCGAGCGCAGCCAGCTGACGTTCGGCTGCCTCGGTGCTCATGGCGTCGAAGCCTTGCTTGCCAACGGTTTCCAGCAGGGGCTGATAGAACAGCTTCGCGTGCAGGCGGGACACCCGCAGGCTCTGACGCTTCAGTTCGTCACGCAGCACACCGGCCGCGTCGTGGCGGCCGTCCGGACGGATGTGCGCGGCGCGCGCCAGCCAGCGCATCGCCTCCTCATCGCCGTCCTCCGGCAACATGTGGGTGCGCTTGAGCCGCTGCAGCTGCAGCCGGTGTTCCAGCAGTCGCAGAAACTCATACGAGGCAGTCATATTGGCGGCGTCGTCGCGGCCCACGTAGCCGCCGGACCCCAGGGCTGCGAGCGCGTCGACGGTCGACGCTACGTGCAGGGAGTCATCGGTGCGGCCGTGCACCAATTGCAGCAGCTGCACCGCGAATTCGACGTCCCGCAGGCCACCGGTACCAAGCTTGAGTTCGCGGGAACGCACCCCGGCGGGCACCAGCTCCTCGACCCGGCGCCGCATCGCCTGCACATCGGCGACGAAATCCTCACGCTCGCAGGCGGTCCAGACCATCGGCATCAGCGCATCGATGTACTGCGCGCCGAGTTCGGCATCGCCGACGGCGGCGCGCGCCTTCAGCAGTGCCTGGAATTCCCAGGTTTTCGCCCACCGCTCGTAGTACGCGACATGTGACTCCAGGGTGCGCACCAACTGCCCACGCTTGCCCTCGGGGCGCAGCGCGGCGTCCACCTCGAAGAAGGTGTCGCTGGCGAAGCGCATCAGCTCGCCGGCAACCCGGGTGGTGATGGCGTCCGCGTTCTCGGCCACGAAGATGACATCGACGTCGCTGACGTAGTTCAGTTCGCGGGCGCCGCATTTGCCCATGGCGATGATGGCCAGCCTCGGCGGCTGCTCGTCCCCGCACACCAAGCGGGTGGACACGGCCAAGGCGGCGCTCAGCGCGGCGTCGGCCAGATCCGACAGGTGCGCACCCACGGTGCTGAATTCCAGCACCGGCTCGTTCTCGACGGTCGGCGCCAGATCCAGGGCCGCCAGCACCAGCAGCCGATCCCGGTAGAGGCAGCGCAGCGACGCTTGCACCGATCTTGTGTCCGTGGAGCTTTCGGCAACGGCGACGAATTCTCGGCGCAGCTGCGCGGCGTCGGGCAGGCTTGCCCGGCCGGCGAGCAGATGCCAGGACTGGGGACGGGCGACAAGGTGGTCGCCGAGGGCCACCGATCCACCGACGACCGAGAACAACCGACCGCGCAGCGCCTTGTCCTTGACCAGTGCCCGGTTCAGTTCATCCCAGCCGTCGTCCAGTTCGTCGGCCAGACGCACCATGGTGCGCAGCGCGGCATCGGCGTCGGGGGCACGTGAGAGCGCCCAGAGCAGTTCGACATGATCGTCGGTGTTCCAGCCCAGCCGGTCCAGACCGGCGCGTGCGGGTGCCTCGACGAGCCCGAGCCGGCCCACGCTGGGCAGCTTGGGTCGCTGGGTGGCGGGTTTTGGCACACCCAAACGTTACAGCGACAGGTAGTTCTTCAACTCGAACGGGGTGACGGTGCTGCGGTAGTTCTCCCACTCGGCGCGCTTGTTACGCAGGAAGTAGTCGAAAACGTGCTCCCCCAACGCTTCCGCGACCAGCTCCGAGGTCTCCATCTCGGCCAGTGCCGCGCCGAGGCTGCCGGGCAGCTCCCGGTAACCCATGGCGCGGCGTTCCTCGGCGGTCAGGCTCCACACGTTGTCCTCGGCCTGCGGTCCCAGGGTGTAGCCCTTTTCGATACCGCGCAGCCCGGCGGCCAGCAGCACCGCGAACGCCAGGTAGGGGTTGCACGCCGAATCGGGGCTGCGGACCTCGATGCGCCGGCTGGACGCCTTGCGCGGGGTGTACATCGGCACGCGGACCAGAGCGGACCGGTTGGACGCGCCCCAGGACGCGGCCGTCGGTGCCTCACCGCCGTGCACCAGGCGCTTGTAGGAGTTCACCCACTGATTGGTGACGGCGCTGATCTCGCTGGCGTGCTCCAAGATGCCGGCGATGAACGACTTGGCGACGTCCGAGAGCTGCAGCGGGTCGTCGGGGCTGTGAAACGCGTTGGTGTCACCTTCGAACAGGCTCAGGTGGGTGTGCATGGCCGAGCCCGGGTACTCGCTGAACGGCTTGGGCATGAACGACGCCCGCACCCCGTCGGCCAGCGCGACCTCCTTGACCACATAGCGGAAGGTCATCACGTTGTCGGCCATGGACAGCGCATCGGCGTAGCGCAGATCGATCTCCTGCTGGCCCGGCGCGCCTTCGTGGTGGCTGAACTCCACCGAGATGCCCATCTGCTCCAGCGCGTCGATGGCGTGCCTGCGGAAGTTGGGGGCAGCGTCGTGCACGGCCTGGTCGAAGTACCCGCCGTTGTCGGCGGGAATCGGCACGGTGCCGTCATCCTCGCCGGGCTTGAGCAGGAAGAACTCGATCTCGGGATGCACGTAGCAGGAGAAGCCCAGGTCACTGGCCTTGGCCAGCTGACGGCGCAGCACGTGCCGCGAGTCCGCCCAGGACGGCGAACCGTCGGGCATGGTGATGTCGCAGAACATCCGCGCCGAGTGGTGCTGGCCCGCGCTGGTGGTCCACGGCAGGACCTGGAACGTGGACGGATCGGGACGCGCCACGGTGTCGGATTCGTAGACGCGGGCGAATCCCTCGATCGACGAACCGTCGAAGCCGATGCCCTCTTCGAACGCACCTTCCAGCTCGGCGGGCGCGATCGCCACCGACTTGAGGTATCCGAGCACGTCGGTGAACCAGAGCCGCACGAACCGGATGTCGCGTTCCTCCAGCGTGCGCAGCACAAATTCCTTCTGGCGGTCCATGACCGAAGCCTAAGCAGCGGCTGTTAAATCTGTGTTACACGGGCGAATCGGCTTCCGGCCCGCGCCGTGATTCAGTGATGGCATGAGCACCGCACCGAACCAGGATGGCACGACGCTACCGCTGGCGGCCGTCCAGGAGTTGCGCACGCTCACCGACTCACTCGCCGGCGCCGTCGCCGCGGCGTCGGCCGCCGAATGGGGCGACGACGCCGCCCTGCAGGTGGAGGCCAAGAAAGCGGAGTCCACTCTGCGCGCGCTGACGGAACCGGGTGGCACGGACCTCGCCGAGGCACCCGCCGAGGTCGTGCACGCCGTGCGGCGGGCCAGGGCGGCGGTGGCCGACGCCGTCCTCGCGGTCGCCCGCGCACATGACGTGAGTCCCGGCCGGGGCCCACGGGTGCGGCCCTCGGTCTCGGGCGGCGCGCGGCGGGTCACCGGCGAGGTCCGCCATATCGTGGCGGACCGGCCCCGCGCCGTGCTGCTGCGGATCGTGATCACCCTGGGCGTCAGCCTCGGCCTGGTCGCCTTCTACCACCTGACCGGTCTGACGCGGTATGACGCGGGTCGGCTCACGCTGTATCTGTTCGCCGCCGTGGTCGGCAGCGTGGTGTGCACCAACGCGTTGTGTTTCGAGGCCGAACGGGTGCGCCGCGCGCTCGTCGAGGGTGACGCGGTGTGGCGGGTGCTGGTCACCAAGAACCTGGCGATCGCCGCGGCGGTGCTCGGTGCGGGCCTGCCGGTCATCGCGGTGCTGGCCGTCGCCGGGGACGGCCATTTCGTGGCGATGGTCGACCAGTTGCTCACCATGGTCTTCATCTGGCTCGGTGCGGCCAACGTGTTGTCGGTGGTGTATCCGCTACGCCGCGAACCTCTTTCGGAGCGTCTGCACGACGGCACCTGGCTGCCGTTCGCGTTCTCCTTCGCACTGTCCTACGGCGTCGGCCTCACGGTCAATCTGATGATCTATTGGCGGCTGTGGTCTCGACAGACGGCGTCCCGCGAATTGGTGGGCGGCGACTGGGCGGCGTTCGCCCTCGTGTTGGGCAGCGCCCTGAGCAGCTGGGTACTGCTGACGGTGTTCGCCGACGCGTGCAGCCGCAACCCGCGCCTGCGCGATCGGCTGTCCCGCGAAATGGTTGCCTACCAGAAGAATTGAACGGCCGGCGTCAGCAGTGCAGCCCGGCGGGCGGCGGTGTCAGCCCGGTCAGGAAGTTCACCACCGCGGTGTCCACGCAGGCGTCGCCGTTGAACACGACGGTGTGCTGTGTGCCGTCGAAGGTGATCAGCGAGGCGTCCAACTCGCGGGCGAGGTCGACACCGGCCTGATACGGCGTCGCAGGGTCGCCCGTGGTGGACACCACCACCGCCTTACCCGGGGGCAGCGCGGCGGCATCGTGCGGCACCGTGGTGGACGGCACCGGCCACAGCGCGCAGACATCGCGCGGTGCGTAGCCGGTGAACGCCCCGTACGCCATGAACGGCGCGACCGCTCTGGCGCGTTGATCGGCTTGCACCCACACCGCCGGATCGGACGGATACGGCGCGTCCACGCAACGGATTGCGGCGAATGCATCCTGCTGGTTGCCGTAGTGCCCGTTCTCGTCGCGGTGCCAGTAGTCGTCAGCGAGCATCAGCAGATCGCCGGCGTCGGTGCCGCGGGCCAGGCCCAGCAGTCCGCTGGTGAGGTAGGGCCAATACCGTTTGGTGTAGAGCGCGTTGGCGGTACCGGTGATGGCGTCGGCGTAGCCGAGTCCGCGCGGGTCCGAGGTTCCGCCGGGTCGCTGCACCAACGGATCGACGAGCTGGTGATACCGAGTGGAGAACTGCGCGGGATCGGTACCCAGCGGGCAGTCCACCGACCGTGCGCAGTCAGCTGCGTAGGCGCTGAACGCCTCCTGGAATCCGGCCAGCTGGTTGATGTTCTCGTCGACCGGATCCGAACTGGGGTCGACGGCCCCGTCGAGCACCATCGCGCGCACCCGCTCGGGGTACCGGTCGGCGTAGGCGGCGCCCAATTCGGTGCCGTAGGAGAAGCCGAGATAGTTGATCTGGTCGTCACCGAGCGCGGCGCGCACCACGTCCAT
>JAHFVC010000532.1 GCA_023264765.1 Mycobacterium sp. | reverse complement strand
GGACAACTCGACGAACTCGGCTGCGGGCACCTTCTCCAGGAAATCCCGGACGCCCTCTTCGGATACCACGTCGGAGAGCCGCCCGCGGATCAGCAGGATCGGCACCGTGAGGTTCATCGCAGCCTGCTCCATCTTGTCCACCCTGGTGAAGGGATCATCGCCGGGTTTGGTCAGGAACGCCGGATCCCAATGCCAGTACCACCGGCCGTCGCGCAGCCGCAGATTCTTCTTCAACCCTTCGGCGCTCCGCGGTTTCGGGCGATGCGGCAAGTATTCGGCGACCGCCTCGGCCGCCTGCTCCAGCGAATCGAAGCCGTGCACGTGGTTGAACATGAAATCGCGGATGCGGGCGCTACCGTCCTTCTCGAAGCGCGGCACCACGTCCACCAGCACCAGCTTGGTGACCAGGTCGGGGCCCGCCTCGTGCGCGGCGAGGATTCCGGTCAGTCCGCCCATGCTGGCGCCGATGAGCACCACCGGCCGCCCGATCTGATACAGCACCTGCAGTGTGTCGGCGCACAGGGTTTCGACGGCGTAGTTGGCCGTGGGGGAGCGGTCGCTGTCGCCATGCCCACGACTGTCCAGCGCGATGACGTGCATGCCGCGGTCGGCCAGGATCTGCCCGGTGTTCTTCCACGAGTGGCGGTTCTGGCCGCCGCCGTGCAGCAGCAACACCGTGGGCAGCTCGGTCTCGATACCGCGATTCCATTCATCGCCGACCAGAGCCAGATCGTCGACGCCACGCAAGGTCACCGTCTGTGGTGCATTGTCTGCTGTGCTCACGGGCATCCTCTCGCCGACCTTCGATCACGTTACCCAGCGGCCCGATTCCACTATTCGGCGGTCCAGCTGTGCAGCGGTCCCTAGAATCTCGCGTTGTGCCGCCTGATCGTCCCGATGCCGACGAACGCGGCCGCATCATCGAGGCCACCTACGTCTGCCTGCTGGAACCGCACGAAGGTCCCGTCCCGGTCGCGGCGATCCTGGCCAGGGCCGGGGTTTCCAGCCGTGCCTTCTACCGGCATTTCGACTCCAAGGACGACCTGTTCCTGGCGATGCTGCAGAACCTCACGGCGACGCTGTCGGGGTGGCTCGACGAGATTGCCCGCGGCCCCGGCACCCCGGTGGAACAGGTGCGGTGGTGGATCGAGCAGATGTTTGCGCTGGCGACCGAACCTCTGGTGTCCAGCTACCTCGCGGTGATGGAGTCCGACGAGATGCGGGCGGCCAGAGGCTATCCGCACGCCCGCGAACTCGCTCGCGCCAATCGGGAGCGCTCGCTGGTCGAAATTCTGCGTCGCGGTGTCGAGGACGGCTCGTTTCCGCTGGCCGACCCCGAGGGTGACGCCGTCGCGATCAGCGCTTTGGTGAGCCGTGAGCTCAGTGTGCCGTCGATCGCCGACCCGGTTCTCACCGAGGTGGCCAAGCGCCGGGTGGTGGGCTTCTCGATGAGAGCTCTGGGCGCTGGCAAATTTTAGAAGCTACCGCCCGGTAATCTGGCCACCGGCCGTTGATCGCCGTGCTCAGCCGTCCATGTTGCTGACGGGAAAATCGTTATGTACGTTCTTGCCCGTCCATGGTGGTGCCTGTGGTCAGATTCGTGTGACAGCGGCACCGTCGGGGCGTGTGGAAGGGAATAAGCAGGTAATGCGGCAGAGGTCCAGGTCAGGGCGGCTTCGTTAATGGCCCCGTCCGATGCGGTGCCCGCCGTCATTGCCAAACCCGTCCGGGCGTTCGGCGGCTTCTTCTCGATGACGCTGGACGTCTTTGTCCTGATGTGGCGACCCCCGTTTGCCTGGCGCGAATTCATCCTGCAGTCCTGGTTCGTCGCCAGGGTGGCAATCCTGCCGACCCTGATGCTCACCATCCCGTACACGGTGCTGCTCACCTTCACGTTCAACATCCTGCTCACCGAGTTCGGTGCGGCCGACTTCTCCGGAACGGGCGCCGCGCTGGGCACGGTGAGCCAGATCGGGCCCATCGTCACGGTGCTGGTGATCGCCGGCGCCGGCGCCACCGCCATGTGCGCGGACCTGGGCGCGCGGACCATCCGCGACGAACTCGACGCCTTGCGCGTCATGGGTATCAATCCCATTCAGGCCCTTGTGATTCCGCGCGTCATGGCCGCCACGCTGGTGTCGTTGGCACTGTCGGCCACCGTGGTGCTGGTCGGCTTGACCGGCGCATACCTGTTCTGCGTCTACGTCCAGCACGTGTCGCCCGGTGCGTTCGTCGCCGGCCTGACACTGGTCACCGGCCCCGCCGACGTGGTCATCGCGCTCGCCAAGGCCGCGTTGTTCGGTCTCGCGGCCGGCCTGATCGCCTGCTACAAGGGCATTTCCGTGGGCGGTGGGCCTGCCGGTGTCGGCAACGCCGTGAACGAGACGGTGGTGTTCACGTTCATGACGCTGTTCGCCATCAACGTCGTCGCGACGGCGGTCGGTGTGAAGGCCACGATGTGACGGGCCACCGATGAGCGGGGCACTGGGCCACCGGGTCCGTCGGTCCGTCGGCGGTCTCGTCGACGGCTGGAACCAGGTGGGTGTCCAGACCAAGTTCTTCGGCCGCACCCTGCGCTCGATTCCCGACGTCTTCCTCAACTACCCCAAGGAACTGATCCGGCTCATCGCCCAGATGGGCCTGGGCACCGGCGCTTTGGCGATCATCGGCGGCACCGTGGCCATCGTCGGCTTCCTGACCGTCAGCACCGGCGCGCTGGTCGCCGTGCAGGGCTACAACCGGTTCGCCGAGATCGGCGTCGAAGCCCTCACCGGGTTCGCGTCGGCATTCTTCAACGTGCGCCTCATCGCGCCGGCGACCACCGCCATCGCACTGTCCGCGACCATCGGCGCCGGTGCCACCGCGCAATTGGGCGCCATGCGCATCAACGAGGAGATCGACGCACTCGAGGTCATCGGCATCCGCAGCGTCGCCTATCTCGCGTCGACCCGCGTGATCGCCGGTGTCATCGTGGTGGTCCCGCTGTACTGCGTCGGCGTGCTGATGTCGTTCTGGGCCGCCAAGCTCGGTACCACGGCCATCTACGGGCAGTCCATCGGCATCTACGACCACTACTTCGACACGTTCCTCAATCCCATCGACCTGATCTGGTCGTTCGTGCAGTCGATCGCCATGGCGATCGTGATCATGCTGGTGCACACCTACTACGGCTACACCGCCACCGGCGGCCCCGCAGGCGTCGGTGAGGCCGTCGGGCGGGCGGTGCGCACCTCGCTGGTGATCTCCGCGTTCGTCGTCGTGATGATCTCGCTGGCCGTGC
>JAHFVC010000266.1 GCA_023264765.1 Mycobacterium sp. | reverse complement strand
GAACGGATCCCCGCCCTTGAGGCGCACCACGAACTTGCCGGCCTTCGCACGTTCGATGAGGACCTGGTTGATGGCCTCTTGAGCCATCGCCCGCCCGTACGGGATCTTGGCGGCGTCGATGACCTCGACGTGCGGGCCGAGTTCGGCGAGCAGCTCGGGCGGGGCGAGCCGGTCGGCGACGACGACGTCGGCGTGCGCCAGCAGCCGCCTGCCGCGCACCGTGATGAGCTCCGGATCCCCCGGTCCCCCGCCGACCAGCGCCACCCCTTCGTGCACGGTGTCGGGCGCCTGCCCGCTGATCACGCCGCGCAGCAGCGCCTCGTGGATCGCGGTCCGGATCGCCGCGGAACGGCGGTGTTCCCCGCCGGCCAGCACGCCGACCGACAAACCGTCGAACTCGAAGGAGGCCGGGGTGACAGCGGTGCCGTCGCGCGCGGCATCGGCGCGCACACAGAAGATACGGCGCCGTTCGGCTCCCGCGACGATCGCGGCGTTGACGTCCGGATCGTCGGTGGCGGCCAACACGTACCAGGCGCCGTCCAGATCGTCGTCGCGGAAGTCGCGCAGCGTCAGGGTGACGGGTGTCATGGCCTCCACCGCCGGGGTCGCGGTGCGGGTGACCACGTGGACGTCCGCCCCGACCGAGATCAGCAACGGAAGCCGGCGCTGAGCCACACTGCCGCCGCCCACGACGACAACTTTGCGGCCCTCCAGGCGCAGACCGACGAGGTAGGCGTTCTCTGTCACCCGGCGAGCTTAAAGGTTGCGGCGGCCGCCACGAACCTGGCGATGGCCTGCGGGTGCGCGGCGGGGTGGGTGTGCAGGTAGCCGGCATGGATACCGCGATGGATGGCGCCGTCGCGGCCCGCTCCCCCGCGGTAGGCCCAGGCCTGGTTGTACTCGGTCGCGAAAGTGACTGTGGTGCGATGGAATTCGTGTCCGGTGACGCGCTCCCCGACCCGGTGCAGGGACGAGTCCGTGACGGCCACCGCGTCCCGGTAGCCCAGCGTGAGGCGCGGGGTGAACCGTGCCGACCCCGACAGCACACCGCACATGGGCACGCCGTCGAGATCGTCGACCAGATAGGTCAGCCCGGCGCATTCGGCGTGCACGGGTGCGCCCGCGGCGGCCAGCGCGCGGATCTGCTCGCGCACCGCCGCGTTGGCTGACAATTCGGTGGTGAACTGTTCGGGGAAACCGCCGGGGATGACGACGGCGGTCGCCGCGGCCGGCAGAACCTCGGCCAGCGGGTCGAAATCGACGATGTCGGCACCGGCAGCCGCCAGGAGTTCGCGATGCTCGGCGTAGCCGAAGCTGAACGCGCGCCCAGCCGCCAGGGCGACACACACCCCGGCCGCCGGCCGGTCCATCGCGGGGCTCCACGGCGCGGCGGTGACACCGGCGTCGGCGGCGGCCACCACGGCCGCCACGTCGACGTGCTCGGCCACCAGATCCGCCATCGCGCAGACGGCCGATTCCGCGCGCTGCCCGTACTCGACGGCGGTCACCAGGCCGAGATGGCGCGAGGGCACCTCCAGTTCGGCTGTGCGCGGGATGGCACCGAGGACCGGGACACCGGCATGCTCACAGGCCTGCCGCAGCACCTGTTCGTGGCGCGGCGATCCCACCCGGTTGAGGATCACCCCGGCAAAGCGCAGCGTCGTGTCGAAGGTCGAAAAGCCGTGCAGCAGTGCGGCAATGCTCTGGCTTTGGCCCCGTGCGTCGACCACCAGCACCACCGGCGCGCCGAGCAGCCCGGCGACGTGCGCGGTGGAGCCGCGGGCGGGACCGGGACCATCTGCGATACGGCCGTCGAACAGGCCCATCACGCCCTCGACGACCGCGATGTCGCTGCCCGCGCTGCCGTGCCGGTACAGCGGGCCGATCAGATCCTCCCCGACGAGCACCGGGTCCAGGTTGCGGCCGGGCAGCCCGGTGGCCAGGGCGTGGTAACCCGGATCGATGAAGTCGGGTCCCACCTTGAACGGCGCGACGCGGTGCCCGGCGCGGCGCAGGGCGCCCATCAGACCGGTGGCCACGGTGGTCTTGCCGCTGCCCGACGCGGGGGCGGCGATGATGATGGCGGGTGTCACCACTCGATGCCGCGCTGGCCCTTGCGCCCCGCGTCCATCGGGTGCTTGATCTTGGTCATCTCGGTGACCAGGTCGGCGGCCTCCAGCAAGCGCTGCGGCGCATCGCGTCCGGTGATCACCACGTGCTGGTTGCCGGGCCGGTTCGCGAGCACCTCGATCACCTCGTCGGTGTCGACCCACCCCCACTTCAGCGGGTAGGTGAACTCGTCGAGCACGTAGAAATCGTGGCGGGCGTCCGCCAGCCTGCCGCGGATTTCGGCCCAGCCCTCGCGGGCCGCCTCGGCGTGATCGACCTCGGAGCCGGGTTTACGGGTCCAGGACCAGCCTGAGCCCATCTTGTGCCACTGGACGGGACCGCCTACGCCGTGTTCGTCGTGCATCCGGCCGAGGGCCGCGAAGGCGCTCTCCTCGCCCACTTTCCACTTCGCACTCTTGACGAACTGGAAGACCGCGATGTCGAAACCCTGGTTCCAGGCGCGCAGCGCCATACCGAATGCGGCGGTCGACTTTCCCTTGCCGGGCCCGGTGTGCACCGCCAGCAGGGGTGCGTTCCGGCGCGCCTTGGTGGTCAGTCCGTCATTCGGGACGGTGAGCGGTTGTCCTTGCGGCATGCGACATCTCCTATGCAGCTGATTTGACCAGCGAGGTCAGCTCGCCGGCCTGCAGCTGGCTCAGGCGCACCGCGGGTGCGCCCAGCTGCTCGGCCAGGCGGGTGGCCAACCCCAGACGCACGTACGAGGTCTCGCAGTCCACCACCACGGCGGCGGTGCCCTCGGCGACCAGCAACCGGGCGGCCATCTCGGTGCGGCCCAAGGGATCCGCTCCGCCGGTGGCCCGCCCGTCGGTGAGCACGACCACCAGTGGACGGCGGCCCCGGTCCCTCGCCTTCTCCCGCAGCACCACATCTCGTGCGGCCAGGAGCCCTTGCGCCAGAGGGGTTTTCCCGCCGGTGTCGAATCGGGCCAGTCGGCGTCCGGCGATGTATACCGAGGAGGTCGGGGGCAGCAGCAGCTGGGCCCGGTCCTGACGGAAGGTCACCACCGCAACCTTGTCGCGACGCTGATAGGCGTCGCGCAACAGGGACAGCGTCGCGCCGCTGACGGCCGACATCCGATCCCGCGCCGCCATCGATCCCGAGGCATCGACGACGAAGATCACCAGATTGGCCTCGCGGCCTTCGCGAATCGCACGACGGACGTCGTCGGGACCGATCCTGGGCCGGCCGGCGTGCCGCTGATTGCCCACGGCCGCCAGGACCGACGCGAACACGTGCATCCCGTGCCCCTCACCGGGAACGTCGGTGGCCGCCACGGTGGCACCCGTGCGGTTGCGGGCCCGCGAACGACGCCCGGGCGCGCCCTCGCCGATGCCAGGGACGAGCAGCGCACGGGTCCGGAAAGTTGCCGCAGGCGGAGCGCTCGGGCGGCTCCCGCCGGCGCCGGAATTCTGTTGCGGCGCAGCATCCCCTGGAGCTTCTGACGCGTCGGACGAGCCGCCGCCCGGCGGCTCGGGGTCCGGCTCGGGATCCTTGCCGGACTCGTCCGCCGCGGCCATCGCCTCGTCGAGGCGGTCCTGGTCCAGCCCGGGATCGTCGAACGGGTCGCGGCGGCGCCGGTGCGGCAGCGCGAGTTCGGCGGCGATCCGGATGTCTTCTTCCTCGACGCGCGGGGCTCCCCGCCAGGCCGCGTGTGCCAACGCCGTGCGGGCCAGCACCAGATCCGCGCGCATACCGTCCACGTCGAAGGCCGCGCACAGGGCGGCAATCCGGCGTAACTCGTTGTCCGGCAACACCACATCGACCAATGCGCTGCGGGCCGCGGCGATCCGGACCGCCAGCTCGGCGTCCGCCGCCGCGTACCGTCCTGCGAAGCCCGACGGGTCGGCCTCGTACGCCAGCCGCCGGCGGATCACCTCGACGCGCACGTCGACATCGCGGGAGGCGGCCACATCGACGGTGAGCCCGAACCGGTCCAGCAGCTGCGGGCGCAGCTCGCCCTCTTCGGGGTTCATGGTGCCCACCAGGACGAATCGGGCGTCGTGGCTGTGCGAGATACCGTCACGTTCAATGTGCACCCGGCCCATCGCCGCGGCGTCCAGCAGTACGTCGACCAGATGGTCGTGCAGCAGGTTCACCTCGTCGACGTAGAGCACGCCGCCGTGGGCGCGCGCCAGCAGGCCCGGCTGGAAGGCCTGCTCGCCGTCACGCAGGACCCGCTGCAGATCCAGCGACCCGACCACCCGGTCCTCGGTGGCCCCGATCGGGAGTTCGACCAGCCGCGCCGCGTCGTCGACCTGACTCAACACGGTGGCCAGGGCGCGTACCGCAGTCGATTTCGCGGTGCCCTTCTCACCCCGGATCAGCACACCACCGATGTCGGGGCGCACCGCGCACAGGATGAGCGCCAGGCGCAGCCGGTCATGACCCACCAGCGCGCTGAACGGATATGTCGCCGTACTCGGCATCACGAGAGTTGCCCCGATCCGGGTCTGACCATGGGTACGTGCGGGATGCCGTCCTCGGTGAATTCCTCGCCGTCACGGACGAATCCGTGGGCGCCGTACATGTCCTGCAGGTAGGTCTGCGCGTCGATCCGGCACGGGTAGTCGCCGACCTCGGCCAGCGCGGCCTGCATCAGGCGCGCGGTGTGCCCGTTGCCCCGCGCCGGGCGTTTGGTGCAGACCCGCCCGATTCGGAACACCTTCTCCCCGCGGGGGTGCTCCTCCATCAGGCGGAGCGTCGAAATGACTTGTCCGTCATCGCTTTCCAGCCAGAAATGCCGCGTCTCGGCGAGTAGGTCACGTCCGTCGAGCTCCGGATAAGGACAGGCCTGTTCCACGACGAACACCTCGACTCGGAGCTTGAGCAGCTCATAGAGGGTGGCGGCGTCGAGGTCCTGGGCCCAGCTCCGGCGCAAGGCGACCGTCATCGGCGCACCGCCGTCATACGACTGCGGGCGTATCGAGTTGCAGCACCTTGGTTCCGTGCTCCCACACCTCGCGGAACAGGCCGGGCTCTCCGGATAGCTTGGTACCCAACGACGGCACCATCTCCTTGAGCTTGGGCTGCCAGGACGAATACTGGTCGGGGAAGCAGCGTTCCATCACGTCGAACATGGCAGGCACCGCGGTCGAGGCACCGGGCGAGGCGCCCAGCAGTCCGGCGATGGACCCGTCGGCCGCCGCGAGCACCGTGGTGCCGAATTCCAGCACACCGCCGGCGCCCTTTTTCCGGATGACCTGCACACGTTGCCCGGCGATGGCGAGGTCCCAGTCGGAATCCTTTGCGCTGGGTGCGAATTCCCGCAGATCCTGCACGCGGTCGGCCTCGCCGAGGGCGAGCTGGCCGATCAGGTACTTCACCAGGCTCATCTCGGTGAGCCCGACGCCGAGCATGGAACCGATGTTGTTCGGCTTGACCGAGAGCGGCAGGTCGGTGAACTTGCCCTGCTTGAGGAACTTCGGCGTCCAGCCCGCGAAAGGACCGAACAGCAGGTAGGACCGGCCGTTGATGACCCGGGTGTCCAAGTGCGGCACCGACATCGGCGGGGCACCCAGCGGCGGTGCGCCGTACACCTTCGCCTGGTGCGCGGCCGCGAGCTCGGGATTGTCGGTACGCAGCCACTGCCCGCCGACGGGGAAACCGCCGAAACCCTTGGCCTCCGGGATGCCCGACTTCTGCAGCAGCGACAGCGCACCACCGCCGGCGCCGACGAAGACGAACTTGGCGTTGGTCTTGTACTTCTCGCCGGTGCGCCGGTTGACGTAGCTGACCGTCCAGGAGCCGTCGGACTCCTTGCGCAGATCGCGGACCTGGTGGCCGAACAGGGTGTTCATGCCGTGCGTGGCGCCGTAACCGATTAGCTGGCGCGACAGCGAGCCGAAATCGACGTCGGTACCGGACTGGGTCCAGTTCAAGGCGACGGGCTCGGAGAAGTCGCGCTTGGCGGCCATCAGCGGCAACCGGCGGGCGAACTCGTCGGCGTCGTCGATGTACTCCATCGAGGAGAACAGCGGGTTGCCGACCAGCGCTTCATACCGCGCCTTGAGGTAGCCGACGTGCTCGGCGCCGTGCACGAAACTGACGTGCGGGATCGGGTTGAGGAAGTTGCGGACGTCGGGCAGCACACCGTTCTCCACGGCGTACGCCCAGAATTGCCGCGACACCTGGAACTGCTCGTTGACGTTGACGGCCTTGGCGATGTCGACGGTGCCGTCGGCGTTCTGCGGGGTGTAGTTCAGCTCGCAGAGCGCCGAGTGCCCGGTGCCGGCGTTGTTCCACGGGTCGCTGCTCTCGGCGGCCGCGCCGTCGAGGCGCTCGATCAGCGTGATCGACCAGTTCGGCTCGACCAGACGCAGCAGGGCACCGAGAGTGGCACTCATGATCCCGGCGCCGATGAGCACGACGTCGGTCTTGGCTAGCTTGGGGTCAGACACCGTTGGCTGGTCCTTCGTATCGCAGGTCCGCCGCAGGTGGTACGCGACGGTTCTTGTACTTCTCAGGTTATCGCGACACGTCCGCCGGGTAACGCGCTGTGCCGGTGCTTTCGGTCACCACGGCTCCCGCGGCTCCGCAACCGTGCCGATAGGGTGAACCCGTGACGGCATCGCAGGGCCATTCGCAGGTGCACTGGGAACCCGACGTCCTGCCCGGCTACCGCGCGCTCACCCTCCCGCTGGGTGCCGACCCGGACGGCGAGGGCCAACTGGCGGCCACGCTGGTGCAGCGCGAGGGCGACGGTGTGGCGTCGCGCGCCGTGTTGGTGGTGCACGGATTCACCGACTACTTCTTCCACACCGAACTGGCCGACCGGTTCGCCGCCCGCGGTTTCGCGGTCTACGCCCTGGACCTCCCGAAGTGTGGGCGGTCGTGGCGCGAGGGGCAGACGCCGCACTTCACCACCGATCTGCGCCGCTACGACGTCGCGTTGCAGACCGCCCTGGAGCACATCGACGCCCCTGACGTGCTGATCTACGGGCATTCGGCAGGTGGCCTGGTCGTGACGCTGTGGCTGGACCGGCTACGGCGCCGCTGCGCCACCGGGCGGATCACCGGTCTGGTGCTCAACAGCCCCTGGTTCGATCTGCACGGGCCGGCGATCCTGCGCAGCGCGCCGACGCCGGCGGCGCTGATCGCGCTGGCCCGGTTCCGCAAGATGAAGGTGATCCGCCGACCGGTGCCCGAGGGTGGCTACGGCAGCTCGCTGCACCGCGACTATGCGGGCGAGTTCGAATACGACCTGGAGTGGAAACCGCTGGGCGGATTCCCGGTGACGTTCGGCTGGATCAACGCGATCCGGCGGGCCCAGGCGCGCCTGCACCGCGGGCTGGACGTCGGAGTGCCCTCCCTGCTGCTGCGGTCGGGGCACAGTGTCCCGGAGTCGCGGGACCCCGACGCCATCCAGCGCGGCGACGCGGTGCTCGACGTCGCACAGATCGCCCGCTGGGCGGGCTGTGTCGGCAACCGCACCACGATGGTGCCGATCACCGACGCCAAGCACGACGTGTTCCTGTCCCTGGCCGGCCCGCGGGCGGCTGCCTACGCCGAACTCGACGCCTGGCTGGACTGGCATCAGAGCCACCAGAAGAACCAATCCACCTCCTCCACAACACAATCGGGATAGGGCGCAAACGCGTGCAGCATTATGACCTGACCATCATCGGCACCGGCTCGGGCAACAGCATCCCCGACACCGGCTACGACGCCCGCTACGGCGACATGCGGATCGCCCTCTGCGAGCAGGGCACCTTCGGAGGCACGTGCCTCAATGTCGGCTGCATCCCGACCAAGATGTTCGTCTACGCCGCCGAGGTCGCCAACACCATCCGGGACTCGGCGCGGTTCGGGATCGACGCGCACATCGACGGGGTGCGCTGGCCCGACATCGTCGAGCGCGTTTTCGGCCGCATCGATCCGATCGCAGCCGGCGGCGAGTCCTACAAGCGCGGCCTGCCCAACATCGATGTCTACGCCCACCACACCCGCTTCACCGGTGTGCAGGACGGCCGCTACCTGCTGCGCACCGATGCCGGTGACGAGTTCAGCTCGGATCAGGTGGTGATCGCGGCCGGATCGCGCGCCTCGGTCCCGCCGGCGATCGACGACTGCGGGGTCGAGTACTACACCAGCGACAACATCATGCGGATCGAGGAGCTCCCGGAACACCTGGTCATCGTCGGCGGTGGGTTCGTGGCCGCCGAGTTCGCGCATGTGTTCTCCGCCCTCGGGGTGCGAGTGACCGTCGTGGTGCGCGGCCCTGGTCTGCTCACCCACTGCGACGAGACGATCTGCCATCGCTTCACCGAGCTGGCGGCGCAGAAGTGGGACCTGCGCACCCACGTCAACGTCACCGGGTCCCGGACCGAGGCCGGCCGCACCGTGCTGGAGCTCGACGACGGAACCGAGATCGACACCGACGTGCTGCTGGTGGCCACCGGCAGGGTGCCCAACGGCGATCAGCTGGACGCCGAGAAGGCGGGGGTCACCGTCGAGGACGGCAGCGTCGTGGTCGATGAGTACCAGCGCACCACCGCGCGTGGGGTTTTCGCACTCGGCGACGTGTCCTCGGACCATCAGCTCAAGCACGTGGCCAACCACGAGATGCGGGTGGTGCGGCACAACCTGCTGCTGGATTGGGATGACACCGCCGCGATGGTGGCCAGCGACCACCGGTTCGTGCCCTCTGCCGTGTTCACCGACCCCCAGCTGGCGATGGTGGGTCTCACCGAAGCCGAAGCCCGCGAGGCCGGTCACGACATCGTGGTCAAGGTCCAGGCCTACGGCGACACCGCCTACGGCTGGGCGATGGAGGACACCACCGGAGTGGTCAAGCTGATCGGTCAGCGCGGCACCGGCCGGATCCTCGGGGCGCACGTCATGGGCCATCAGGCCTCGTCCATCATCCAGCCGCTGATCCAGGCGATGAGCTTTGGCCAGACCGCCGAAGCGATTGCCACCGGCCAGTATTGGATCCATCCCGCACTGCCCGAGGTGATCGAGAACGCGCTGCTCGGCCTGCTGTAGCTCAGCCCGCCGGCGTGACGTCCCAGCGTTCCTCGATCCGGCCGAATCGCCAGATGCCGAGCGCCACCAGCCAGGTGAGCGCGAACATGCCCGCGATGGCGAAGCCGACGAATTCCAGGTCTGCCGAGCCGATCACGCTCAGCGGCCCCGACGTGATGCCCAGCCGGTCCACCAGCAGGCCGGTCAGCACGATCACCCCGACCGCCAGCGCGACGAGCACCGACAGGACGGTGACGGTCAGGTTGTAGTAGACCTTGCGGATCGGCTTCAGGAACGCCCAGCCGTAGGCGCGGGCCATGAAGATGCCGTCCAGACTGTCGAACAGGCTCATGCCCGCGGCGAACAACACCGGCAGCACCAGCACGGCGTACC